>CAYJUK010000074.1:0-10338 GCA_964373335.1 uncultured Planctomycetales bacterium | reverse complement strand
GCTGCCCGTCGATTAACGTTAACTGTTGCTAAACTCATCAGCTGCCTGGTTTTGATGAGCGTCATCAGTGCTCTTTTTAACTTGATGGGGCCCACCCAGTCGGAACTGCGATTTCAAAGGGCAGGACTGGTGGGGTATCTAACCTCGGAATTTTTTCTTCAGTATTTTGGACGGACGGGTTCTTACATTATTTTGTTTACAGTCGCTGCCTTGACCTCGATCTTGATTGGAGAGTTTTTGTTATCTCCGATTTTATTCCGGATTACAGAGTCTTTGAAGCTGTCCTCAAAAGATATTGCGATGAGATTCCAAAATCGAACATCCGCTCAATCCTTACCGCGTTCACCGACCCATTCTTCCCCATTAGCAAAAGAGGCAAAAATCAATAAGGAACTCCCTCGTCCACAATGGAAAGAAAGATTTGAGGAGCGTTTCAACGGGGGGACTAAACCTGATCTTCTGGCGGGGCAAAAACCGCAGGGAGAGACACTCAATATTTTTTCTCCCAAAGAATTAGAAGCCTCTGTTGCGAATAAAGACATTGCAAAGCCAGTCATTAAAATTCTGGAATCCAGGGATAAAAAACCCCCGGAAGCAGAAAAGATCTCAACTCCCAAAATGGTTGGGGAATATTATAAATTGCCGAATTTGGGATTGTTAAATGATCCGCCTATAATCCCGGCCGGCAAATTGGAAAGTGATCTGGTGACCGGGGCTCAAGTCCTGGAGGCGACGCTGGCTGATTTTAATGTGAGTGCCCGGGTCGCTGATATCGAGCGAGGGCCGGTTATTACCCGGTATGAACTCGAACCCGCGCCGGGAGTGAAGGTCCAGAAGATTACCACTTTAGCCGATGATATCGCCTTGGCCATGAAGGCTCATTCTATTCGCATTGTAGCTCCCATTCCGGGAAAAAATAGGGTGGGAATTGAGGTGCCTAACAGTGCCATGGCCACTGTGTATCTTAAGGATTTGTTATCGCAAAGTCAATTTGGCCACGGTAACTCAAAATTAATGTTAGCCATTGGCAAGGAGATTTCCGGTATACCTTTAATTGCGGACCTGGCAGACATGCCGCATCTCTTGATTGCGGGGACGACGGGTTCGGGGAAAACAGTTTGTGTCAATAGTTTAATCATGTCGATGTTATTCAATGCCTCACCGGAGGAAGTGAAATTTCTCATGGTGGATCCCAAAATGGTGGAATTGGCCGGTTACAACGATCTCCCGCATATGTTGTGTCCTACGGTGACAGATTCCAAGAAGGTGTCGGCGGCCTTGAATTGGGTGGTTGGGGAGATGGAATCCCGGTATGCCCAACTGTCGAAGGCTGGGGTGCGCAACATTCGCAGCTTTCAAGAAAAAGGAAACATTATGCCTTACATCGTTGTCATCATCGATGAATTGGCGGATTTGATGCAGGTATCTGCGAAAACGATCGAAAGTGCGATCACGCGTTTGGCTCAGCTGTCCCGTGCAGTTGGGATTCATTTGATCCTCGCCACCCAGCGTCCCTCGGTTGATGTGGTTACGGGTGTTATCAAGGCTAATTTCCCGGCTCGTATTTCTTTTAAGGTCGCCTCGAAGGTGGATTCTCGAACGGTCTTAGATATGAATGGAGCTGAGAATCTTTTAGGCCGAGGCGATCTTCTCTTTATGAAACCCGGAGAGGCCAAACCGATCCGCGGTCAGTGCAGTCTGGTCAAGGATGATGAGATCAATCGGGTTATCAATTTTATTAAGGATCAACAGGTACCGATCTATGATGACAGTATCCTGAGTCAACAAAGCCGCGGAGAAGCCGGGGGATTCGATGAAAAGGATGAACTCTATGATGAGGCTGTCCGTCTGGTGATTGAAACCAATCAGGCCTCGGTGTCTATTATACAGAGAAGACTGCGCTTAGGTTATACCCGCGCTGCCCGCCTGATTGACATGATGGAACAGGGCGGGATTGTCGGTCCCTACTGCGGAAGTAAGCCGCGGGATATCCTCGTTGATCGAGAGGCGTGGCTATTAAAGAAGATGAAGGATGCTAATAAAGAGGCCAGTGATGGGGACAATTCATAAAGGGGCCGTGCTCAAACAATCACGGGAAGAGAAAGGGATTTCCTTAGAGACGGTGCATGAAAGCACTAAAATCCCTTTGGATGCCCTGCGCGCTATTGAGGAAGGGTATTCCATCCGGAATCTGTCTCCTTTTTACTTTAGAGGCTTTATGAAGATTTACGCGCAATACCTGGGTTTGGAGATTAATACTATTTTAGATCAGCTCCCGGCTCAGAAACAAACCCAGCCTATGAAGATGGATGAGTCAGTCTCTCTGTTTGAAATCATTGGGGATCGGATAGATCAATTTTTGACTCATCGGAGAAAAAGACAAATGATCAAGATTGTGGGGATCCTTTTAGCGGCCTTGATTGTTTTTAAATTGGCTGGACTGGTGATGGGGAAAAGACCCACAACGGTGGCAGTTAAAAATAAAGCGACTGTTAAAAATGCAGGGACTCTCAATAAAGATACTCTTGCCAAACAGAAAAAGGAAGAGAAGATCAAAAAGCCCGAGGCTGGGAAAGTCGAAACAAAATCGGTTGTGACTCAACCTCCGCCTCCAACGGCTAACGTTATTAAGGAACCGGTTGTGGCTGTGGTGGCCCCCGTTGTCCCTGCGGTTTTCAAAAATGTGGAGTTGACGGTTTTAGCTAAGAAAAAAAACTGGGTTCAAGTCAAGGTCGATGGGGATATTGTTTTCCAATCGGTGCTTAAAAAGGGAACTGCGGAGCATTGGACTGCCGATGAGAATATTGTCCTCACCGGTAAAAATCTTCAGTATCTCGAATTTGAGGTGAATGGAAAATTCATCGGCCTTCTAGGAGAAGAAGATCGGCGGGCATCTGAGGTGGTTATTACGAAAAATGGCCTATCAGTTAAAAAATAGATTGGCGAAAAAATTATCCTTCCGTACCCTGGCTGATTTTCATCGCGAACGGATGATTCTAGGACAAAAGGTTGGTCTGGTGAACCTAGGCTGTGCCCGGAATTTGGTGGATGCCCAGGTCATGCTGGCGCAGTTGAAAAAAGACGGCAACAGGATTGTGGACTTGAATCAGGCGGAAGTCGCGATTGTCAACACGTGTGCCTTTATTGAAGAGGCCAAAAGGGAATCGATCGACGCGATTCTTGATCTTATTGAATTGAAAAAACAAGGGAAGCTCAAAAAGGTTATTGTGGCGGGTTGTCTGGCTCAGCGCTATGGTCACGAATTGGCCAAAGAATTGAAAGAGGTTGATGCCTTTGTGGGGATCACTCGATTAAATCGGACCGAGGTTCCTGAACAGGTGTCTTTAACCCCGTCTCATTTCGCTTATGTCAAGATCTGTGAGAGTTGCTTCAATAGTTGCAGTTTTTGCGCGATTCCTGGCATCAAGGGAAAATTTGTTTCCCGGGTCATGGATTCAATCCTAAAAGAAATTCACTTATTGGATCAAAGGGGAGTTAAAGAAATTAATATTATTGGGCAGGATATCACCGCTTATGGCATGGATATCTATCGGGAAAAGCGGCTGGCTCAGCTTTTAAGAGAGATAGCCAAGGCAACTCGTCAGATTCAATGGATCAGGCTGCTTTATACCTTTCCGGCCCATGTGACTGATGAGTTGATTGATGTCATGGCCCAGGAAGAAAAGGTCTGTAAATATATCGATATTCCCTTGCAGCATATCAGCAATCATCTTCTTAAGAGTATGAACCGCCATATCACCAAGCAGGAAACCATCAGTTTATTGAATAAAATCCGTTCTCGAATTCCCGGCGGTGTGATCCGTACGACTTTTATTGTGGGGCTTCCCGGTGAGCGGGAAGAGGATTTTTGTGAACTGCAGCAATTTTTGCAGGATTTTCAATTTGAACGAGTCGGCGTTTTTGTTTATTCCCGGGAGGAGGACACTCCTGCCTATCACTTTTCCCCTCAGGTGAGTGAACAAACGAAAAAGAAACGGATGAACATCTTGATGAAGGATCAGCAGAAAATCTCCCGGGAGGCCTTGAAAGGTTTTATTGGTCAAAGGCTCCAGGTGTTGATTGAAGAGCAAGTTACAGAGGAAGCGAATACTTATCTGGGACGCTCTCAATACGATGCCCCAGAAGTGGATGGATTAGTCTACGTTCATTCGCACCAGGATTTAAAACCGGGAGATTTTGTTCCGGTCGCTATTACGGATGCCTATGAGTACGACTTGGTGGGTGAGGTGGAATGACTGTCCCCAATTTTCTAACGGTCTTACGGATATTCTTAACATTTATTTTTCTATTTTTTATGACCAAAAATGGAATGATTCCCATCATTCTGGCAACGATCATTTTTGCAATCGCTTCACTTACAGATTATTATGATGGTTATATCGCCAAGAAACATAATGCGGTCAGCAACTTTGGGAAGATTATGGATCCTATTGCCGATAAGTTTTTAATTTTATCGGCCTTTTTTTGTTTTGTTAATTTAAAAATCATTACGCCTTGGATGGTCCTGCTGATCTTTTCCCGAGAGATTGTGATTACTGTCCTTAGGCTTTGGGTGATGGGCAAAGGTCAGGTCCTGGCCGCAGAGAAAGAAGGGAAATTGAAAACGGTGACTCAAATGAGCGCCATATTGACTATTCTCTTTTTTATGATCTTCCGGGAATCTCATATTTATCCCCAAGGTCATGCCCTGGAACTTTGGTGGCTGAACAGTATTTATGTGATCATGTTCTTTACGGTCGCTCTAACCGTTTCTTCCGGGCTCGCGTATTTGTGGAAGAATAGAAAAATGATTGATGTTGCTTGAAAAAGGATTGTCCTTTTGTGCCTCGACTGATCGCAACGTTCTTTTACATAGGGTATTCTCCCTTTGCTCCGGGAAGTGCCGCTAGTCTCATCGGGGTTTTGATATTTCTGGGATTGCATCAGAGGCCATTGTGGTATATCTTATGTTTGGCGGGGATCACGTTGTTGGGATTTCTTTTTTCCGGCCAAATGGAGAAAGAGTGCCGGAGAAAGGATCCTTCCTGTGTGGTTATAGATGAAGTCGCTGGATGCCTCATCGCCTTTTACAATCTTCCGGCCACCGGGCCGGTTCTCTTAACCGCATATTTTTTATTTCGTGCCTTTGATATGTTTAAAGTTTTTCCTGTCTATTTGTGTGAAAGATGGCCGGGGAGTTTAGGGATCATGATGGATGATGTTGGGGCCGGCCTTTATACGAACATTACAATGCAAATAGCACTTTATTGGGCAAGCCATCTCATCTCATATCCTGTTTTAAGATAAATTGAAACCAGGAATTGTAGTACAATTCTAGGGTTCAATCGATAACTGCATTCCCGTGCATTCCCAGTCAACTGCAATTCCAGGGTTGAAAAATTGAGTGTTATGTATTAGGATAACAACATGAAAAATCAATTAGAGATTAATGAAATGATTGTTTAATCAAGAGGAGGGAAGGCTTATGCGTACTTCAAATCCGGTGTTGAATGAACATGTCTTTAGTGCGGTCAGGGGCCAGGGATTGAGTGAGTCCATGACCCTGCAGGGAACCGTTAATAAATGTTTTATTTTATTGGCCATTATTTTTATTGGGGCCTCGTGGGTTTGGGGTAAATTGGTGACTGCCTCGCCATTGACTGATTTTGAACAAAATGCTGCCCAAACAACAGCAGGGATTCTGCCTCTAGTCATGGGGGGATTCCTGGTGGGTTTCATTACGGCCATGATTACTATCTTTAAAAAAGAATGGGCGAAAGTCACCGCCCCTATTTATGCCTTGTGTGAGGGATTATTCTTAGGGGGGATATCAGCTTTGTTCGAGATGCGATTCCCGGGAATTGTTCTTCAAGCCGTGGCCTTGACCATGGGAACACTTTTTTGTTTATTAGCCATTTACAAGTCAGGACTGATCAGGGTTACCGATAATTTTAGGTTGGGAATTTTTGCCGCGACGGGAGCTATTGCCTTGCTTTATTTGGTGAATATCATTATGGGATTCTTTGGGAATTCTATTGGATTAATGTACGCCAGCAGTCCCTTAGGGATCGGATTCAGTGTCGTTGTGGTGATTATCGCGGCATTGAATCTTGTCTTGGATTTTGATTTTATTGAAAAGGGCGCTTCGCAGGGGGCCCCTAAGTATATGGAATGGTTTGCCGCATTTGGATTGATGGTTACCTTGATCTGGCTTTATGTCGAAATCTTAAGATTACTCGCAAAGTTGAGGGATAGAAGTCGATAATGCACTGCCCCGTTTGCCAGCAGCCCTTGATTGTCCTGGAATTGGATCAAGTCGAAATTGACTATTGTCTGTCCTGCAAAGGGATTTGGCTGGATGCGGGGGAATTGGAATTGTTATTAGAGGGGACTCAATGGCAAGAGGATTTATTAAAATCTTTTGCGCCAGATCACACAACCAAAGAAAGAAGAGTCCGTTGTCCTATCTGTCATAAAAAAATGATTAAGGTCAATTGTGGTAATAGTCAACCCCCCAACTCCGAATTAGAACAAAATCCCGTCCTTAAGAGAGCAACGAGCGAAGATTCTCACCCTGTGGGTGAGGTACTGCCCGTCGAACCCCAATTTTGTTTTAAAATTGGGGTCGAAAAAGCATTTCACATCCGGGGTTGGGATCAAAAGATTCTCATTGATCAATGTCAGGACAATGATGGTCTTTGGTGTGATGAAGGAGAATTAGAAAAGATGATCCAGAGGGGGAGTTTCGGTAAAGACCATCGTGTTTTGGGCTACCTAAAAGACATCTTAGGAAAGAGATAGGGAGAGATTGCAGCCTCTCTATCGAAAAGTCAGTTTGTGATTTATAGAGGAGGGAAGGCATGATAACCGTTTTGATTATTCTGGGAATTTTGTTTGTCATTTTTCTGTCATTCATCGGAATTTACAATACGCTGATTCAGCTGAAAAATCAGGTAAAAAACAGCTGGTCCCAAATCGATGTGCAGTTGAAACGACGGCATGATCTTATCCCCAATGTGGTCGAAACAGTCAAAGGATATGCTAAACATGAACGGGAGACATTGGAGAATGTCGTCAAGGCCCGGGGACTTGCGGTCAATGCGGATGGGGTCGCGGCGAAGGCTAAGGCGGAGAGTGATTTGAGCGGTGCCATCAGCCGCCTCTTACTGGTGGTTGAAAATTATCCTGATCTTAAGGCTAATCAGAATTATTTATCTTTACAGGAAGAATTGACGTCCACAGAAAATAAGATCTCCTTTGCCCGCCAAAACTATAATGATCAGGTTTTGTCTTACAACAATAATATTCAGATGTTCCCTTCCAATTTCGTAGCCAATATGTTCGCTTTTCGAATAGAGGAGTTCTTCGAGGTCATCGACAGCAAGGAAAAAGAGGTTCCCAAGGTCAATTTTTCTTAAAATTCCAATTGATCCTAATTCTTTTGCGTTAAGATGACCATTCATCTTCTTTCCCTTAAAAAAGAATCCCAATAACCTATGTGGGAGCTTATCCGATCCAATCAAAGAAAATCCCTGTTCCTTTTTTTGGGCATGGGGATTTGTCTTCTTTTGCTGGGATTTTTTGCCGGCCTCGCGATTGATCCCCTCGAGGGGGGATGGTTTGGATTAATGATGGCGCTCGGTGTCTGGCTGGTGATGTCCTCTATCGGATATTTTTCCAGTGCGGAGGTCTTTTTATCCCTGACTCAGGCCCAGCCCCTGACTCCCGAAATTCATCCTCAACTTTATAATGTCACCGAAGAGATGATGATTGCCGCCAATCTTCCGGTCATGCCAAAGTTGTATCTGATGCCGGATAAAGCCCCGAATGCCTTTGCCACCGGGATTGGTCCGCAGAAAAGCGCCGTTGTCGTGACTTCAGGCCTGCTGGCAAGATTAAACCGTGATGAGCTGCAAGGAGTCATTGCCCATGAGATGTCGCATGTCCTTAATCGGGATATTCTTTTCATGTCTATGGCCGGTATTTTATTAGGAAGCATTACCTTGATCGCGGAGGTCTTCATTCGAGGGACCTGGTACTCTTCTAGATCTTATCCACGATTTAGCTCAAAAAGAGAGTTTAAGGGCGCCGGGCAGGCCCAAGCCATCTTAATTTTGGTGGGGATCGTGATCGCCATTTTGGCTCCCATTTTTGCCCAGTTACTCTATTTTGCCATCTCTCGAAAGAGGGAATATCTGGCGGACGCTACGGCTGCCCGCTTGACACGTTATCCGGAAGGGTTAGCCTCAGCGCTGGAGAAAATCGCATTGTCTCCGGAGAGGCTCCATTTGGCTAATTCCGTGACTGCCCCTATGTTTATCGTCAATCCTTTGAGTTCTGTCGAGGAAAGGTTATCCCACTGGACAAGCACTCATCCTCCGGTCAAGGATCGGATTCGTATTTTACGCAGTATGATGGGACAGGCGAATTATCAAGATTATCAAGCGGCTTATGAAAAAGTCTCTGGCCGAAAAGAAACTCTCATCCCTGCCTCAGGACTAAAAGACAACGCTATGATTTCTATTCGAGAAGCATCCCCTGCTGAACTATTGAAAGAGCGGAATCATAAGACTCAAATGAGAGATATCGGAGATCTTTTGCGGGCCGCGAATGGATTTGTTTTCGTAACCTGTGTGTGTGGTTTGAAGATCAAGGTCCCGCCTGATTTTAAACATCCAGAGATTCATTGTCCCCGGTGTAACAGCAGGATTGATGTACCCCTCGAAGATATGATGACAGTCAATACGCTGGTAGGTGAAAAGGATATTACTACCGAGAGACAACAAGCCTTCCAGAGAAGGGCAACCTTAGAACCACAGGTTTATCAAAGGAAGTCTGAAAGCTGGGAATCGGTGCGGTGTCTCTGCGGCAAGGTCATGCAGATCTCTCCATTATTTGCTGGCACCCATATCAAATGTTCGCATTGCGGCCGAACCACTCAGGTGGATTCTCAATGACTTATTGACGTTTGTTTCTTTAAAGACAGTAGATCCAAGAGTACAAACGTAGAGATATTGACTACCACAAACGATTTTAGTTAAGAAAAAGCCAATAAAGGACATCTGCCGAGAGGTTCATAAAGAGGGCCCTGCGAGGTCAATGTGCTTTTCATCAAGGTGATGTTTTCGACTTTTTGATGAAGATTCTTAGGCATTTGAATTTCCTTAAGTGCTTTGCTGAGAAGATATTTATTCTTGGGAGAACGCAGTCTCCCCAAGGTGATGTGGGGATGATAGTCTTTATTTTCCTTATCAAATCCCAATGGGAGAAATTCTTCATCGATGGCCTTCATCAGGTCTTCAATCTGATGATTGTTACATTGAACATCTACCCAAAGAATCCGTGGAGATTCCAATCCAGGGAAAGCCCCCAACCCTGTTAATTCAATGATAAATGAAGGGAAATTGTCCAAGATCAAGGACAGATGTTGTAAGAGATCAGGGAGCCTGAGCGCGGCGACATCCCCTAGGAATTTTAAGGTGATATGAATATTCCCTGGTGACACCCATTTGACATCACTCGGGATTTTCTTCAATTGATCTAAAACAGACGCTAAGGCTTTTTGAAGTTCAGCTTTCAATTCTATGGCAATAAAAGTGCGAAGAGAATCATTCATAAAAATTTTAAAAAAAGTTTGAGAGCTTGGGTCGCCGCTTGTTGCTTGATCTGCAATCTTGTTCCTTTAAAATAGTATTCCTGGCAGAAGGTGTAAGCAGAGCTGCTCATGGCAATAAAAACAAGTCCAACAGGTTTAATTTTCGTCCCACCGGCAGGACCTGCAATCCCAGTGATCCCGATCCCAATATCTGATCTTAGGATCTTTCTCACGCTTTGGGACATGGCCTGTGCCGCAGGTCGACTGACAGCCCCAAATTGTTTAATCAGGGATGAAGGGACATTGAGGACCTTGACCTTGCTATCATAACTATAAGCAATAACGCCTAATCTAAAAAACTGGGAACTCCCGGGGACATTGGTTAGACGATGAGTGAGGAGCCCTCCGGTACATGACTCCGCAATCGAAAGGGTTTTATTCTTTTGGATGAGAAGATTAGCGATTTTTTTCTCTAGAAGCATCATTTTTTAACTTAATGGGTTGTCGTCATTATAAAAAAGGACAAAGAACTTGACAAGCTTTAATAATTCAAATATATTACACCCACTTGCTTTCGGGATCTTTGAATTGCAATGGTTCAGAGAAGGGTGAAAATCCCGGCTGGTAGTGATCCAAGCCCAAGCAATTTGGCTCGTCAGCCTACGAGCCCAAAAATCATACAACAGTAATTTGTTAAACTGATTTTTAACAAACTCAATGTCAAGAATTTATGGGCAGATCAA
>CAYJUK010000073.1:8241-10499 GCA_964373335.1 uncultured Planctomycetales bacterium | reverse complement strand
GCGTTAAGTCAGAAATTGTCACAATAAGAATTGCGAAGCATTTTTCGCGTTACCGTGGTCAGCTCTTTTGAGGTTGTACCGCGGAAAGATTTTAATCTTGAGGACGTATCGCTTGCTAAGATCAAAGCGTTTCTTCATGAATCCCAAACCTCCTATCGGGTTAATAAAGCTAATCTCACGTCATTCTTGGCAAGTTTAGGGCTTTATAAAGATGGCAAGCTCAATAACGCCGCTTCGTTGATGTTCGCCAATGACATTAACCGGTTCATCCCGTACAGCGAAACAATTCTTGGAGCGTTTAAGGGAACAAGTAAAACGCATATTTATGACCGTAAAGATGTCCGGGATGATTTATTCACTCAGTTCAGCGAATCGATCGCCTTTCTTAAGAAGCATTTGAATGTGCGCAGTGAGATCCGCGAGGTGGATCGGCATGACATCTATGAGATTCCCATTGACGCTTTGAGGGAAGCGGTGGTCAACGCGATCATTCATCGGGATTACAGCATGAGAGGAACGAATATTTCCGTGAACGTTTTTGATGACCGGGTTGAAATCGTTAATCCGGGCGGGCTTCCAGCGGGTCTGACTAAGGAAAATTTGGGGAAAGAGTCTGTCCGTAGAAATCTTATGATCGCTGATTTGTTTCACCGGATGCATAAAGTGGAACGCGTGGGATCGGGCATTGGGAGGATGCGCAAGTTCATGAGTCAGTCGGGTCTTAAAGAGCCGGTCTTTGAAGTTGACACATTCTTTCGGGCCATATTTTATCGTAGTCCGGAATACGCGCTGAAGCCCACTGAGAAGAAAACTGTGGAGAAGGCTGTGGAGAAAACTGTGGAGAAAACTGTGGAGAAAATGCTAGCATTGATTAGAGAGAACCCAGGAATCACGCAAAACGAGTTGCAACTTAAAATTGGCCTTACTCGTCGAGGAATTGAGTGGAATTTAAAGAAACTAAAAGATAAAGGCGTCTTAAAACGTATCGGTCCCGATAAAGGAGGACACTGGGAACTGCATGATTAGGTAACGATTGGCTCAGGAAAGGGAAGAAATTGACCGAATAAATAACATGACTAAAACAATCCTCCATTATCGAAGCCATTACCTGGGTCTGACCGAGACCTTTATTTATTATTATTTGAAACATCTGAAAGCGTTTAAGCCGGTGGTCTTGACTAATAAAGTAGAAAATCTTCATTTGTTTCCGTTTGAAGATATCATTGATCGGCCCCGGCGCCGGCCTTATACATGGAACTGGTTTGAAGAGGGGTGTTATCGCAGGTTCCTTAAACGAGACATCTTCTTCGAGAGGGTGATCAAAAAGAATAATGTTCAATTGATCCACGCGCATTTTGGTCCGGACGGGGTGGAGGTCATGGAAAAGAATTCCCGGCTGCCATTAATCACCACCTTTTACGGCTACGATGTCTCGATGCTGCCGCAGAAGGACGGCTGGCGGGAAAGGTATCAGCGGCTCTTTGAAGCGGGGCGGTTGTTTCTGGTGGAAGGGAATCATATGAAAAAGCAGCTACAGGCGTTGGGCTGTCCGGTCAAGAAGATCCGCGTTCAGCATATCGCGGTGGATGTTCGGGGAATCCCATTTAAGGAACGCCGGCTGGAGGTGGGTGAGAATGTGCGTATTTTATTCTGCGGACGGTTTGTGGAGAAAAAGGGGCTGGAATATGCCTTAATGGCCATCAAGATTTTGGTTAAGTCTCATCCCAATATCGAATTCCGGGTGATCGGGGATGGGGCCTTGAGACAGCCATTGGAAGATTTGATTGCCAAGGAAAATCTGGGGACGTATGTTCAACTGCTGGGTTATCAACCATTGAATGTCCTGAGAGAAGAGATTCAGGAGGCGCACATCCTGTTGCAGCCGAGTGTCACCGCCAAAGACGGCGACAGCGAGGGCGGGGCGCCGACGGTCTTGTTGGAGGCGCAGGCCTCAGGGCTGCCGGTTGTCTCAACGATTCACGCTGATATTCCAGAGGTCGTGGTGGATGGGAAAAGCGGATTCTTGGTTCCAGAGCGGAACCCGGAAGCGCTGGCGGAGAAACTCGCGTATTTGATTGAGCATCCGGAGCGCTGGGCAGAGATGGGCCGGGCTGGCCGCGGGCACATCGAAGAGCACTATAATATAGAGAAGGAAGTTAGGAAGTTGGAGGATGTGTATAGGGAAGTGTTGGCGAGTTAACGAGTTTGCGAGTTAGTGAGTTGGCCAGTTAGTGAGTTGGCCAGTTAGTGAGTTGGCC
>CAYJUK010000073.1:0-8141 GCA_964373335.1 uncultured Planctomycetales bacterium | reverse complement strand
GTTAGTGAGTTGGCCAGTTAGTGAGTTAACCTGTTGATCCGTTGGTGAGTAAGTCAGATTACAAAGTCACAAGATTCAAGAAGACAGGTTAGGGTTAGGGTTAAGAGGCCAGTATCGTTTAGGGGTTAGGGTTAAGTGAAATGATAGAGAAAAAATCAATAAAAAGTTTTAGAGATTTAATTGTCTATCAGAATACTTATAGCGCGATGATGGTGGTCATGACACAAGTTATTCCTCATATCCCAGAGAGTGAAAAGTATGATTTAAAAGATCAATTGAGTCGATCATCCAAAGCCATTCCAAGATTAATTGCAGAAGGGTACGCCAAACGACATCAGAAATCAGGATTTCAAAAATATCTTGATGATGCAATGGGAGAATGTAATGAGACGATGGTTAGTCTTGAACAGGTGAAAGATTTATATTATAGAAATGTGAATATTGAAACGTGTAAGAATTTAATTGAGACTTACGATATTTCCGGAAGACAGTTATACAAACTTTCAATGGCATGGTCAAAATTTAAAAAGAGGGAGGGTTTTGACACTAAACCTTAACCCCTAAACCATACAGGCTTCTTAACCTTAACCAATATACTTAACCATTTTATTTTTATTATGCATAACCTCTCCAACTCCAAAATCGCCATTACCTCCGCTAAGCTTGAGCACGTCAAGCGCGGGGTGGAGACGTGGGCGAGGGATACGGCCCATGCCTTGAAAGAGAAGGGGCTTCAGGTGACGCTCTGCAAAGGGAGCGGCGCGAATCATTCGGCCTTTGAGCGGGTGATCCCTTCGATTAAAGAGCATACTCCTTTGAATACCCGGCTGACCAAGGTCTTGCCGAAATCTTTATGGCATATCGGGCTGGGCTCGGGTGAACAGATCGAGGAGACCTCGTTTGCCTTAAGTCTGATCCGTGAAGCGAGGCGCGAGGGGTTCGATATTATTCACACCCAGGACGCGCATGTGGCTCAAGCCCTCCAGTGCGCGCGGCGGTTCGGGCTGCTGAAGTCCAAGGTGATCCTGGGCCACGGCACCGAGGAGCCGTTTTGGTTTTTGAAAAAATTTGATTATATCCAGCATCTGGCGCCGCATCATCTCGATGAAGCGGTGACTCATTGCGGCGAGCATCCGGGCTGGTTTGCCATCGGGAATTTCGTTGACACCTTACGTTTTAAACCTTATTGGAATGGGATTGATCATGGGTTCCTTTGTAAATCCAACGGCCGCGGGTTAAGAAGGCAGTTCGATATTCCGGACAATGGATTCGTGGTTCTATCGGTCGCGGCCATCAAGAAGACACATAAAAGGCTTGATCATCTGATCAAGGAAATCCATCAGCTCCATCAGTCGGGGTATCAGCAGGTTTATCTGGTGATCGCTGGCTCAACAACGAAGGAGACCGATCAGATCATCAAGCTCGGCTATGAACTCTTGGGGGATAAGATTCGTTTCTTGCAGAATCAGGGGCCTGAGATCATGCCTCAGGTGCACCAGATGGCGGATCTTTTTGTACTTTGCTCGCTTAAAGAGATGATGCCGATCGCGCTTCTGGAGGCGCTGGCTTCTGGCACGCCGGCGATGGTGCATCCATATCCGGTGGAGGAATGGATGATTGGAGAAGGCGGCGAGAGTGTTGACATGTCGAAGACAGGGGAGCTGGCGGCGGCGATGGTGAAATATTTTGACCATGTCCGCAGGATGGACATCGCCCGCAAGGCCCGCGAGCAGGCGGTGCGCGGCTTTTCTAAAGAAGTGATTGTGGAGCAGTATGTCAAGATGTATGAGAAAGTGTTGGCTCATAGCTGAAAGGTCATAGGTCATAGGGAAAGGTTTTGTTATGAGCTGTGAGCGAAGAGCCAAGAGCTAAGATCCAATAGCCATAAGGTGGCGAGGTCAGGCGGACTTATAATACGTTGCAATAACTTATCAAATATGTTAAATTAATGATATGAAATTTGAAGAATTCCTGAGGACGATTCAAGAACTACCGGTTATTGACACAAGTATGCTCCTGGCTCAAGGAATCGATCTCAATGGCCTTAAGGTTCAGCTCAGTCGGTGGGAGCTGGCGGGCAAGCTGATGCAACTGAGAAGAGGACTTTATGTCCTGGCTGGTCCCTTCCGTAAGGTCGATCTCTTTGAGCTTTATCTGGCTTCGATCATCCAAAAGCCTTCATATATCAGCCTGGAAAAGGCCTTTGAGTTTCATAATCTGATTCCGGAAGCGGTCCGCGCGTTTACCTGTGTGACGACGAAGCGGCCGGGCAGATTTGAAACACCATTGGGAGTCTTTGATTACCAGCATATTCAAAGTTCCTTATTTTGGGGGTATCAATCGGTCATGGTGAATAAACAAACGGCCTTTGTTGCCACAGCGGAGAAGAGCCTGCTCGATTTCTTTTATCTTAAACATGTTCCTGTCACCGAAGAGTATGTGGATGAAATGAGGCTTCAGTCTTTGGGAAATATCAATACCAAAAACCTCCAAACGTTCGCTGAGAGGTTTAAAAAACCCAAGGTGATGAAAGCGGCCAGGCTTCTGATGAAATACATCAAGGAAAATAAAAGGAAAGAAAAGAGGTTATGAAAGATTATTGTCTGGAGTTGGTCTCCGCGAGGAGCGGGGCCAGCGCGAAATTCAACATCATGCGAGAGTATCTGCAGGCGTATATCTTAAGGATTCTTCAGGATCAAGGGATTCTGCGAAACTGGATTTTTCTTGGAGGGACGGCCTTGAGGTTCCTCTATGATCTTCCTCGCTATTCCGAAGACCTTGATTTTTCCTTGAACAAGACTCCGAAAACCTCTTTTCTGGATTTGATGAAGAGAGTCAAAGAGGAATTGATTCTGGCGGGATATTCACCGGACATGACGACCAAAACCGTCAAAACCGTTCAATCGACTTTCATTAGATTCAGCGGTCTGATGTATGAAGCCGGGATTTCTCCGCTCAAAGGACAAAAATTTGCTGTCAAACTGGAGCTTGACACCAATCCCCCTTCAGGGGCTGAATTGACCACCAAGATTGTGAATAAGTTTTTCCCTTTATCATTTTTAGCGTATGATCTTCCATCATTTTTGGCAGGAAAGTTAGCCGCTTTATTGAACCGGAAATACACGAAGGGCCGTGATTATTATGACCTGGGGTGGTTTTTAACTCGATTTAAGGATGTGTCTCCCAATATCCTTTTACTGCAAAACGCCATTCGCCAGACCGGCTGGCAGGGAGACGATCCGAATCAAAATAACTGGCGGGAATTTCTTTACTCGAAGGTTGAGAAAACCGATTGGCAGAAGGTGAATGACGATGTCGTTCGATTCCTGGAGAACCCGAAGGATATGCAGGTTTTTACGAAGGAGAATATCTTGAGGATGATTAAAGGTGAGCTCCATTGACCCGTTGGCTCTTGTGAGTCAGCGAGTCACATGTTGCAAGTTACAGGTGACAGGTCACAAGTGCGAAGAGCTAAGAGCAAAGAAAGAGTCCGATTGCGTTCTTAGCTGTTAGCTATTAGTAAGGATTCTTGTATAGAGCGTCCTATGAGCTTTGAGCTTTGACCTTTGAGCTTTGACCTATGAATATGAACCCACTGATCAGCGTCATCATCCCAGCCTATAACAGCGAGAAGGATATCGCGGACGCGGTCCGGTCGGCCCTGGGCCAGACGTATCAGCCGATCGAGGTGATTGTGGTGGACGACGGCTCAACGGACTTGACCGCGGAAAAGGTGAAGGACTTTGGGGAGCGGGTGGCCTTGATCCGTAAACCCAACGGCGGGCCGGCGAGCGCGCGCAACGCAGGACTGAAGGCCGCTCAAGGAGAGTTCGTCGCCTTTCTCGATGCCGACGACATCTGGCTGCCGCGGAAATTGGAGAAGCAGGCGGCGATCATGCGGAGAGATCCCCGGGCCGGGCTGGTGGCCTGCGGGGAGATGATCGTGGATCATAACGGTCTGGTCCAGGGACAGCTTGTTTTAAAAAATTACACGAACAAGGAGAAGTTCATCCGTGAGATGCTTCAGGGCAATATTGTCGGCGGCGGGTCCGCCTCGCTCGTGCGGCGGGAATGCTTTGAGAAGTTAGGGCCGTTCGATGAGGCCTTGCGCGGGACCGAGGATTGGGACATGTGGCTGAGGATCGGCCTTAACTATGAAGTGCGGTTTGTGGAAGAGTGTCTTTATGAGGCCTGGCTTAAGCCCAACAGCGTCAGTTCGCCGGCCAACGCGGAAAAAATGCTGCACAATGAATTGAAATTACTCGACAAAATCTTTAACCCGGGGGATTACCCGGTGAACCGCGGACAAATGAGGAAAAGTTACGGCGGCCGGTATTTTGCCTGCGCACGCACACTGAAAACCTGCGGGGAATGGAAGAAGGCCATGACCTATATGCTGAAATCAATCTCCGCGTATCCTTTGATTTCGTTTCGGCCTGATTTTATAAAGAATTTTATCAGGATTGTGTGTGGGGCAATGAATGGAAGAAATAGCTCATAGCTCATAGGGAAATCTTCCTATGACCTTTGAGCTATCAGCTATGAGCTAAGAAAGGTGACTATCAAAAAAATGAATCTATCAGTGATCACTCAAGTTGAACAGTTTCGTTCTCTCAAAGAAGAATGGAACGCGCTTTTAAAGCGCGTCCCGCGGCCATCGGTCTATATGACCTGGGAATGGCTGTTCACGTGGTGGGAGGTTTTTGGCAGTGACCGCGGGCTCCACATCATTCTGGCGCGGGACAAGCAAGGAAAGTTAACCGGATTGGCGCCGTTTGTGATCAGCCGGAAACGGGTGGGCCGGATTTTATCGCGGAATGTTCTGGAGTTTCTCGGGAGCGGAGAAGATCGGAGAGATGAAGTCTGTTCGAATTATCTGGATGTCTTGTCCGAAGACACAAATTCCGAGGTCCTTCAACTGATTCATCAGCATCTTCAAGAGGGCCTCAACCGAAAAGAGTGGGATGAAATCCATTGGCGGGGATCGCCAGAGGACTCACTTTTTTTAAACGCGACGGTGCTCAAGTCGATTCATCAACCGCATATCAACGGCCGCAATTTCCACCGCGTTCTTCAGTCGAGTGATTGCGCCGTGATTGAGCTGCCGCGGTCGTGGGAAGAATATCTCTCGAGCCTGAGCAAGAAATGGCGGGATCAGATCAAACGGGGCAGGAAGGAGATCGCGGCGCTGGGTTCGGTCAGGAGCGTGAATGTCACCGAGACCCATGAGATCGTCGCGGCCTTTAAGTCGTTTCAAGAACTCCATCAGCAAAAATGGGGAGCGCAAGGCCAAAGCGGACTTTTTACCAGCCGCAGGTTCACCGCATTTCATCAGAAAATCTTGGAGCGCTTCGCGGAAAACCGCTGGGTCTCGGTCCGGCTGCTTCATCTGAATGAAAGGATTGTGGCTGCAAGTCATAAATTAGAGTTTGCCGGCACGGTCTATTTTTATCTGCCGGCGTACGATCAATCGGTATCAACCAAGATCGGACTGGGGTTAATCGAACGCAGTTACGATATCGAGGACGCGATTAAGCGGGGATTTTGTTTTTACGATTTTTATAAGGCCAGGGAAGGCAGTTACAAATGGCACCTGGCCAAGGATAAGCGCGGGGTGTGTGATGTCTTGATCAGTCCAAAGGATTGGAAATTTTATTTGATCAATCAACTGCGGCGGGTGAGGGGAGTTTTAAAAGGGGAGGCCGTGTCTGGTTGATTTTTTCTGGGAATCGGGGGGAATCGGGACACATCCCAAAATAGGATGTGTCCCGATTCCCCTAGGACAACGTTATGCCAAAATCCTTAATCAAATCCAACACCTACCCCGCCCTTGTCAGAAAAGTTTCGCGGGAGCTTTCGGAGCTGGAGCTTTTTATCAAACGCCGGTGGGCGGAAGGGTACTGGCAGGTCGGGAAGTATATTCACGAACACCTTTTGGCGCATGAGAAGCGGGCGGAGTACGGGGCGACTCTTTATGAGAAGTTGGCCAAGGATGTTGGGCGGGATGCGACTACATTAAGCCGGGCAGTGCGATTTTACCGGACTTACCCAATTCTTGCCCCAGGGCAAGAATTGACTTGGGGCCATTACCGGACACTCATTACTATTAAGGACAAAGCTGAACGAAGCAAGCTTGAGAGAGAAATTATTCGTAAAAATTGGGACACGCACGAAGTTCAAGAATATCTATCCGCCAAACGCGCGCTGTCTGCCCCTGACAACAACGACAAACCGGTTCCCCAGCTCAAATTCACTCGAGGAAAACTCCACACTTACCAGATCGTCAAGGCGAATAAGTCGTTGCTGGATAGAAGTCCTTTAGTTCTTGATTTGGGGTTTCGGCTGCAGTATCCCTTGCCGGAGGATAGACCGCGGTTTAAGGAAGGCGAGATCGCGGAGCCCGAGTTTCTTAAGGGCGGAATCTTAAGCGCCCGGAAAAGCGACGCTTCCCCGGATGAAATCTTCACCTACCAGGCCAAGGTCGATAAAGTGATTGACGCTGACACGCTGTTGACCTCATTTGATTTTAATGGCGAGGTCTCGATCAGCCAGAAACTCAGACTGCGCGGGATCGATTGCCCGGAACTCGACACCGAGGAAGGCAAAAAGGCCAAACGCTTCGTCGAGTCGCGGCTGAAAAAGTGCGAGTATATTATTGTGAAGACCTATAAAGATCGTACCGATAAATTTGACAGGTATTTGGCAGACATATTTTATATGGCCGGGGCTCGCGACCCATCGCTCATCGCCCGCGAGGGAAAGTTATTAAATCAGGAATTGCTGGATGAACGGCTGGCGAGGGTGTGGGAGAAAGAAATAAATGGATAAGAAAATTTTGATGGGGATAAATGTAGTCGGTATCGGCCTGGCGTTAATTTATTTACTGCTGGGCACATTGTCTTTATTTGACGGCTTTACCTGGTTCGCCGCGGATATGATAGCCGTGACAACCTGGGGCGGAGGAAACTTGACCGGGTTAGGCGTTGTTATTGGTTCGCTTATTATTGCGGTGGGATGGTTTTTTTTATCGGGGGCTAGATCAGCCGTTCTTTTACTTAAACGCAATTTGAAAGCAAGAAAATCCCTTATTAAAGTCCTCTCCATAGCTAGTGTTCTTATGCTCCTTTATCGTGGCTATTGGCTGTTTCCTGCAAGCTGGAATAAGTGGGGAGTCATTTTTTTCGTTCTATTTAATTTCGCTTCCTTAGCGTTTTTGTTACACCCGCGCGTCAATGAACAGTTCACCGGGACTGAAGGGCTTACGTCCAAAGAAAAAAGAATTTTTACCCTGTTTATTGTCGTGATTTTAGCGCTCGGAATGTTTTACGCGGTTCAGATGAACATCGGTTCGAATAAAAAACTCGCCGCCGGAGAAGAGCATCGAGCCAAGATCAGAGAACGCTATCAGCGGGAGGATGAAAAAATCCTGAAAGAATTCGCGAGCAAGGAAATCGTTTCCGTCAGGTTCAGTTTCGACTTTGCCGATGACCGTGGAGCTGAACGGGAAGCCGCTTCTGCTGGCAAAGAAAGGCGAGCGGCTTTAAATATTCAATTTGTCCGGGATCATATCATTGACCCGATAGGCAAGAACGATATGCCAAGTTATCAAATGGAAGACAACACACTCAATTATGCTGCCGAATTCACCCGGGCCGGTTATGAGAGACTTAGGAAAAATAAATATGCCCGGTGGATAAGTTTAAGGTAATCGTTTCTTAAAAAAGGGGGCCGACCCCTTTAACGAGGAGCTGTCTTCTCCGATGTCTATCAACTCTAAAATTATTTTACCCATCCTATCGCGGATAGCGACGCTCAAACTGGCCTTCCAGCGGAGGGTTCAGGATTTGACCATCTTAGCCGGGCACCGGGTGACCTATCAACCCCGGAATTTTTTCTGGGATGAGGGAGTGATCACCTCGACCCCGGAAGAGTTTGAGGAAAAACTCAAATTCTTCAAACGGTATTTTTCGATCATCAGTTTTCAAGACCTGAAGAGGTGTCTGAATAATCTTCTGACCCTGCCGCCATCGCCCTTGATCTTGACCTTTGATGACGGCTACCGTGATAACTATACATATATTTATCCATTATTGAAAAAGTACAGCGTGCCGGCCACGATCTTTTTATCGGTGCAACATGTC
>CAYJUK010000072.1:0-10506 GCA_964373335.1 uncultured Planctomycetales bacterium | reverse complement strand
CCGTCCCGACTGCATCGGGACTGGGTTCGGATTCACTTCATTGGCTTGCCATTGGGGCGCGCTAATTTGGACTTACATGAAAGAAAATATGAATTTAAGATTTTTTATTTTCTTCTTTTCAATTTTCCTCGGGTTTCTTTTCGGCTTCAAGGATTTCCTTATATTGTTTCTTTCAAGATGGCCGCATCTGTACGCCGTGGTGAATACAACACCGTTCACCTTTGAGGAGACGTACTGTTATCTGCCATTTGCTCAGCAATTTTCATCGACCAATCTATTGCCTTCTGCCCCCATGGCCTTCCCGGAACAAAGCGGATTGACAGTATTTCCTCCGATTACAATATTCTTGCAGGGTGTTATTTTCAAATGGATTTGTTTTTCTCATATCGACAGCTATCTGTTGTTCATGCATGTTGTGTTCCCTCTGTGTTCCTTCTGGCTGCTGGTTTTATTTTACCGGCGGTATGTCCTCCTGGCCGGGGCGGTCCTCCTGGCCTTTCTGGGGATCACCTTCTATAATAATTTCTCCTCTTTGAAATTTATTTTCGCTGCCTTGATTGAGCCACAGCACCTGATGTCAATGGCGAGTTTAATCCCGCTGGAGATCACGCGGACGCCGTCCCCGAGTTTAACCTTTTTCATTTTTATCTTAACCTTTTATCTGACCACCGCGACGTACAAGATTTCTATGCCCCGGGCCCTGCTGCTGACACTCTTGTGGGCATTGAATGCTTACGTCTATCTCTTTAACTTTGTCGCTGGAGTTATCTTTTGGTTTGCCTATCTCATCTTCACTTATCTAATTCAGAAGAAGGGTTCTGGCTGGCGGCCCCTGCCGCGGGTGCTGATGGTGAATGGGATCTTCCTGGCCATCTTGATCGCTCCTTATCTGATCAAGATCTTTGGATGTTCTCCCGGGTTCGAAGGCCGCGTGATTCAAAACTTAGGGGTCCTGCCTCGAGAGGCCGGGGTGGTGATCAATACCTGGGGATTTGTCTGGTCATATTTTTTGCCGGTGGGATTAACGATCCTTTTTATTCGCCTGTACTGCGCGGATTATTATGAATTGTTTTACAAATTTACCCCGGTCTTTATTATGATAGGGGTGGAGATCTTGATCCTCAATCTCCATCTTGTCTTGGGCGCTTTCTTTCAGACGCACCTTTTTTCGATCCGTATCGGGAATTTTTTCCCCCGGTATTTATATTATCTGCCGATCATCTATTTTGTCTCTCTGCCCTTTAAACCATTGTTTCATCATCGGCTTAAGAACACCCTGGCCCAAAGGTTTCATCTATTCTTGCAGCGATATTTTATGAACAAGAGTCTGCTTTGGGTGGGCCTGGGGATCGTTGGCATCTCTTTTGTGATCATCAGCTCCGGGTTGAGGGCCTATGCCCAGCATGAACAGGGGGTAGCTGGCCGCATGGCCGCGGTGGAGACAAATTTAACCGAGCTGCTTTCCGCGGCACCAGCGAAGGGCACGCTGGTTGCGGAGGATATCCCGGTCAATCTGCTGCTGCCGGTCCGTTCACATTATTCCACCCTGCTCGTGAACGCCTTTAACAATGATATCTCTTCGGAAGAGATTATGGACAGATTGTGCTTATTTGCTAAAATTTTTAATTGGGAGGAAGGGCGATGGCTTGATTTCATGCTGCCTGATGACGCGTATAAATCTTTCTACGCGAGAAATGATTTTATTATTTCGGATGATCTTTTAAAAAAGGGGTTTGGGTACTGGCTGCTGTGGCATCGGCGGGTCTTATCAGTAGAGGAATTAAAGAGATATCAAGAAAGATTAATACAAATTTATCCGGCCTTTGATATTGAGGGGAAATTGCGTCAATATGATGTGCGCCTGGTACAGGCCTCGGGGAAAGTGCATCCGGCATTATCGGTGGAAAAAATAAAAGAGATGGATGGCAGGAAAATATACTCTTTGATTTCAAGGTGAAGGGAATATGAGTTCAGAACGAATGAAAGCGGCGGTGTTGAGAGAGCTGAATACCCTAACCATTCAGGAAGTGCCTCTTCCTCGGGTTGTGCCGGGATCCATTTTAGTGAAAGTGGCTGCCTGTTCGGTCTGCGGATCCGATATCAGGATTTTGCGGACAGGGAACAAGCGCGTGAAGTTCCCGGCCATTATGGGGCATGAAGTGGCTGGTGAGATTGCCGCTGTAGGCAGAGGAGTGGAGGGATTTCAGGTTGGTGAGAAGCTGGCGGTTGGCGCGGATGTCCCCTGCGGTGAATGCCCGTGGTGCTTGAGCGGCCAGGGGAATTGCTGCGAAGATAATTACGCAATCGGCTATCAATTTCCGGGGGGATTTGCCGAGTATTGTCTTTTGGATCCCCGGGTGGTGAAGTACGGGCCTGTTTGCAAGATCCCTTCGGGAGTGACGTTTGAGCACGCAGCCCTGGCCGAGCCTTTGGCCTGCTGTTTGAATGGACTGGAGCGTGTCTTTTTTGCCGCTGGGAAGAGTGTGCTTATTATTGGAGCCGGGCCGATCGGCCTGCTTTTACTTTTAACGGCTCGTTTTTTGGGAGCGGGTTTGATCCTGCTCGCGGATAAGGATGAACGACGATTGAATCTGGCCAGATCGTTTCCCGCGGATGATTTTATCTTGACGGATAACGAAGGGCTGGAAGACCGCGTCATGACAATCACTCGAGGCCGGGGCCCGGATATCATCTTTACCGCCTGTGCCGCGCGGCCGGCCCAGCAGCAAGCCATCCGTCTGGTGGCCAAGCATGGATTTGTCAACTTTTTCGGCGGGCTTCCTCCGGGAGAGGAACCGATTGCCGTTTCCTCCAATGACCTTCATTACAGGGAAGCTTATCTGACCGGTTCTCACGGATCGACTCCTCGGCAGCATCGGTCAGCCTTAGATTATATTGCCTCGGGAAAAATCCCCGTAGCCCGATTGATCACGCACCGGTTTTCTTTGGATGAGATCTTAAAGGCCTTTGAAATTGTGGAAACGAGACAAGGTCTCAAGGTGATGGTCCTGCCATGAACAGGGAAGTTAAAATCTCCGCCTCGATCATGTGCGCCGACTGGATGCACTTAGAGAAAGACCTTCGCGCCCTGGAGCAGGGCGGCATCGCTTACATTCATTATGACATCATGGATGGGTTTTTCTGTCCGGATTATTGTCTGGGGACGCAAATCATCAATGAGATCAGAAAGAATACCTTTATTCCTGCGGATTATCATCTGATGATTGAGGAGCCGTCCCGCATCCTGAATAATTTTATCCCGGAACCCGGGGCGATCCTCTCGATTCATTATGAGGCCTGCCGGAATCTTCACCGAGATCTGATCAAAATCAAACAGA
Organism: uncultured Planctomycetales bacterium; assembly: GCA_964373335.1. Lineage (GTDB taxonomy): Bacteria > Omnitrophota > Gorgyraeia > Zapsychrales > CAYJUK01 > CAYJUK01. Next base: position 7,168 of record CAYJUK010000072.1, on the reverse strand, counting down.
TGGGATTTCAGGCGGGGGTTGTATTGAATCCCGCCACTCCGTTGAACGCCATTGAATACGTGATTGAGGAAGTAGATCAAGTCACCATCATGACAGTCAATCCCGGGTACCGGGGGCAAAAACTCGTGCCGCAGACATTGAAGAAGATTGAAAAATTAAATGAATGGCGCCGGAAAGACGGCCTTCCCTTTGTCATCAGTGTGGACGGGAATGTGAATAAAGAAACTGTCCCCCATATGGTTAAGGCCGGTTGTGATAACCTGGTGGGCGGTTCTTCCGGACTTTTTATTAAAGGACAGACCTTGCCCGAGTCCATTGCCCTTTTGCGGGGATATATAGAGGAAGGCTTAAGAGTTTCGACGAATAAAACCTACGCATGAATATTCATCTTGGGATTAACACAGGGTTTGCCCTGAATCGTTTTACCCCTCCGGAGGAATGGGTTCCTTTGATCGCGGAGACCTTTGGTTTGAAGATCGTTCAGTGGACAGCGGATCTCCTCAATCCCTCCTTACCCGATCCGATTATTAAAAAGCAGGTTCATTTGACCCAAAGGCTCTGTAAGAAATATGGGATTCAAATCCCCTCGACCTTTACGAGTGCCTTGACCCGGGTTAATCACCTTGGCCATCCCGATGCCGAGATGCGGCTTTTTTGGATTCGATGGTTTAAGAATTTTATTGATATCTCGGTGTCCCTCGGTGCTGAGAGCGTGGGGAGTCACCTGGGGATTTTAACGGTAGGGGATGAGCAGGATCCCCGCAGAAGAAAGGAAAGAATCCAGCAAATCATCTGCGGGTGGCAGAATATTGCTCAATATGCCGCCCAGCGGAGACTGAAATATCTGCTGTGGGAGCCCATGTCCATTGCGCGGGAATTTGGCCAGACGATCGCCGAAACGAAAAGGATTCAGCGCCTGCTGAATAAAAATTCCGCCCTGCCCTTTAAACTTTGTCTGGATGTGGATCACGGGGATATGACGTCCGCAGATCCCCGGGATACGGATCCTTACGCCTGGATTGAAGAGTTCGCTCTTAAGGCGCCGGTCATCCATATCAAACAAACCTTGAAAGACAAGAGTGGACATTGGCCGTTTACGCCTCAATATAACCGCAAGGGCAAGGTGACCCCGCAAAGATTAATAAATGCCCTAGCCCGATCCAAGGTCAAAGAGGTCACTTTATTTCTGGAATTAAGTTTCCGGGAACGGGAGCCGTTTGAAAGCCGTGTCATTAAAGATATCCAGGCCTCGATCAATTATTGGCGGCCGCACGTTTTGTAGTGTAAGACCAGTGCTCAAAATGATATTGGAATTTTCTGGAAATAGAATCCTGGAATTCCAATTCGGCAGTTAACTGCCGAATTGAGAAGGACAATCCATGTTATTGAAAAATAGGCCTCTGGCCGTTGTAGAGATCATGAGAAACGATGTTTTAAGTTTAGGGTGAATGAATGAAAATTATCATCCCCATGGCGGGGCATTCCCGACGGTTCACGCGGGCCGGGTTTAGAGATCCAAAGCCTTTCATTGATATCGATGGCAAGCTGATGATCGAACGGGTCTGCCGGATGTTCTCCCCGACAGATGAGTTTATCTTTGTCTGTCAGCGGGCGCATGAGGAGAATCCAGCGTATCAGCAGATATTGAAAAAGACTGTCCCGCACGCGGCCATGATCGGGATCGATCCTCACGAGGGGGGGCCGGTGGACAGCGTGCTTCAGGCGGAGCCGGCGATTGATGATCCCGAAGAGCCGGTCCTCATCAGTTACTGCGATTTCTTCCTGCAGTGGAATTATCGTCAATTTCTCTTAAAGGCGGAACAATATGAGGGAGCACTCACTGTTTTCCGCGGCTTCCATCCTGCCTCACTGGGAGATACCTATTATGCCTATCTGCGAGCTGATGATCAGTTAGAGATGCTGGAGCTGAGAGAAAAACAATCTTTTACCGGTAATCGTTTGGAAGAGTACGCTTCAACGGGAGTCTATTTTTTTGAAAGCTGGCAGACGTTCAAACATTATGCTGGTGAGGTCAGGAAGGATAAGATTCACGCCGGGACGGAGCGATACGTGAGCTTATTATTCAATCCTATGGTGAGGGATGGGAAGCGGGTGTCCTTGTATGAGGTCAAGAAATTTATCTGCTGGGGAACACCCGCAGACCTGGAGGAATACCGTTTTTGGTCCGGTTATTTTGAAAGCCAATGCCCTATCCTCAAGGAAGCGGAGGTCTCTTGATGTTGAATCTGATCCCTATGGCCGGCCGCGGCAACCGCTTTTTCCAGGAGCGTTATCGAGTCCCTAAACCTTTTATTCCGGTGATGGGGAAACCGATGCTGGTGACCTCGGTGAAGTCTTTTCCCCCAGCGGATCGTTACATCTTCTTAGGGTTGAATGAGCATGTCCAGAAATACAATTTATCCTCGATTGTTGAGCAGGAATTCAAGGAGGCCCGGGTCATTTCCGTCAAGGAGGTAACGCCGGGGCCGGCCTGCACGTGTTTGCTGGCGGAATCTTATCTGAATCCCGAGGAAGGATTGTTGATTGCCTCTTGTGATTATCAAACCGTCTATGATCAGAACAGATACGCGGCCTTGGTGCAGGATGAATCTATTGATGTGATCATCTGGACATTTCGGATGGGAACGATTAAAAAAGCGAATCCCCGGGCATTTGCTTACTGCGTCACCCGGGGAGAAGAGGTCGTTGAGGTCGTAGAGAAAAGGACCATCAGCGCCGCCCCGGAAAAAGATCCCTGTGTGGCGGGGAGCTTCACCTATCGCCGGTCCAGCGATTTTATCCGCGGCGCTAAAAAGATGATCGAGCGTGATCTCCGGGTTAATAACGAGTTTTATGTGGCCACCAGTATCAATCAATTGATTGAAGAAGGAAAGAAGGTCGTTACCTTCGAGGTCGATTATTTTATCTCCTTCGGCAATCCCTTTGAATTAGAACTGGTGCAATACTGGCAGGAATTTTTTGATCAGCTCGAAGACCATCCTTATACCCTGGACTGCCGATATAAAGCCCCGGCCTTATGAGAACCCCCGAGCTTTCCATTATCCTTCCCTGTTATAACGAAGGCCGCAGCCTCCCCTTGATCGTTGAGCGGCTGGCGCGATTCTGGCCATCCGTCCGTTTTGAACTGATCTTTGTTAATAACGGCTCAACCGATAATACGGCCGAGGTCTTAAAATATCTCACCCAGGAATTTCCGGAATTTATCCGCGGGGTAACCGTCTTAAGGAACATCGGTTATGGTCACGGAATCCTGGCGGGCTTAAAGGAGGCTAAGGCCGATCTTTTGGCCTACAGCCACGCGGATATTCAAACCCCGCCGGAAGACATCATTAAATCTTATCAATTATATGAATCGATGAAAGAATCTTCTCAGCGGATTTTAATCAAGGGGTTAAGGACCAACCGGAGGAAAGAGGACCTTTTTTTAACGCGGTCGCTGGCCAGAGTTGCGGAGGCGGTCTTGGGGTATCCGCTGGAGGATATCAACGGCCAGCCGAAATTATTCCCGCGGCAGATCCTGAATGCCTTTAAAGCGCCTCCGCAGGACTTTACCTTTGATCTGTATCTGCTTTATGTGGCCATGTTAGAAGGCTATCAATTGATCACCTTCCCGGTTGATTTCGGGAAAAGGATTCACGGCCAATCGAAATGGTCGGTGAGTTTGACGCGCCGTTACAAAACGGTTATGAATTATCTGATCAATATCTTTAAAATCGCCCTGTCCCACTCTGGGGATTCCCGTAATCTTTTCAAACAGCTTACCCGCTTCCTCACAACCGGGATCTTAACTAATTTCGTCAATTATTCCGTTTTCTGGCTAAGCCTGCGGCATCTCAATCAGCATTATTTAATCAGTTCCACGCTGGGATTTGGGGCGGGTTTTTTCACCGGGTTTGTGGTCAATCGTTCTTGGACATTCTCATCCCAGCGCGGGCGGGCCGGTGATCAGTTAATAAAATTCTTTATTGTCAATATAATCTCCCTGGCGGTGAATCTGATAACGATACGGTTTTTTACCGAAAGACTTCACGTGATCCCCGAGATCTCTCAACTGCTGGCCATCGCGGTCAGTGCCGGGGTGAATTTTGCCGGATGCAAATTTTGGGCGTTTTCAAGATTATGAAGGCCTTAGTCTTAGAAAAGAATGCCGTGCTGAAATTGAAACGCGTAGCGGATCCTCGGATCCGTGAAGACGAGTGTCTTATTGCCGTTCAGCGGGCGGGGGTCTGCAGCTCTGATATTAATCGAGCCTTTGATCACGGGGCCTATCATTACCCTTTGATTATGGGACATGAATTCTCGGGGATTGTTAAAAAGGCGGGAGCGCGTGTCAAAGGGTATTCAGCCGGAGACCGCGTCTCGGTTTTTCCATTGATCCCTTGCTTTCGGTGCCCCTTTTGCGAAGAAAAACATTTCGCCCAATGCCGGGGCTATGATTATTATGGATCTCGACGGGACGGGGCCTTTGCGGAATATGTCGCGGTCAAGGGCTGGAATCTCTTCCGCATCCCTAAAGATGTCAGTTGGGAGAAGGCGGCGTTGCTGGAGCCGACGGCGGTGGCCATGCATGCCCTGAGAAAGGTGTCGCTGAGGCCTCCAGAGACCGCGCTCATTCTGGGAGCGGGATTGATGGGATTGATGCTGGCTCGATATTTAGGTCAAATCGTGCGAAAGGAAAATATTTATATCGTTGACCGCAATGAGGGCAAATTGGAGTTCGCCAGGAGTCTTAAGATCAATGCCATCCATTCGTCACAATTGTCTTGGAGAAGTGAACTCGTTGAGAAGACCGGGGGCGGCGTCCACTGCGTTTTTGAGGCGTGCGGGGCCGGGGCAACCTACTCCCATTCCCTGGAGGTTGTCCGCAGTCAAGGGACGGTTGTTTGGATTGGGAATATCGAACAAGATCTGGCGCTCAAGCGCAGGCTGGTCAGTTCTATTTTAAGACGAGAGATCAAGATTTATGGCTGCTGGAATTCTTGTTTCACTCATGACCGGGATGATGACTGGGGCCTCGCGCTCAATTTTCTAAAGACGTTGTCTGACGACTCCTTGTTTATTACTCATCTCCTGCGGCTTGAAGAAGGAGAGTCATTTCTGAAAGATCTTTTTCAAAATAAATTGAAGCGGATTCGCCGGTCCCCCCGTGTGTTCATTAAGGCCATGTTTCATCTGGACGATGATTAATAAATTGGATTCTCTAAATCTTAAGGGCGACTGATGAAGAAATCATCTGACCTGAAAAGACATCGACCGTTGTTCATTATCCATCGGGTCAATTCGGTTGCCGGGCTTAAATGCCTGCCGGAATCCTTCGGCGTGGAGATTGATTTGAGAGATCAACGCCGGAATCTCATCCTTAATCATGACCCTTTTATCACAGAAGGAGAAGATTTTAGAAAGTATCTCAAGCATTATCAGCACAGTTTTTTAATTCTTAATATTAAAAGTGAACGGATTGAGTTCGAGGTCCTGCGGCACATCAAGAGGCACCGGATCAAGGATTATTTCTTCCTGGATTGTTCGTTCCCGATGATTCTTGCCTTAATCCGGAAGGGGGAGAGGAATATCGCCGTTCGTTTTTCCGAGATGGAAGGTCTGGATACGGTCCTCTCTCTCAAAAAGAAGGCGCGCTGGGTCTGGGTGGACTGCTTCTCTCGTCTTCCCCTGAATCGCCGGATTTTTTCCCGATTGAAAGACGCGGGATTTAAGATCTGCCTGGTTTCCCCGGAGCTGCACGGCCGCAGAGAGGAGATCGAAATCTATCGGGATTATTTGGCCCGTCATTCGATCCTTGTCGATGCGATTTGCGCGAAAGAGCAGGCGGTTCCCCTCTGGTTGAACTGGTGATTCAGGAATAGGAATAACGGCCCCTAATCCCCCTAATCCCTTTTAATAATCATTGACAAATAATTCATTTTGTATAATAGTGTATACGTGAAGATAGAAATAATAACCAATAAAGAATTAGAAGCTATCCGGGAAATCCGCAATTCCCTCATGCATGTTGGACGTATCCCTTCGATGCGTAAGCTCATGTCTTCCCTCGGCTATCGATCACCCCGTTCAGCGTCTTTAATAGTTGACAAATTAATTAAAAAAGGCATATTACGCCGCAAAGAAGACGGCGGTCTTCAGTTTATTAAAAATCCGGCGGATGATACCAGCCGTGCGCAGACGGTTGATGTTCCTTTGATCGGAATCGTCGCTTGCGGCATGCCAATCTTGGCGGAAGAAAATGTTCAAGCCAAGATCCCAGTTAGTACCAAATTGGCCAAACCTCCTCACCGGTATTTTTTGCTAAAAGCCAAAGGTGATTCGATGGACCTGCCCCGCCCGGGGCGGGGTCAAAAGGGAATTGACGATGGCGATTTAGTTTTAGTCCGCCGGCAGACAACCGCAAAAGACGGTGACACGGTTGTGGCGCTCATAGATGATGAGGCAACGATTAAAGAATTTCGTATAGGCGGTGAGACGTTTGTTTTAAAACCAAGGTCAAAAAATAAAAAGCATCAGCCGATTATTTTAACAAAGGATTTTCAGATACAGGGCGTGGTAATTACTTCGATCCCCAAAATATAAGTCAGATTACTTATATTATTCCCCTGCGAAGTGATTGCTCTACAATGAAAGGGGTAAAGAAAAGATGAAAACAGAACAGCTAGAGTTAATGACAATTAAAGAAGCTAGCGAATGGGCTAGTCAATTTTTAAAAAGGGAGATAGGGACTTCCAATATTTCTTATCTTGTTCAATACGGGAAGATAAGAAAGTATGGGGATAATGGGTCGACTTTAGTCAGCGTCCAGGATTTGAGAAATTATTATAATTCGTTTCATGGGAATCAAAAATAAATTAGTGAAAATATTCAATCAAAAATATTGTCTGGTGATTGTAAAAATGTATTGAAAGCACTTAATACTAACTCTATCGATTTAATAGTCACTTCACCGCCTTACGCTGATAGAAGAAAAAATACCTACGGCGGCATAAATCCAGATAAGTATGTAGAATGGTTTTTGCCTATCAGCAAGCAATTGTTGAGAGTACTTAAATCAACGGGAACGTTTATTTTGAACATAAAGGAAAAAGCGGAGAATGGAGAAAGAGACACTTATGTGATAGATCTCATCTTGGCTTTAAGAAAA
>CAYJUK010000071.1:0-10562 GCA_964373335.1 uncultured Planctomycetales bacterium | reverse complement strand
AATGAAACGGAAGACGCACACAATTCAATCCCATTTTCGCGATATTTTGAAAATCACTCTCCTGGATGAAATTCGTCCGAAATTGCCTCTCAAAATCTTCCCAGGCCCCTTTCCCCAGCCTTCGGACAAACTCCTTATGAAACCGCTGCACCGGGATATTCGGGGAATGCAGGATATAACCTTCCATCAATAACCAACCGCCCAGATTAACACCTTTCAGATCAACAGGTTGTCCCCGGGCGTCAATTATTTTTCCTTTCCGCGTCTTAAGATAATGACTCATTCCAGAACCTTATCAATAAAACTTTTTATCTTCTCGGCAAACAGCGGCTGGGAGTTTCGATAACCCTCGTTATGAGTCCCGGAAATCTCTAAAAATTCCTTGGGGTTACCGGCGGCAGCAAATAATTTCTTCCCTAATTGGATGGGGACGACCTCATCCTCAGGACTATGGATAAATAATTTAGGGACAACAACGTGTTTTACCTTCTTCAATGAATCCATTTTTGTCCGCAGCACAAAAACAGGAATCCCGGGGAACATCGACTTGGCCATATCGGCCGCCGTAGAAAAGGTCGAATCCAGAATCAATCCTGCCAGTGGTTTTTGACTGGCAAGGTCAATGGCCAGGACTCCTCCCAGAGAAGCGCCATAAGCAATAATCTTCTCCGGAAAGACCTGCTCTCGTTTGGTCAGCAGATCATACGCCGCCGAGGTATCCCGATATAACCCTCCTTCAGATGGTTTCCCTTCGCTTTTCCCGTATCCCCGATAATCAAAGATAAAAACATTCAAGTCAAATTCATGAAATAAACTGATCTTTTCTAAACGGTCCGAGATATTTCCAGCGTTCCCATGCAAAAACAGCAAAGTCCCGCGGGCCTTAGGATGCGTCACCATCCAGCCGTGTAATGTGAGATGATCCGATGTTTTAAAAAAGATATCCTCGTAAACCAGGCCTATTTGATGAGGCGTCGCTTGAATAACTCGGGTAGGGAAAAAGACGCTGGAATTCTCCAAAAAGCGGACATAAACAAGGAATAAAACAATTACTAAAAATAAGAAGAGCAATATTTTCATTATTCCTCAACTTTCTCATGAAGGCTCCCTGGTCAGAGCCGGCGGGACAGGCAGCAAGCATTGGGGAAAATAGACACTGTTAGGCCACTTTTAAGGGTTGGGCAGGCAGCTTTTCATCAAGATTCATCTTCCGTTGGGGAATGAGATTCACAAATAACTTGATGGCTTTGAGAATCATATCCACCTGGCAGGGTTTGGTAATATAATGATCCGCCTCCAGCGAAAATCCCTTTTTCAAGTCATCTAACTCTCTCTTCACGGAAACAATGATCACTGGCTGCCAAAAAAGAGAGGCAGGATTTGTCCTTACATTTTTCAGGACTTCGAGACCATTCATCTTCGGCATGTTGACATCAAGGACAATGACATCCGGAACTTCACTTTGAATCTTCTCCCAGGCTTCTTTCCCATCCACGGCAGTAATCACATCATAACCTACCCGATAAACATTCTTAGACATTATCTCTAAGACATCGGGTTCATCCTCTGCAATTAAGACCTTCAAAACTGTCATACACCCTCCTCCCCATTTTAATGATAACCGCTCCTACAAGACAACTTTCTGTCATCCCCGCGTGGATCCTAAAGACTCCTTATAATAAAAAGGTAACCGTTCAGGTTGCCGGGGTTTCTGTCAAGGGACATCTCTGCCGTTTATACTCTTGCGGAGGAATAATCTTTGAGGTCATAAGTAATGGTCCGTGAAGGAATACTATGTTTGTCTATTTTAACGGCAGCCTTGGCAAAAAATTCCGTGGCCAGGGTGTCATGAAAGTCGGAAAAGACCACAACCCGGCTGATACCGGCAATGATTAAGGCTTTAGCACAGGTGGTACAGGGCATATTGGTTACATAGGCGCTGGCTCCTTCCACCGCATGCCCGCGTCTGGCCGCCTGAATCAAGGCGTTCATTTCGGCATGGACGGTGCGCACGCAATGATTATCTATCACCAAGCACCCCACCTCCTCACAATGGACATCTCCCGGGATCGACCCATTATAACCCGTTGCGATCACATTTTTATTTTTAACCAAAACGCATCCACAATGCATCCGCGGACAAGTTGCCCGTTCAGAAGCTAACATCGCCAGTTTTAGAAAATATTCATCCCAATCCGGTCTCTTCTTCATAGCTCGTCACCTCAGTTATGATAACAAATCAACTCCCTTTATCAAGCAATCTCCCATCTCTTTGACAGTTTTAATAATACGATTGAGCCCTTCCTGAAAAATCTCCGGAGGCGGCAGTAAACTCAAGACCATAAAAGGCTGCTCAGGGAAATCAAAAAAGTAGCCCGGATGGACCCAGACATGATCTTTTCTCAAAAAATTCAGGATCCAATCCTCCTCGGAATGATTTTGAGGCAGCCGGACGACAGCATACCATCCTCCCTCGGATGGGATAAATTGAACTGAATTCTCCTGAGCCAGGGCTTCTTTCAAAAATAATCTATTCTGACGCAGCCGCTCTTTCATCTGAGTCTGGAATAGAGATAAAGATAAAAACCATTCCTTCAAGGCATTTTGAGAAGGGGTATTCACCGAAAGATAGGTATCAGCAATCACTTCTAACCGCTGCCTGGCCCTCCGCGCCTCCGGCGATCCTCCGGCAATCAGGATCCAGGACAATTTCATTTGTGGCAACCCCAATGTTTTCGAGAGTCCGCCGAGAACGAAGGTCAATGCCCGCGGAAGGCCGCAGGCGCTTTGCCGGTAAGGGGTATACTCCTCAAAAACATAATCAAAGAAGACCTCATCACTGATGACCGCTAAATTATTTTCTGAAGCCATCTGATCAATAGCCTTCAATTCAGCGGAAATGACAAAAGAACCGGTGGGATTATTCGGATTAACTAAGACAATCGTTTTAGTGTTATGGTCAATCTTTGCTCTTAATCTCTCCAGATTCACTGACCATCGGTGCTGATATTCCAAAGGATAGAAATCCATTTGGACATCGTTAAGGTCAACGAGATATTGAAATAATGGATAACTCGGCTGCGGGAACAAGACCTTCTCCCCAGGATTGCAAAGAAGACGGAACAAAAAGGAATAGCCTTCGGACGTACTGGAAGTCATAAAGATATCCCCCGGGTCAACCTTCAATTGCCTTTGAGCGTAATATTCACTAATCATCTCCCGCGCTGGAAGCATCCCTTGAGGCTGGGGATCGTAGCTTAGATTTTCACTTTTCAAAAAAGGATCAAGGATGGCCTGAGGATGAAAGGTCAGACGGCAGCGGGTGGGATTGGATTCAGTTAAATCTATGAATCTATCCGAGGCGTGACGGATTTCTTCAAAGCAAGTCCTCAACGCGTTGGGCCTAAGATTCCAATTGGTTCGCTGGGAAAAAGGGTAGGACATTTAACCCCAAATTTGGAATGGACGTGAATGTGATATTGTATCCATTGATCACTCTTGAAGTGAGAGGGTTATTTTTATGGGCAAACTTAGGGGTTAACGGATATCGACGGGCAGATCATCCTTCATATGAAAAGCCTCAAACATCTCTTTGATCTTCTGATCCATATAAACCTTGTTCTTAAGAAGCTCGGCATTTTCCCTCACTCCACCAATGCAAAAATCAAAAACACTTTTAATGCCGATACTGTTCAGGACCGCTTTCATATAGGGAACCACAAAATCATTGGGGGAACCCGGAGGATAATATTCCCCACTCGTCATGATGATGTAACTGGGGCGGTCCGGCAACAGCCCGGCAAACCGATTCTGTTCATCTAACTCCCAGACCACCCCGCGCTTGATCACCTTGTCGAAAAAATCCTTCAAGGCCGCGGGAATAGAGAGATTCCACATTGGAACGGGAAAGATCAATCGTTTCCCTTGGATCAAAAGATCCATCCATTCCTCCTGATATTGATAATTAAAATACCCCTGATCAGATTCGTAGAGGCGGATCATATCATATGGCTCTTCGAAAGCCGAGGCCAATCGGCAGGCTAACGCCAGATTCACCGAATATTGATCCGAACGAGGGTTCGTGTTGACAATCAAAGTCCTTCCCATCTTTTCATCCTTCATCCTTCGATCGTAGTGTCAAAACTCTTACTCCGATTCAAGGGTTCAATAAACTTATACCGCGTTTCAAAAAATGTGTAATATTTTATTCAGAAAACGCGGCACCAACTTTTCTTTAAAAAATTTTATGGGTGTTGGTACTGCACTTTCTCAATCTGAATTCAAAATTAAGGTGGGGCAGTACTTTCTACCAAAATATATTTAAGGAAAGAAAGTACGGTCTTATCCCTCGACTTTCTAGAATCATATGAAGCGAGGGATAAGACTCATCTACTTAGCTTCTACTCTCAATTTTTCAATATCTTTATCGATCAAAAGCAGATTATCAGTTCCGACCAGTTTGATCATATCTTTTATGGTCGTGAAAAGTTTTTCCTCTTCATGCTGTTCAGCAACATACCATTGCAGGAAATTAAAACTAGCATAGTCTTTCACGTTCAAGGTTATTTCCACAAGTTTATTGATTTGCACCGTAACCCCTTTTTCCTGGTCCAGCGCGGCATAAAAAACCTCCTGCACAGACTTATATTGATTAACCGGCTCCTTGATCGCGGAGATCCGGGCATGCCCTCCCGCTTCATTCACATAATGGATTAATTTCAACATATGCTCGGTTTCTTCCCCCGCTTGAGCATATAAAAAAGAAGCGCAGCCGCGGAATCCCTCCGTCTCACACCACGAGGCCATGGCCAAATAGCTTCGTGAGGCAAAGGCCTCGTTGGTGATCTGGCCTAAGATGGATTCTTCTATCTTTTTTGATATCATACCTACTCCTTTCCGTTTTAAAAATATTAAGTCGCTCTCAGCTCAAATAGTGGTCAATTATAACCAGAAACCTGCCAAGCTTCAATGAGGAAGATTTCCTCCTGAAGATTTCCTCCTGGATTGACTGCCGCCGGGTATCCTTGAGAAGGGATTCACTTCATTTCTCGGTTAATGCGATCACGAAAGCGTTCATATTCCTTCTGCATTTCCGCGATTCTTTTTTCTTTATCCTTGAGCGTTTGTTCCAACTTTTCATATTCGGATTTGGCGACCCAATCGGTTTCCTCATGCTTCTTGGTCAATTGGGCATTCAGTTTCTTCAGCTCCAGCAAATCCTTTTGCTGGTTTTCCACCATCGCCCTCAATCGGATAACCTCAGAATCCAAACTTCTTTTCTGTTCCAAGAGAGTCATATATTGGGATCTCTCCTCCTTCAAATCCTGCTCCATTCTCAAACGAGAGCCGTGTTCCTTCACTAAATTTTGGTCCATGACTCTAAAGCTGTCTTTGTCCTTTTGTGAGTCCTGGAGTTTTTGTTCCAGAGACCGGTTTTCCTTCTCCCGCCACTCTTTTTCCTGCTTGAGCTTATCCAGCAGTTGAGTGATCTGTTGTTTTTGTGATTCGATCTGCTTTTCATCCTGCCGGATAGTTCTTTCTAATGAAACAATATCCTGGCGCAAAGAAGTTACATGTCGTTCCAGCTTCAAAGCAATTTCCTTCCAATCCTTTTTAGCCTCTTCGGATTCTTTAATAACTTTCTGTTTTCTATCCCTTGCCTTTTGTGCCCCAGGGATCAAGAGTATTAAAAATAATAAAGCCAATCCAAAAATGATCCCTAAAACAACTAAACCTTGAAAAGAAATTAACTCCGGATGATACATCATACTCCTAATCGTGTTTCCTCAATTTCAAAACAGTCGTAGACTGTCAGGTAAATTTTTATACTTATTTTATGTCATGCCCGAATATATTAACCCTAGAATTGGTGGGTCAAACGCTTCAATTGCAATTCCAGGGTTTTAATCGGGCATCCACAACTTTAGATTCCCGCTCAAGAGGTTACCCCGTAATGGAACCCCCGATAAAAGATTTCGGGGATGACAATAGGCGGGGCAGAGCCTCACCAACTTCACTCATCGAACTCTTAAGGAGAGGAATATTTTCTCATTCGAGGTTGGGATTGATAAAGTCTTTCTAAATTGTGTTTCGCTGGCAGGAAGGAGGCATCAATCTGAAGAGCCTTCTTCAGCCACGATTCCGCCTGTTGATAATCTTTTTTCTCTAAATAACAGAGTGCCAGATTATTCATCGCCCTGACATGATGAGGATTCAGTTTCACCGCTTCTTGAAAAGAACTCAGGGCCAACGGCCAGTCTTTTATTTTATGATATATGATTCCCGCATTATTGTATAGTTCCGCATCTTGATGATCAATGATTAAAGCCCGCTGATAATGTCCCAAGGCTTCTTGAGGTTTTCCCAGAAGATCATAACCGGATCCCATCTCAAATAAAATCTCTTTGACAAATCCCAGATAAAGGTTTTTCATCTGGGGATTGGCAACACGATCAGCGTATCCCTGCATAATCGGAAGGGCCTGACGATATTGTTCCACGGATTCCTCAAATCTCTTCTCTTGATATAATGCTCTCGCCAATAAGATACGGAGTCTCCCCAGGCGTGGTTCAAACCGGACCGCCCGTTCAAAAAGCGGCACCTCTCCTCGCCAATAACGATTTTGATGAATGGTCAGCCCTATCAAGAGGACACAAAGGATCAACCCCGCCTTGAGCAGGAATGATTTATGCCGCATCCCAAAATTTTTAATCCAATAAAAATCCACCAAGGTGACCACAAACCCCCAGAAACCAATCACCGGGAGATAAAGGAAATGTTCCGCCGCGGAAATGAATGAGTATTCATAGATAACCGGGATAATATTGAGAGTTGGCAGTAAGGCTGCCCCAAACCAGCCTAACGAAAAAAGGAGAGTCCTTCTCTGATCCGGAGCAATGAGGCGCAGGATCACCGTGATCAGGGTTCCTTCAGTGATCAAAAAAAGCCAGGCCCAAACCGGCGATGCCAGGATATCGATGCTGCGGAAATAATGCAGCCCATAAGGAAAAATTAAAATTCCTATATCCATCATCAAGCGATCGGGAATGGCCAGCAGCCTTAACCAAAGTTCTTTTTGATCCGTTATAAAAAGAGAAGGATTCCCGGACAGCATCGCCTGCCTGAGGATGATATACCAGCCGATGAGGATCAGTATCCCAATCCAGCGCCAATACCTGAGCGTCTTCCTTTCCGTCGTTTGTCTTCGAGTCGAATAATACCAGTCACAGAGAAAAACCAGGATAGGAAATATAATCGCTTGTTCTTTTGTTAGGAGACTCAAGAAGAAAAAGAAAAGGCTTATCACATAGGGACCCGCCCCCCTGGAGCCCTCGGCGCAAGACAATGCCTGACAATAACTGTTTAACCCCAATAATAGAAAGAAAACCAACATGAGATTTGAAATCCCGGAGATGCAGGCGACGGCCTCGGTTTGAACAGGATGAATCACGAACAAAAGGGCCACCCAAAAGGCCTTATTGCAATCCGACCATAACAAACAAAGGAAACGATAAACAAGCAGCCCATTCAGCAAATGAATAATCACATTAAAAAGATGATAACCATGGGGATTGATTCCAAAAAATAAGGTGGGTACTCTGTAAATCACTTCGAGGAGGGGACGCCAATAACGATTAGCCGCGGCATACTGATCCAGAAGCTGGGCAGGCTGGACCCATCCTGAAAAAATTTGATCCCAATTCAAAAGTTGAGGGTTATTCAGGATGAAGAATATTTCATCATGGACGAAAGGATAGAAAACAGTATTGATATAGGCGGCAATACCGGAAAGAAGAATGAGAAGGACGTATAGGATGTGACGGAAGGCTGGCCGGCCCCTGGGACCACTAAAGTTCATTCTTCAATTGGGCGGCACGGGCTTTAAAGGCCTCAAAATAGCGGTCCAAATCTTTGATGAGTTCTTCCAGACCATTCAAGTCGCTGGTTTTAACCTTTTGTTCAATCGCGATACAGGTGGCATACATCGCTTTGGCCGAAAGATTCCCCGAGGCCCCTTTCAGAGTATGAACAATACGCTTTAACTGTTCGAAATCCTTTTTTTGGATGGCTTCTTGTATCATTTTTCTTTTTTGAAGAAAGTCATCGTTAAAGATATCGACCAATTCCAGCAAAAGGGCGCGGTCATCCTGCACACGTTCCAAAAGTTCTTTAAGATCAAGAGTTTCTTCACTCATTTTTTTGTCCTTTGGTCGTAAAAAATGATTCGATGGTTGAATAAAGCTTTATCCGATCAATGGGTTTAGCCACATAATCATCCATCCCCACCGCGATACACCGCCGCCTGTCTTCCTCCATCACCCGCGCGGTCAGGGCCACAATAGGGATATGCTTGCCGGTCTTTTGTTCTTCTTCTCTAATAATGCGGGTGGTCTCCAAGCCATCCAAATGAGGCATATGGGTATCCATTAATATCAAATCAAAACTATTCTTATTCATGCGGTCTAAAACTTCTTTGCCATTTTCAACGGCCTCCACCTGCCATCCCTTCTTTTCCAATATCTTGACTGTCATTTTTTGATTAATGACATTATCTTCCGCTAAGAGAATCTTCAATGGGAGGCTAGGACTTGTTAATGAGACTTCCTGGCGGGCATCATCCACCAAAGGAGTTCCCTTAGCCGTTGTTTTATTAGGGCTTATTTTAAACGTACAAGTGAAATAAAAGGTACTCCCGCGGGATTCTTGACTCTTCACCCAAATGCGTCCTCCCATTAATTCAACCAGTCTTTTAGAAATAGCCAGTCCGAGCCCTGTCCCGCCAAAACGACGAGAGGTAGACTTGTCGACCTGGGAAAAAACCTCAAAAATCCTATCCAATTTATCGGCCGGAATCCCGATCCCCTCATCTTCTACAGAAAATAGGACTACACATTCCTGATCGATCCTCTTTTCCAGTTGAACCTGAACTTCGATCTTGCCCTTAGGCGTAAATTTAATAGCATTATTGATCAGATTGATGAGCACCTGCCGCAAACGGATCGGATCTCCCTCCAGCAGCTCTGGCACATCGGGTTTGACTTTAAAAATCAGGTCCAAATTTTTCTTCATGGCTAAAACCGCCATTCCCTTACAGACATTTTTAACCACATTATGCAGATTAAACTCGATGACCTCAATGCTGAGTTTACCGGCTTCCACACGAGAAAGATCCAGGATATCATTAATCAAATTCAGCAGGTTATCTGCCGCATCCTTAGCCACCTGGATGTTTTCTTTTTGTTCTTCTGTCATAGTCGTATCCAATGTTAAATCCAGCATCCCTATGATCGTATTCATCGGAGTGCGCACCTCATGGGACATATTGGCCAAGAAGATACTTTTGGAATGATTGGCATCTTCAGCAGAGATCTTGGCCAGTAAGAGCATCTCTTTAAAACTTTTTTGTTCCATGATGTCCTGCATAATTCCCACCGAGCCAATAATTTTATTAGCCGTATCCTTCAGCACATTGATTGATAAATCCACATCAATAATTTTTCCATCTTTGCAAATGACCTTTGTCTCCAGGTGGTGCCTAGACCCCTTATGACGGATATTTTCAGCCCTGATTTTCTGCCATTCTTCTTTAGGGTAAAGATCCCTGACATGTTTGAGGTACAAATCCCGTTTTTTCATTCCCAGCAGTTGTTCCGTAAAACTATTCCAGGAGATGATCCTTTCCTCCTTATCCAGAAGAGTGATGGCTGCCGCCGTATGATCCAAAATAGTCCGGATTTTATTCTCCGACTCCTTGATCCTCCGCTCAGCAGTTTTGATCCGGGTAATGTCATTAAGGATTCCGATCGAACCGATGATCTTCCCTTCCCGATCCTTGAGGACTGAAACAGACATGCTGACATCTAAGAGACTTCGGTCCTTTTTGTAGACTTTGGTTTCGATATCGGACAGCATACCTCGCTTACGAATCTGGAAGGCACGCAGCCGGCGCCATTCTTTTTTCGGATAAAGATCTTTAACGGACATATTGAACAAATCCTTCTTGTTCATGCCCAGAAATTTTTCGGTAAAATGATTCCAGGCGATAATCTTTTCATCTTGATCGGTCACGGTGATCGCGCTCGCTGAATTATCAAAGACCATCTTAAAAAGCTCCTTGGATTCGGCAAATTCACCTCCCAATCTTTTGCGAAAAGTTATGTCCTCTGCCATACCGTCCCACCATCTGATCTTTCCCTGGGAGTCTTTGACAACTCGACAAGACACCGAACACCAGAGCGTCAGACCATTTCGTCCGCGCAATGGATATTCCTCATCCTCAACCTGACCAAATTTCCGCAGCCTCTTATCAAAGGCCTGATAATCTTGGGGGGTGCGGAATATTTTATGAAAAGAGATTTTCTTCAAATCCCAGGTAGAAAACCCAAACATTTCCAAAAAAACCGGGTTAACAAACAGCAGCTGACCTTTTTGCTTGACATCAAGACGGAATATCCCGACCGGAAGGTTATTCAATAACGGTAAATATAATTCGTTCTCTTGGTTCATTGGACTGGCATCCTCACAATTCCCCTATAACTTACGCCGCATAATTCTCATATTGA
>CAYJUK010000070.1:9431-10566 GCA_964373335.1 uncultured Planctomycetales bacterium | reverse complement strand
ATCCACGATAACGGTGTGTGCAACCACTCCCAACTTGACTGCATGCCTAAGGGGGTATTGTCCGTTCGTCTGGTTTCGACTTTTCCTTGGACCGGCGCTTTATTACCTTCGGACGCGGCCCTGGCATGGGCATGATCGTAAATTGCATTTTGAATGATGGCCGCGATGATCATCATGGCCCCTAAGCTCATAACCACCGAGGTGAGAAGCAGACTCCCGTGCCAGTGATTGTGGATCAGTCCAAAGGTGCCGATCATAAGGGCGCCGGTTGCCAGTTCCGCCACAATCGTCTTTTCCCGCGAAGAGACCCAGCCGGTTATCGTGTGGTTTTCATCTTTCAACCATACCTTCAAAAGAAATGTCATGATGACCGCGAAGAGAAATGACATATTCGTTACATACAAGACGATCTTTTCTTCCAGGAAAATCCATCCGATTAAAAGGGCCACGCTCCAATAAACAGCCCGCACCAGATAAAGATGGGTCAGGCTGTAGACAAATTTCTTCGCGCTGAGCGCCCCGCGGCTCGTGTAGGCCCATTGCTGGATCAATATCTGCACGGGCAGATACACAAGCAGCGAAAAACTGCCGATATCAATGATTGTTTTGAGAAAACCATGACCGACATATTTCTTGAGGAACTCAAACCACAGGGTATACAGAACAAATCCCTGCCAGAAGGTGTTGGCGATCGTCAGGCGCCGGATTGCCGCCCAGTTGATAGGTTCGCCCTTCAGCCTTTCATTGAGGACCTCGGTGATATACGCCCCGAGGCCGCGGCCGATCGCGGCGAGGATCAGATTCACAAGGACTCTCATTCCAAAAGAAGAATTGATGAGCGAAACATATTCATCACCGAAGAGGATGCTCAAGGTAATACCGGCAGGCGGGATCAATAAAGCGGATATGAGGCGGAGTTTGCGGACAGAACGATCAAGACCACCCGTCAACCCCGCCGGTTGAGGTTTTTGGACAACCTCCGGGATTGATATTTTTGAAGAACTTCCGGAGTTGACAACGGCGATTGTTTTCCTGCCGCGGTCACGGCCATGCCGGACACTCACGAGCCATTTGATAAATTTGACGAGCGCCAATAATCCCAGCCCCGCCGCCAGGAATACGGCAGTGATTGCGC
>CAYJUK010000070.1:0-9331 GCA_964373335.1 uncultured Planctomycetales bacterium | reverse complement strand
CTCATTGAGTCATACAGGTTCAAACCGACCATACCATTTTGAATTCTTCCCCCAGCTTGACTTACTGAAGGAGATATGTTATTTTCTCTACGAGGCCAATGACTATGACCAAACTCATCCCCGCTATTTACGAACATGGCATCCTGACGCCCCTTAAACCTCTGAACCTGCCAGAGCACCAAAAGGTTCTGGTGATCATCAGCATCAATGACGATGATATCCCCAGCCTTTTCATAAGCAAACTGGCTGAACAATCCCAAAGTTTTCAATTCCTCCAACATTCTGAAGAAGACATTTATTCCCCCTCTGACGGTGAAGAAATCAAATAATATGGTTCTCAAACGCGGTGACATTATTCTCGTTCCATTTCCATTTACGGATTTAACCAGCACCAAAGTCCGTCCGGCTGTCATCATCTCGGCCGATCCCCAAGTAAAGGACATCACAGTTGCCTTTATTTCTTCGGTGGCACCTAAAATACTCTCAAAGTTTGAATTATCCCTTCCAGCCAATGATCCTGATTTTGACCAAACCGGCCTGAAAAAGGATTCAATATTTAAGCTGAATAAACTGCTGACAATATCAAAAATACTCATTCTAAGACGTCTTGGCTCTATCAGCTCCCCGCTCCGCTCTAAAATAGACGCCACCCTTAAACAGGCATTGGGGCTAGAGTAACTTTGGATACGCCCCCTAAGGCCATGCCGGACACTCACGAGCCATTTGATAAACTTGACGAGCGCCAATAATCCCAGCCCCGCCGCCAGGAATACGGCAGTGATTGCGCCGAGATCCGCGATAGATATTCCCGCCTTCATAACAAACGTGTAAATCCCCACGATCGCAAACGCGGCCACGCCTAAAACCGCCGCGGCGCTCGTCCCGCGTTCGTTTCCTTGCGGCCTCTCCGTCCTCATTGAGTCATACAGGTTCAAACCGACCATACCATTTTGAATTCTTCCCCCAGGTTGAATTATTACGAACAGGGCAGGCAGGGCCGGCGCCCGAGCCTGCTTCGCCAATTCTAAATTGACTTCTCCCAAAGGAGATGTTATTCTTGCCCTATAATTCCCCGTCTTCTTTAAAATTATTTTTCTCTCACGAACACCGATCAACTGCGTGAATGCATTCGCACCGATAGATACGAAATCAGTTATCATGCGCAAAAGGAACGATACGAGGAACAAATAAGCCTTCGCGACGTTGAGACGGCCATTCTTAAAGGCCAAATCATTGAAAATTATCCTCAAGATCCTCGAGGCGTTAGCTGTCTTGTCCTTGGATATTCGAATGACAAACCCATTCATGTTGTATCCAGTATGTTGCTTGATGGTTGGTCGCGTATTATTACGGTCTATATTCCCAAAAAACCTAAGTGGATAAATCCTAGAGAAAGGAACTCTTAAATGCCTAAACATCGTACCAGCGATTGTTCGTATTGCGGCGGCGAGGTCAAACCGGCTAAGGTTAAAGTTGACTTTCTGTTTAAGGATCAACTGTATCTTTTTGAAGATGTTCCCTCCGGCGTCTGTCAACAATGCGGAGAAAAATTCTTTACTGCCTCTGTGTCCAAAAAGATGGAGGCTTCCATCGCGCTCAATCAATGGAAACGATTCATCAAAGTTCCCGTCATATCTTTCCCTCAAATAGCTTCTATTTAAAGCCGTCCGTGCAGCATAATCCCCCGCCTCTCTCCCCGGCACCCTGGCCGCAGCTTGGCGGACAGCCAGCGTTGTACGTCCCTTCTTCGGCTTGGCCGGATCGCGGCTTAATCCCTTCGTATGCAAAGCGAACGCGCTGGCTTTGCTGCCCTTGAAAATCCTGACCACAACGATCACCGCCGCGGCAAGGGCCAATAGGCCGGCCGCCTCTGGCCATACCTTCATCAAGACCACGGCCCCCGTCATCAGCCAGCCCATGTCATAGATATTCCCCGCCGGCTGAGAAGGACCTTGATCGGGATTACGAAAAGACTTTCCTTCTATAAATCCCTTAAATAATCCCTGCCTTTCTCTAATCCGCCCAGCCAATAGCCTTGACATTTCATCCAACGATCGCCTCGCATTTAGAAAGACGGCGCGCCGCTCCTTAGGATTCGAGGGCAACCCTTTCAACCTTGCGAGATTGTCCATAATCGCCGGGGCAGCGGCATCAAATGTCTGACGCACAACCGCCTGGATATCCGCCGGCGTCAGCCCAAAGATCGCCCGCATTAAATCCCGGCCATGGACGGCTATATACTCCCAACGTCTCTCTAAATATTCTAAAATCCCCTTCCTGTACGGATCAAGCCAAGAAAAGGCGCTGCCGTGATCGATCCAGCGGATCGCGAATTTTTCACCCCGCCTCTCAAGACGCATATTCATGCCCAGATGTGTATCCCATGGATTATTTGAAAATAGCCGATAGATATCTCCTCTCACAAAATCAGGGCCGAATAAATTCACAAATTCCTCATATCCTTCATCCTGCTGGATATCGCCCAGGCTCAACACCCGCTCTAACGTTTTCACTTGATCCCGAGTGAGAAATTTCTCTAAATCCTCACCGAAATAAGACTCCCACGAACTGATATACTCTCTTTCTAAATACATCTGCGCAGCGTTGACCTCAGGAAATCCGAGGAGACTGGCCATCACATAAGCGGCTCTGGGCATAAAGGGTTTTGTAAGAAAAATATAATCCCGTGAATCACTCATGAACTCACTCAGGGAGGTGCGGTATTTCTGAACAAACCCGGAGGCCGAGGTGACTCCACTTCTTGGTTCCTTCTCTTCAAAGACAGGATACACGCCCGCACGTCCCCTTTTAATCAATGACTCTAAATGCCCGGCGTATTCAGCCGGAAGGACATCAACCAAAGGACGCGCATTTAACTTATCCACCAATTCAAGATGACCTTTCACCCCGGCTATAACTTGAGACAGGCCGGCACGCTTTAAAGGATCCGGGTTGATCATGGAGCTAATGATATGACTTAAAGGTTTATATCCCTCTGGAAGTGAGTTCGCGATTTTCTCTTGAGATGGCATTTCACCTATACTGAGATAAACTCCCGTCATACTAAGATCCCCCGCTTGAGTGTTTCTTATCTTGGTTTCGCCTGTCAGGATCTGATAAAGCAAGACACCCAATGAAAAATTATCCAAAGACGGCTGGATTAAAATCCTCGAAGGTGCTTCGAGGTTAATAGAATTGCTCAATCTGACCTCAGGCGGTTCATAGCCTTCAGTGTATGGCAATGAATAAACAACGTCCCCCGGGACATAGGAAGTATTAAAATCTAAGACCACGACCTCATCCTCCGGTGTCGCAAGGATATTAAAGGAAGAGATATCCCCGTGAACAAAGCCGGCGCGTTGGATGAGTTCGACAGCTTCGAGAACCTTCAGATAAACCGTCAATCTCCGGGCGGGATCTTTATCTGTCATCCATTCATGCAGCATCTGCCCATTGACTTTCCTCATGGCTATCCAGCCGATCCCCTTTCCTTTAATGACCCCGCCGCCATAAAACGCTGGAACAGCGCGACCGGCATACCAATGGATTTTTTCATGAGCCTCAAGCTCACGCCGGAATTGAGCGGTGGATGCGGCATCTTTCAATAATTGAATCTTAAGATAAATTTCTGGATTCTTTTTCTCTTCATAAATAACCGCGAATCCACCGGTTGAATCAACAACCGGACCAAGTTTATATTGACGGCCCTCATCACCATAGAAAATTTCATCCCACGGTGTCAAAAGGACATTAAGGTTAGCCTGCGTCAATTGATCCACAGAAAAATCATTCTCTAAATCAAAAACTTTTTTGAGAAGCTGATAATGCTTGGAAGAAATTTTATAGGTGGTTTTTTCCCAAATGATTTTTAGAAGACCGGTGACTTCACAACGGGCACGGGCATCACGATAAAAGCCGTTCAGAAGGAAATTCAATGTCTCAATCATCCGCCCAAACTCCTTTTGAGAAACCAGGGCGTAGCCGGCGGTTCTTTCTAAATTTCTTATAAGCTCGTAGGCAGAGGCCGTCAGCTCCTCAATAACCGTTTTCTCTGGATTCTTTACGATCGCGCTAAGAATGATCTTATGTATTTGAGGCGCAAGATAAATTCTCTTTAAACGGTTGAGATAGGCGTGGTCGACTGAAAGTGAAAACTCATCAAAGGCCTTGAGTAGATCAGCGAGCTCTTCGGCGTTCTCCGGACGTTCGTAATAGGAAAAATCGAGTTTGCGTACGGCAATTTCTTCTTTGATTGTATTCAATCTTTTCCTGGCAAGAATAGCATGGTTATTTTCGTGGCGAATGATGGCTTTAAGAAGGGCGTGGAAAAGATAAACGCGGGAATCAGAGGGATCGTCTAACGGAGGCGCGCGGCTGGCCAGACCCGAATCAAGGACCATCCGGTGATCCAGAAGATATTCAGCCGTTGATTGACCCGGCCGGTCCTTAAGGTTCACCGTCCATAAATTCTCAGGCATCCCCAATTCTTGAAGGGCCCGCTGAACATAATCCATTAATAATCCTTTCCTGCCTTCATCCTCCCGCCTTGCGCCGGGATTAATATCCAAATAACTTGGATGATGCCTGCCTAATGTTGCTGTAACACCAGGCAAGGAACTCTTTTCATTGCCACTAAAAATCGCCTGCGGTTTTATAAATCTAATCAACACACCGCTCATTAAAATCGCAAGAATAATCACAACATCCATCCCCCATTCCCCGACGCCTGACGTCTGCAGGGAAGCTGAATAAGCTTCTTGTCTAACTGGCGATGGGGGCTCAGACAATTCCGGCTCATGAGTCGATGGAACCTCCCGTGATCCTCGTCCCTCTTGCCCACGCCGCACGGTGACGAAAAGCCCATCGTAGTCGCCAAAAGTTGAAGACACATACTCTTTATAAGTACGGGTTATACCTAGACGGCCAAAAGGAGCCTTAATCAAATCCCCTAGCGCAAAACTCGAAACATGTTCGGTCATCTGCACATATTCCCGCAGACAGTTGTCATACACGTCTTCCCCATTCACTACAGCAAAATGCAATATTCTGTAAACATTCAATTTAATTCCATCTGTAACCTGGGCCCAGATTTTTTTTACCCGATCCTCTTCCTTTTTTATAGCGCAAGCATCTAGATCAAGAACCAGCACCCTCGCGCCGGGACACTGCTTGAAGATACCCTGAATTTCTCTCGATAACTCCTCAACTCCGGAATCAGGTGTATTGGTTTTCGTATGTTCATAACTCCACGGTACGAGCATGGGAACTAGACTGATCGTCTCTTTGGCGTCTCGAAGTGTGTCCAATAGGCCCATCCAGGCATCCAGGACAATTTCACTATTCCCTGCCCACCATTGTGAGGAACTAACTGCCTGCCTAAGTTCCGTTTTCGCCAAAACGTCCCCTGAGGACAAGTACTTAAAATACTTCTCCATCTCATCTTTTCTGCTGATCGGAATTATGACATGGGTGAGTAATCCCTCCTGAAGCAGACTCTTCACCAAGCTGTCCACGTGGGTCCATCCAGCATGTTCATGATTGGGTGAACTGTCCACATTCCGCCAGTGCAGAAGAACGCCTCCTGATTCAAGTAATGACTTGATGAAATCCTCTGGAGGCCTGATCGCGTGATCACGAATGTACTCGGCAATCCGCGCCTGAAAATTAAGGTACGCCTGACGCTCTTCTTGTGGCCGATCAAGCGCTGCCATCACATCAGGTGTAGAAAGCATTCCCGTTTTCGCTTCAGCATAGGCAAGAAGTCCTGGTAACAGCGGATCATTGAGAATTTCTTGCTGGTACAATTGATTTCCGCGAATTAGTTCCGCGTATTCCAGTACAAACTTTAAACTAACTCGAAAATCATTCAACTCAACTTTCGCTCCTTCAAGGTCACTCTGAGCTCGAGTCAAAATTCTATAAAGAATACTACCCATGATTTGATCTTCTATCTTTCCCGCACTTTTATGGAGCGCGTCATTATTGTGGTCAGTCATTACTGGCCCCTGACCTGTCCGGACTTCTCGAAGGCGATATTCCGCCAGCTCATGCGCCAGCACGCCGGCAAGGTCAGATGAGTTAATCTTCTCAATTGGATTTGGAATCTCCGCGGAAGCCGCGGTGAAGACGATGATGACGCGCTCATCATCGGATATCAGGGTCAACATCGTGGCGTTCAAGTAGGGTTTATCAGGTGTTACGCCATCACTCATCTGCGGACTTTCAACAGGGCCTTTGGCCGTGATCCCTTGAAGCACGAGGCTGGGTGGAAGACTGATCGCGTACACCTTTATGCCAGTTAATTCTTTTTTGAATTCGATGACGCTGCCGTTTGCCAATGAATAGTTCTTACTGCCAAGGATATTCAAAGCCTCCTTGTGCTTTACATGATCGAACTCAGTCAAACTTAATTCATTGGCAATGGCCTCAAGAGTCTTCCCCTGCGCGCTTAATTCCTGAATCTGATCTATGATATTTAATTCATTCACACTAATCGCCCCGCGGTAGGCGGGGGGTTGCTTCTCATCAGATAAAGCATTTGATTTTTCTTCCTCTATTCTCCGCTCAATCTTCTCGATTGCATTGAGCATCTCTTCTGCAGGGGGATATTCATCGATATCAACGCCGCTAACTTGACCTTGTCCTTCGAGTAGAGTATTGGTCGTTTGATCTTTCTTGGTCTCACTAATAGGCCTCTGACGATTGAGCTGTGCATATTTAACGGCTTGAATAAATCCATCCCAGCCTTTGCCTTGAGTAGTATCAAAAACATGATGATTGTATATGGCATTATGAAGCAATGTATAACCTTCCCGACCCTGCCACTGCTTCCTTTCATAAGAAGAAACCTGTCCAAATTCTCTCAAAAAATACGCAATCGCCATCTGCCCCAGGATCGCACTGCGCTTTCTTCCCACTACCTTTCCTGTCACTAAATCTTCAAGGAAACGACAGGTATAATGGGATAAGCCGTACAAGGCGCCGGTTTCGTGGAGAATGACTTGTTTAAGGCGGATTTGGTTCTCTGGGGCAAGGAGGCGGGGATGGATATACATGACGTCCCCGAAGTTGAAGGCATCGAGGTTAATTCCTTCGGCGGAAAGCGCATTAAATACCTTCTGTGGCCCGGCGCGGATTTGGACTGCGTCTCGCAGCGCTTCTAACTCTTCCTTTAAATCTTTGAATTTGGCATTCCCTAAAATTTGAATTGCCGCCGTAATCTCATTAAGATGAGTCGGTCTTATATCCGCGGCGCCGTCCAACTGCTCCCTCATCGCCTGCAATTTCCTACCCAATGTCACTTCCTGATCGTCTGTGAGCGGCTCACCATCCGCGGTCGCGGTGGAGTCGTGATCATCATTTTTCCATTGAGGCCCAGCAGTTCTAAACTCACCCGTCCATTGATTGAATACTGCCTCTTGAGGCCCTGCGGGCAACTCAAATCCGGCCTCTTTGAACCCTTGAATCTGCCAGCCTTGTATGCCGGCCTCAAACGGTAAGTATCCTTTCAATTCGCGGGTTTGATCGTCTTTGGTTGTCATAATCACACGAATCTCATTTTCATCGGTGATCATCTCTAATCCAATCGCTTTGGATTCCAAGAACTTCCTTAAATGCTCACGCCCCTTCGCTGACACCGCGATGAGATTCGCTCCTGGCCCGCCTGCTCCTAAGGGCATGACGGCGATTCCCCGCTTGCGCGCTTCTTTAACTAATCTGTCGATGGGTTCCATCGTGTAGAGACTGATCTTTCTTAGTTTCTCTTGATGTGTCTGATATAGCTCTCGTAAAGCCTTGAAATCGTCGGTGTGATACAGTGCATGCCGATCATTGAAAATCCGCGCCGCGAATTCTTGCGCGTAGTCCGGCACTTTCCTGCCCGCGTGAGCATCCAAAGCTAAACTAATCCATCTTCTGGTAATGGCGTCGCGGATATCAACATACTTATTCAAAACCCCGACCACTTTCTTAAAGTTACCTTCGGATAACGCCTGGGTGTAAACAGCCGTGAGTCTTAATTTCCTGCGATGGAGTGGATAACCAACCGCATCTCGGACGCGTAATA
Organism: uncultured Planctomycetales bacterium; assembly: GCA_964373335.1. Classification (GTDB taxonomy): domain Bacteria; phylum Omnitrophota; class Gorgyraeia; order Zapsychrales; family CAYJUK01; genus CAYJUK01. Next base: position 1,266 of record CAYJUK010000070.1, on the reverse strand, counting down.
AATCGGTCCACATCGTATTGGTCAGCGACGCGGCTCGATGTTCGAGCTTCTTAGCATTCTTGTATTTGATTCCCGCTTGAACCAGAGCCATATTTTTATCCAATTTCTTAAGCTGTTCTTCATTGAGGTACTTCAAGGAGAAGGCACCATACCAACCTTCTTTACCGAACGGCCAGACATGACGATACGCCCCGCCTAACAGGAATGCCAAATGACCTTGACCGCCGGTTAAACCGCCCAAAATATCATTTTCCAATTTAACCGCTAATTGGAAGATATCGGCCTGTGATAATCCGACACCGCGGAGCATGCTCGCCGCGCCAATAAAGGCCATGAGCGCCACATTCGATGATTCCATTCCGCCTGCCATGGCCATCGGTGAAATCTTATTGACGATAATCTTAATTCCTCTCAATTTGAATAAACTGCCAAACACAACCGCAAAGGAATCTTTCATCTCAAAATGAGGCTGTCCGGGATTCAAATGAATCGGCGGCGTCATCACGCGCGGCTCGACAATCCCGTATTCCGGAGCCACATACTCTAAGGAATTTTCGTCTTTCGCTAAATCAAATTCAATCTCAACGAAAAATTTGCTGGCAACCGTTGGCGTTGACGGCAGATGATCCATCGGTTCCCCGCCTAGAAGCGCATACCGAATTGTCATTACAATCTTCTTTAACAAACCTGTCACAACTTTAAAAAAGGTCAGGTCTTTCTGGAACCGCGGTAAGTCTAATGAAGACCCCGCCCCATCGACACCGCGCAGGTGTCCTTGGATAATTAACCGAATTCCTTTTTCTCTGGCTTGCTTTATCAACTCAATAACCCTTACGGCTCTTTCCTCATCATTTCCTGGCCGCTTGATCATCCCGATAACTCTCTCTAACGCTGCTGGCGCAGTTTCCTTGTCCTTCATAAACTCATTCATTTCAAAATTGTAGTTGGGCTTAAACAAGAATCCTCGAACATCACCGATCCATAACTCTCTTATGTAACTCCAAGCCTTACCAAGAGCCGCTTTCAAGAGGGCAAATGCCAATACGGTTGCGGCACCTGTTTCCTTTTCTTCGTTTTGGGGATTTTGGGGGAGGAATTCTCCTAAAATCCCTTCCGCCCTTCGGGCTTCTGCGTGGATTTTCTTTAAGACTTTCTTGGTTAATCTGATTTTAATGTCTTGATAATTTTGTTTGAGAAGAGATTCTACGATTTCATGCACCATTACTTTGGCAAGGCGCAAGGGCTTGATCGCCTTGATGGGTTCGG
>CAYJUK010000069.1:6322-10573 GCA_964373335.1 uncultured Planctomycetales bacterium | reverse complement strand
GCGACACCTCAAGTTTGCGGCGCTTCCTTCGATAGAATGCTATAACTAGAGTAACGACAGGGAGTTGCCAGGTTCGACTTTTGTCTAGCATGGCACCCTTTATAGGAAGCCAATTCGAACTCAATTCGAAAAGGACAAGCCCTATCTTGACTTATCGTCGATATAGGGCTTTTTCTTATATGTGCATTACCATTGACCGGTCTATGAATGGGTTGACAAACGATTGAAAATGTTTTAGATTACCTCCTGTTTTATAACGGCTCTTCTTTATTCTGATGACTTCGGGTCAATCAACGAACTTCAATACGAAGTTTAGTCAATGTATGGGATCAGTTGAATAAAAGTCTTCCCCAATCCAGTTTTAAATTTTCCCGCGAGATTTCCGTCCTTTGCCTTGCTGCTTCTTTAACCATTTCCTCTTTATTTCTCTTCCTCTCTTTTGGACTAGCCGAAAATAATCGTTCATCAAAGGGTGTCGTCAACGAATATAATTCGGTTGGCAGCCCCAAAGAAAGCACAGGGGATGATTTCCTGAACTCTCGGGAGATTAACCCTTCCTTCAAAAGTAAGGCTTACGAGTCAGTGGGTCCTGATCTGAGGTCTTTAGGCAAGGGCGGGGACAGTTTCGGCAGCGGCTTTGATCCCAATGAAGATCCGTCCTGGTCCAAATGGGAGCCTCTTTCCCCCGATCAAGGAGGACCAGCCGAGGATTACAGTTTTCAATCATCTCTTAGGCCTATCACAGCTCTGGGTCCGCTTGATCCCTTCCAAACCTCTCCGAGTGAAAATCCAGCCACGATCGCGTTGAAAATTGATGACCTGCTGAACAGCCTTTCTCCCCAGGTGATCAATACCGTTGAAAGCCAGGATCCTTCTCAGCGGCTGGCCCGGTACATGATCAACCTGGTTGATCAAATGCCCGCGTCAACTGATCCGATGTACGAAGACATTCAGAACATGTACAGCGATATTGATAGGATGAAACAGCAGCTGAACCAGAATTATGATTCTTATAATAATTCCGTACAGACGATGGAACAGGCGCGGCAGTTCAACGCTCAGTCCGACGCGATGGCAAACCGCGCGGCGGGAATGCGCCAGGCCATCAAGGGGATGACTGAGCGCGTGCAGAACGACCGTGATCTCATCGAAGGGATGATGGGGATTCTTGATGAGATGGATCAAAACGGACAGGATCATTTGGGACACTGTGATCAACTCTATCAACACATCCAGAAGGTGACGAACCATTTTGAAAAAATGGTCAAAGATCTGAAGGCCCAGGTTTTCGAGGGGCCGGAGAGTCTTGGACAGGCCCGCCAATATTTGGCCAGCCTCCAAGAATTTGTCAAAAGCAACAAGCCTTATATCACCAAACAAATGGATTATCTTTCCCAGGCTAAGGAATACCTGCGAAAAATTCAAAAATATTTGGATGATGTCCTTAAAGATTTCGAAAATACCGCGGTTGATTTAGAGGAGACGGAAAATTATTTCCGCGAGGCTAAGATTGAAACCGGCTCTGGGCTTAGGGATTTTGATCGACCCTTAGATGAGGAGGATGTCTGCGGCAGCGCTGAGACAAAGGGCTTAAGCGGTCTTAAAGATTGCGCCAAAAGCTGCCGCTCAGTTTGCCGATGGAAAGAAAAAGTCAATGGAACTGATTGTTACGAGTGTCCATCCGGGTCGCCGGATTCGTGTTTTGACGTCGGGGCATGGCCGGCCAACCATCCCTGGTGTGAGCCTGGCGGAGTTTGTCACTCTGATCCCATGATGTATTGTGTTCCGTTTGGGACGATCGGGCCGCAGGGAGAACGCTTGCAGTGCACCAATTGTAAAAAGCGGAATGACGAATGCTGGCAGAAGGTCGGCGATGGCACCATGACCTACACCAATTGTATGTCGGGCTGCTGGGATGGTAAATGTGTCTATAAAGGAAAGTATAAGGAAACCGAATGGGATGGAAGCCCGGAATTTATTCATTGTTATAAATGCCAGAGACCTCCTGGCCCGCCATCCTGCGAAGATTTAGGCTGGGGGTATACGTGGATTTCGGATTGCGAAAAGAATTGTCCAGACCCCGGGCGATGTGAATCAAAGAACACCAAAGTTCCCGGTGCTCCCCCGCCACCTCCTCAGCCTCAACCACCCGGTGGAGGACCAGGAGGCGGCGAGCAGGGTGGTCAACCCGGCGGCGCTCAAGGGGGTCAACCGGGCGGCGGTGGTGATCAGGCTGGCGGCACTCAGACCGGTGGTGGTGAGTCAGGTGGGGGAACGGATGGGAAAAAGGTTGATCCACCAACGGGAACTCCAACGCAGCCCGGCGGTGGGGCAGGAGCTGCGGCCGGATCAGGGCAGCCAGGCGGGACTGGGCTTGGAACGGGAGTTGCCCAGGGGGAGAAGGGACAAGCGCAGCCTCCCCAAGAACCATCGACAACTCAACCTCGACAGCCTCAGCAGCCCAATACCAGCGATAAACCTAATCCTCCGAATGATCCGCCGCCAAAGCCTCCGGACAATCCGTCCATCTCTTTCTATCGAAGCTGGCTGGCTGAAACTCAACAACGCATCAAGTCTCGCGAAGACATCATCAATAATCCCAATGAAGGTCCGGAGACAAAAAATGAGGCCCAGCGGCAGCTTGAAAGCATGACCCGGGAGAGGGATTACCTTAATAAACGCATCCAGGAAGAAGAGCAAAAAGAACTTGAACGTCAGCACGGAATTGAAGAGGCAAAACGCCGCAAAGAAGAATCCGAGAGAACTCAAGCGCGCGTGCCGGATTACGCCGAGGAAGCGCGGCAGCGAGGGCGGAAATGGCATCTGGATAGACTTCGAGAGGCCACCGAAGCCTTAAAGAATAAACTGCAGGAAGCCAGAGATGTCCTGACCGCTCGTCGTGAAAGACTCCAAAAAATCGATGATGAAGTTGCCAGCCTGGAGCGGAAAAATCAAGGGAATCCTGACCAGACACAGGTGAGAGATAACACCGCGAGAATCAATGAATTAAAAAAGATCAGAGCGGAACTCGCTAAAAAACTCCAGCAGGCTCAGAGGCAATTCAATCAAGAATTGGATCAATTGAAGAACGAATATCAGCGTCGGCTTTGGGCCGTCGACTCGAACGCCCGGCGCAAGGCTGAGGCCGAACGCATGGACGAGTATGCCGAACGATTGACTGAATTGCGTCATCGGGAACAAACCAGAGAATTGCGGAATCAGACTTTTGAATCGACCCTGCGAGGATTGGAAGAAGAGGCGAAACGTCTGGAGTCGATCGGAGACGATCGGGCTGAAGAAGTCCGCGAACAGATTGAAAATTTAAAACGCGGCCAGAAGGAATGGGATGAAACTCAGCAAAGACAGATCGAGAGCATCAAAGATCAAATCCAAAGACTTGAGAGCCGTAACGCTTACGAGGGGGTGGGCCCGGGCAGTCCAGAAAGTCTGGGGAAAAAATTGGGTGAGTATCAAAAGATATTTCAAGATCAGATTGATAGCGCCCAGCGCGCGATCGCGGAATTAGAGAAGGGGGAAACACGGACGCGCGAACAGGATGAGCAGCTCAAGAAACTGAAAAACCAGGTCAATACCCTGCGCGGAGCGCTGGAAGGGGTCACGGAAAAGCAGCAAGAATTGCAATCCGGCCATCGATTGACGGAGGAACATCGTCAGGGCATTGTTCAGTCAACGATGAAAATCGCTAACGGCATGATGAAAACGGGGGAGGATAAATCGTTCCTTCGCCTGGCCGCGGAATCGATTGCCGAGGAAGCCGTGCACAATTTGAATCCTTATGTCGCGGCGAAAAAATCCCTCGCTTTCGGAGTTGGAATTGTTCAAGGGGTTGGTTCAGCCGTCGTTGGATTGGCGGAGTTGGGATGGGAAGCGCTCGACACCCTTGGTGAGGCGGTTGCCGTTGATCTGGGATTTGAAAGCGGCGGCATCTTTGGAACGGATAATTTAGACGCGATCAACAGCGCGATCAGCACGGTCGGCAGTAACGCGAATTTTGACGGCGTCATCAAAGCGGTTGTGGCCGCCGGCGGCGCTTTGGACGCGAAGTTGAGAGAATTAGAGCGCAGCAGTGACATCGATTGGGCCACGGCTAATTTCGGCGGTAAGGTCGCCGGGGAAGTCGTCGTTGGGGACGCGGTGATTGCCGCCGGGTTAGGAAAAGCGGCCACTCTAATCAGAGGAGCCGATGAAGCAGCCGATGTGGTGAGAGCTACAGAAAAAGTTGTCGGTGCG
>CAYJUK010000069.1:0-6312 GCA_964373335.1 uncultured Planctomycetales bacterium | reverse complement strand
CGCTGGACGGACAGCGGAAAGAGCCGGTGAAGCGGCAAGCCATCTCGATGATACGGTCAAACTCCCTGGCTTTGATCCGCCGCCTTCCGGGACAACAAATTTCCCTCCCTTTGAAGCGCCTCCATCTGGCGTCACCGGTATTGATGATGCCGCTGAAGCGGGCCGTCTGGCAGGGAAAGCGGATGATGTCCCGGGCAGCACTCCCCGTGACGCCCCGTTGAACCGTGGTCCTCCGGAAGCGCCAAAAATACCGGACGCTCCCACCTCTCCTCCGCGCGGAGGAGTTGGCGCTAATTCTCAGGCAACTTTTACAGGTCCAGATGGGAAAACAGTTACTGTTCAAACAGGCGAGGAATTAGGGCATGGCAGCACCAGCGTGGTTTACGCGGATCCCAACAATGCTAAGAAGGCGATCCGCATTACGGAACCTGGCCGCGGAGGGATCACGGAAGCTCCGGCGCTGGATCGCGCGGGCAGGGAAGCTGTCGAAAGTATTCAAAGACCCGGGGGTCCGATCCGCATTGTTGAGCCAGGCAAGCCTATCACGGTGAATGATCCGAATTCTCCTCTGAATGGAAAAATCGTGGAAGTCGTTGAACGTTTAGAAAATGGAAGCGCTGATAAGTTCCTTCCTGGGCAGGGCGGGAGAATGAGCGAGGGGCAGGCCCGCGCTTTTGCCGACGCGACCAACGAACTGAATAAAAATGGTTTCGCGTGGATGGACAATCATACGGGAAATTATGGTTTTGAGAAAGTGCCTGGATCCGCGGACGATTGGCGTGTCGTTGTGCTTGATCCGGGCGGGATTGTGCCGATGAAAGGATCCACTTTAGCCGAAAAGGCGGCGAATGCCACGGCTTTGCAAAAGCGCCTTAACGTTCCTGAAGAAGGCATGGCTGATTTTCTTAATACGGCCAGTCCGGGTTTGAAACAAAACATAGCAAAACTAGAGCGCGGTGCTATTTTTGACGAATTTGGCGATACCATTGATGCCGCGGCCATGGGGCTTAAAAGTCCGAATGAGATCGCGTTTTATCCTTTCGGAACCGCGGAATATCCTGAGGTCCAGCGGTTATTCAGGTAATGGGAAAAAATATGGAATTCAATGAGGCAAAGGAACAGGGTTTAAGGCGCGTGATGGGAACGTTCGCGCGAATGACCCAGGATCCTCGGATCGTCAGGGGCTTGAGCGCTCTGATGGTTGGGTTCGTATTGTCGCTATCGACAGTTGTCGAGGCTGGCAAAAAACCCGCGCCGCCCAGTTTTCCTTCAGTCGCTGAACAACAGGCCTTTTCTGATCGCTATTGGAACGCGATGAATGAAGGTCCGGAAGCGGTCAAGAAATTGAGCGATGAGGTCACTGGAAAACCGGGAGAGCAAGGGGATATGGAATCGCGCATGCTTCAAAATCTGCAGCATGGAAAAGCGGCTGATGGCGGTGAAGCCAGAGGTTTCCGCGGTGATCCCAGCGATCCCGGCCCTTCGGACTGGTCGGATTGGAACATCGAGACCGACGCCAACGGCAATGTGACTGGTTTTAAAGAAAAGGATTTTGAACAAAAAGACAAGGATGGCGATGGAGAGATTTCCGACGCGGAGCGGGCTGAATGGGATCAGAAAAAGAAGGAAGAAAATGATGCCGCTGGAGGCGCGCCCGGAGAAGTGGACAATCCGCCGGATTGGGATAAAAACCGTGATGGGAAGCCTGATCCGGGGTTTGAGCTTGACTGTTATCAATGCGTCAAATCTTTCACCGAACCGCAATGTTTGGATGGCGCGCCCGGGCCGTGCGACAGCCACGCCTGCTCGCAGGACGAGCAATGCTTCGAGCATACCGAGAAATTCGGGGCCAGTGAACTGATCTGCCACAACTGCGGACCCAAAGAAGAAATTGTTCCTCTCTGTGAGTCCTGCGGACATACCTCTGATCCCGGCTGTTCAGGGAAGTGTCCATCCCTTGCCTGTGTTCCGATTGATGTTGACATAGATAATTGTGAAATCATTCCATCGATGCGGACTCGTGTGCGCGGTTCAACCCAGAAATGTTACACCTGCATGAATATTCGGGAGATCGTTATTGAATATTACGTTTTGATCATTGAGACTCCTCATTATAGATTTGTCCTGGGGAAAGACAAAGCGGAACAGTATAAGTCGGAATCGGTGATGGCCCTGGCTAAAGTGGATCAGTCGACCGGGAAGATTCAAAACACGATGGGAGAGCTGAAGAGTGTCACGGACTTTTTGGGCGGATTCAATGTCGGATTTGGACCCATGGGGATTCCAACAACCGGCAAGGTCAGCATGGATCAGCTCACCGGCCTTCTGGCAAACAATCTAAAGAAGAATGACAGTTTTAAAGCGAACTGTTTTGATAATGTTCAGAATGAGGCCGATACGCAAGCCGAGGCTCAAGGGACACCCACGAGTTCCGAGATCATTGAATCTTCAAAAGAGAGCGGAAAAGGAAAAGATCAAAAGAATATCGAGAATAATACCGAAGATCAATTGAAAGCCGCGGATCAGGCCGGTTCACCCGCCATCTCCGGTCCGATCATTGCTTGCGGCAAGGAAGGCCGTGAAAAGGCCCTGAAAATTTACGACGCGAGCGGCGCTTTGATTGACACGATCACGCAGAGCATGCTGAAGCTTAATCCAAATATCCTCACGGAGAAATTGGGCGCGGCTCAACAGTTCACCGATATGTTTATCCAAAAGAGCGGATTCGATTTTGCCAGCTATGTCGAGAAGTTTACGGGTCTTCCATTAAAAGACATTCAGTCCTACGCCGCCCAGGTTTCTGAGATCAAATCTCGAGTCGATCAAGCGGCTGAATCGGGTGGCAAAAAGAAAAAGAAGAAGGGGGAGGAAGAGAAACTTCCCATTTTACCCAACGATCCTTTGTATAAAGCTGTGGCAAAGGAGCATAAAAAACTTTTTGGCGTGCTAGGCAGCAGCAAAAAGCCGCCGCCGGTTGTTATCGGGAGCATCTTAAAGATGGGGGATGGGGTTCTGGGATCGGGGAGCGCCGTTCAAGAAAAAGATGAAGATAAAATTCCCGACCAATATTCTTTGCCGGTCATTGGGTTTACCCCATGGGATGATCCTAATTCGGCATGGAATGTGGTCGATGCCAACGAAAAGAATATTGTTGTCGCGGTCGTGGACTCAGGATTGGACATGACCCATGAAGATGGTCCTCAGTACCTTTGGACGAATCCCAAAGAGACCGCTGGAAATGGCATTGACGATGACAAAAATGGTTTCGTGGATGATCTTCACGGCTGGAATTTTTTAAACGAAAATCATGACTTCACGGATGTCCGCGGGCATGGGACGTTCATCGCTGGGATCATCGCGGCGAAATACAATAACGGAGTGGGGATTGCCGGGATCAATCCCGGGGCCGTCATGATGCCGATCAAGGTTGCGGATGATGAGGGACAGACAGACAGTTTGAATATTTATCGAGGGATCAACTATGCCGTCAATCACGGCGCGAAAGTCATTAATGTCAGTCTTGGGAGTAGAAATATTTCCAAATTGGAACAGCAGGCCGTTGAACGGGCGCACGCGATGGGGGCCATCGTGGTCATCGCCGCCGGGAACATCAATGAACACCTGATGTCTTTTGGGCCTTCTTCATCAAAATACGGACTGGCTGTCGGGGAGATCAATTATAACGGAGAACGATCCACGGCTTCCAATTGGGGCCCCAATTTAGGATTGGTCGCTCCGGGGGAAAAAATTTATTCTCTCTGTTCCAAGGATAATAAAGATATTTTACCTTCGCTTCGTAAGGCGGGATATTATCAGCAGGATGGGACTTCTTTTTCAACTCCGATGGTGACCGCGACAGCTTCTTTGATTTGGGCTAAAAATCCTAATTTAAAAAATGATCAAGTGGCGGATATTATCCTGTCGACGGCAAAGGATATGGGCGAGGAAGGATGGGATGGCATGACCGGCGCTGGACTTCTCAATGCGGCGGCAGCGCTGAGGGCGGAATCAGGCCAGGCGTTGACCATCATGTTCACGAATCTTAGAGTGAACCGGGATCAGCGCGGTCAAGTGGTTTCGGTGGATATCTTTGGGACCGTCCGCGGTCATTTTAAAGAATTTATTTTGGAAGTTGGCAAGGGTAAAAAGGCCGCGCGGTTTGAAACAGCGGCAGGTCCTTTTCATGAACCAATCGAATATCAGCATATCGCGCGGTTGAATGTGAAGGATTTCCTTCGTGGCAGTGAAGATTGGACTTTGAGATTGAAAGTCATCGATGAAATCGGGCAAGCGCGATTTGCCTCGACGCCGTTTATCCTGCCGAAATGATAATGACAGGATCATTGAAACCCTAACTCCGAATTCCTGAAAAACGGGTAAAAACGCCTGTTTTTTAGAGCCTCTCGACGAGGCTGATTAAATCGTTCTTTGCAAATGTCATTAATTCAGCCAAGTGGTCGAATTTTTTGCGCTTTCTGGTACGCATGCGTAAAGATGTCCAAATGCGGATAACTTTTGGGCAACCGCAACCGATTCCTGTTTTGTGTATGGACAAACTGCGCTGGTAATACGAAGAGCTCTCTGCGTATTGTTGATAGTGACCATGCGCGACAATGTTCGGGAAGACACAGCAGGCGGAATAAATTGATCAGGTCGTATGCCCAAAGAAGTATTTCGAAATAGACCTGATTGGCCAGAAGTTTTCTTGAAGGGATCTTTGTCATGGCGTAATGGCACTTGAGCTCTTTGATTAAAAGTTCCTGGGACATCCGCCGGGCGTACAAGCGCCAGATCCCGCGGGCGGACAGCTTCAAGTTGGTAGCCAGAATGTGATAAGCATATTCTTCCATAACAAAGAGCGTCACCGGCGGCTCTATCAGGCCGGATAATTTTCTGGCAGCCACAAAGCGGGTCGGCTTTTCCCAGTGAATAGGGTGATAGGTAAATTCGCCGACCTGCCAATCGCCAACGGAAGCCTTGAACCGGATCTTGTGCATAACAGATTGCAGACGGCTGGTCGCTTTGGCGGCCATAATGAATCCGAGGCCTTTCTCGTCGATGGATTTGACCAGTCGGCCATCGTAGAATCCGACATCGGCTCGTAATCGCACCCGGCTCATGGCTACGCGCGAAGGCAGTCTTTGCAAACCTGACAGCACGAAAGGAATGATATCGACAACGCCCAAGGTATTGCCGGGCCTGAATTCGCCGGCCAGAGACAGACCGGTGGCGGCCTCGGTCAGGAGACGGACATTGTAACAGCGTTGGTGAGAATAGTGCGGCACATAACCGACAACACCGCCCTCCATCTGCCGGCCAAAGACGCGCAAGCTGGTCGTGTCGACATCCAGAAGCGCGCTTTGGAGAGCCCAGCGCCTCAAAAGGTCGTGGGCGTGCTGAAGTGATTGTAAGAAGCCCGGCGTCCGCACTGAGGAGGAACGTTCTGAGCGTATCGCGATGCGGGAATTCCGGCAGGCCAAGCAGCGATGGCAGAAGTCCATTGTGTTTGAGTGACCGGATGTTTTCAATCCGGCCGATGCCGGCCGCGATGGCCACGATATGTGTCAGGAACAGATCGACCAGATGATATTTGCGGCCCAAAACAGGCCAGTTCACCCGTCGTTGCAGAAACCGGCGAAGACCGAGTGATTTGCAAAAAGCCTGAAAAAGCACCAGACCGGCAAATCGGGTCAGACCATCGCCATCGACGGAGAAAGTAAGTTTTCGCAGACCTTTGGGCATTTGACACAATCCTAACTAAAAGTGAGCTTTGTGTCAATGCCATTATATCGACGGAAAATGTCATAAAATTACCCGTTTTTCAGGAATTACTTTTTCTGGTCGTGATGATGGAGCAAAATTACATCCGGGCGGTGTATGGATATATTTTATTCGTGACGTTGAGGGTAAATGGGTAGGTGAGAAATATTACCCGCCAGAAGGTTTAAAAATTAAAGACGGTATTTTGAAGCAAGAGCTTTGGCGGGTTAAAAATGATGGTACTGATTCAAAGATGCTGTTTCGGTCAGAACGTGCCGCCATAGATGGCCCTGATCCAGATTATACGATTGCCACTGTTGAGAATATCCAGTTTTCGCCATCTGGTGATAAGGTTTATTTTGAAACATCATATTGGGTAACTTCGGCGGGTCTTCATGTAATGAATGCGGATGGTTCCCATGTGAAGCTTTTGGGTGGAGGGAATGGCACAAAAATTGTCTTAGTGGCCTCTGATTATGATAAAAAATACAAAAATTATCGGGGGTATATTGTTACGAATCGACAACGGTATTGGTGGTTTGGTGGTTCCTA
>CAYJUK010000068.1:0-10628 GCA_964373335.1 uncultured Planctomycetales bacterium | reverse complement strand
GTCCTAAAACACAAAACGATCCTCGCATGGTGGAAACTAATTTGTAATCAGCAACAGGATTGAGATCCCCTTTAGAGGAGATCAGGGTATGCTCCGAGCTGACCTCAACAGACTTTCCCAGGGATTTAAGGAGTTTCAACATCGTTGAGGTATCGCACAGACGCGGGACATTTCTGATCACACACGGCTCATCGGTTAAAAGCGTTGCGGCCAGAATCGGCAATGTGGCATTCTTAGAACCACTGATCTTGACTTCTCCTTTTAACGGATGTCTTCCTTCAATAACAAATTTATCCATAGGACCTCATCGGATTCAGCTGAGCACAAACAGCCCTCAAGGTATTGGAGTAATCCCTCAAGAATTCAACATTTTTATAATTCGGAAATTTTGCGAACAGGGAAAAAATCTCCGAGGCCTGCCCGTCTCCCATCTCTAATAAGAGATATCCTTGAGGAAGAATGATATTCAAAGAGGTTCTGATAATCTCTTGCAGATAATCTAAGCCCTCCGGCCCCCCATCTAAGGCCATGCTGGGTTCCTTTCTAACCTCTGCCGGCAATTGATCTATCTGCGGTGTTGGGATATAGGGAGGATTGGAGATAACCAGATCAAATCTCAATTGCTTTTTAGCGACCATCTTCAAATAATTGCTCATATCCGTATGAATAAATTGAATACGATGATCAACTCCTAATTTTTGGGCATTGGCTCTTGCGATCTTGAGGGCATCACGGGAGCGGTCAATAGCAATTACAGTACTGTTCAACAAAAAGTAAGCCAGGCTGATAGCGATATTCCCTGATCCCGTTCCGAGATCCAAAATTGTTAAAAAAGATCTCGATAAAAGCCTTGCCTTCTTAATAGCCAGCTCTACTAAGAGCTCTGTTTCGGGACGGGGGATGAAAACATGAGCATCGACATCCAACTTTAACCCCAGAAAATCGGTAAACCCCAAGATATACTGTAAAGGTTCCCCTTGCAAGCGTCGCTGCTGCATTGTCATCAGCCATGCTTTTTGATCCGGTGTCAAAACAGGACGATTCACATAAAGATCAACCCGCCGACAATTCAAAACAGCCGTTAATAGAGACTCCTCTTCTGTCATAGGGATGACTCTTGATTCCGGTGTTCGGCCTGGATGAGGGCATTGGTCAATTCATCCAATTCCCCAGCTAAAATACTATGCAATTGATGACTGGTGAAACCAATGCGATGATCTGTCACCCGATGATCCGGAAAATTATAGGTTCGGACTTTTTCACTACGGTCACCGGAACCGATCTTCATCTTTCGATCTTGAGACATTTTTTGAAATTCTTCCTGCTTGATTTTATCTAATAATCTGGCCCGCAGAACTCGCATCGCCTTCATTCTATTCTTCAGCTGGGAACGCTCATCCTGACAAACGACCACAATGCCCGAAGGGACATGAGTGATCCGGATAGCGGAATCGGTCGTATTCACACTCTGTCCCCCGGGGCCGGAGGAACGAAAGACATCTATCTTCAAATCCTTGGGATCAATCTTGATCTCAATCTCTTCAGGTTCATGCATAACCGCCACGGTAGCAGCCGAGGTGTGGATTCGCCCCGAGGCCTCGGTCACTGGTACACGCTGAACACGATGCACACCACTCTCCCATTTGAGTCTGGCAGTAGCGCCTTTGCCACTAATACTCAAAATGACTTCCTTAAAACCGCCGGTTTCCGAAGGACTTAAACTCATAGATTCCGCCTTCCAACCATTTTTATCCGCGTATTTGACATACATCCGATAGAGGTCAGCGGCAAAAAGACTGGCTTCTTGTCCTCCGGTTCCCGCCCGAATTTCGATGATCAGATTTCGATCCACTTCCTCTTTAGGAGGGTTTAAAATTTGATCCAATTGCTTTAGAACCTTATCTTCCTTCCCTCGTAAGTCATGCAATTCGGCTTCGGCTAAGGATTCAAACTCCTTATCGTGCTTCTCGCTAAGAAGTTTTTTTAAATCGTCAATCTGCCTAAGGATATTTTTATAATTTCGAAAGGCTGTTACCTGCGGTGAGATTTCAGAAAATTCTTTAGCTAAATGTCGATATTGGTTCTGATCGGCTATGAGTTTCGGATTACCCAGAAGGGATTCTAATTCACTGTACCGTTTCTCGGCAATCTCTAACTTGCTTAACACAAACATTAGCTTTTCTTTTTAGACTTCTTATATCTCTTTTCAAAACGTTCAATACGTCCAGCCGAATCCACATACTTCTTCTCCCCGGTAAAGAAAGGGTGACAGCTGGAGCAAATGGCCACTGAGATATTCTTCTGCGTGGAACGGGTATGGATCAAATTCCCACAGGCACACGAAATTGTGGTTAACTCGTACACCGGATGAACATTAGACTTCATAATGAATTTCCTCCCTTAATTATTGATTCATATTATCCAAAAAATCTTTATTGGTTTTGTATTTACTCATCTTCTCAATCAACAGTTCCATGGCTTCTGCGGAATTCAAATCATTAAATGCTTTTCTTAAAAGCCATATTTTATGCAGCTCTTCCTGGGTGACTAAAAGTTCTTCATGACGGGTATTAGATCTTTTGATATCAATAGCCGGATAAATCCTGCGTTGAAAGAGATTACGATCCAATTGCAGCTCCATGTTGCCTGTTCCTTTAAACTCCTCAAAGATGACCTCGTCCATTCGGCTTCCGGTATCAACCAAAGAGGTGGCAATGATCGTTAAACTCCCTCCTTCTTCCACGGCACGCGCCGCCCCGAAGAATCTTTTCGGTTTATGCAAGGCATTGGCATCCACACCCCCGGAGAGGATTTTTCCACTATGAGGGACAACGGTGTTATATGCCCTTGCCAACCGGGTGATACTATCCAAGAGAATTACTACATCCCGTTTGTGTTCTACCAGTCGCTTAGCCTTCTCCAAGACTATTTCCGCGATTTGAACGTGCCGTTCCGCCGGTTCATCAAATGTTGAGGCAATGACCTCTCCCTTGACATTTCTTTGCATGTCCGTCACCTCTTCCGGACGCTCATCAATCAGTAGAACAATCAGGATGACATCCGGATGATTTTGGGCAATAGCGTTGGCCACCTTCTGCAAGAGAACAGTCTTCCCGCTGTAAGGGGGAGCCACAATCAATGCCCTCTGTCCCAATCCTAAAGGAGTCAATAAATCCATGATCCGCATAGAAACCTCCTGAGCGGTGGTTTCCAGGTGAATCCGTTGCTTAGGATAAAGAGGCGTGAGATTATCAAAAAGGATTTTTTCTTTGCATTTCTCCGGGTTCTCAAAATTGACGGCTTCGACTTTTAAGAGGGCGAAATATTTTTCCCCTTCTTTGGGAGGCCGGATATGCCCGCTGACACTATCTCCTGTTTTCAAATCGAATCTTCGGATTTGCGATGGAGAGATATAAATATCATCCGGGCAAGGCAGATAATTATAATTAGACGACCGCAAAAATCCAAATCCTTCCGGCAGAATCTCCAGGGTCCCTTCGCCGAACATCAACCCCTTCTTCTCCGCTTGTCCCTGCAAAATCTTAAAAATCAGATCCTGCTTTTTAATCCCGCTGACCCCGTTGATATTCATCTCTTTGGCAATCTTGGATAATTCCGACATCTTCATATCCTTCAATTTGCTGATATCCAGGGATTCCCTATCATCCGGGATCTCGACGTCCTGATAGGTCTTATCATTCGCATTGGATTTTTCTGCAGCAGAGGACTTCTTGGAATTGGAAGACTTTTCTGCAGCAGCTTGAGTATTTTTTTCCATATTGATATCTCCCTCGTTTTCCATTTTATTTTCTAACTTACTTTCTTTTTTGGGGGTTGCTGTAACTTTGTCCATAGTTTATAAACCTGTTTTTTTAAAATGGTTAAATTGTTGCGATTATCAACGACATAATCAGCTAGTCTCATTTTATCCTTAATGGGCATCTGCGCCCTTATTCTAAGAAGTGCTTCGGATTGAGATATATTTAATCGCGCACAAACGCGTTTAATTTGTAATGCATGATTTGCCTTAACGACTACAACCACATCCGCCAATTGATTGAGCCTGGTTTCGAACAACAAAGGAACATCCAGGACAACAGCGCGAACTCGTCCTTGGGATTGAAAATGTTTAAGGTGTTGACGAATGACTCTCTCCACCTGCGGATGGATGATCTGCGTCAATTTTTTCAAATCTCGGGAAGAAGAAAAAACAATTTGGGCCATTTTCTTGTGATCAATGCGATTCCTGGTTAAAATCCTTTTTCCAAATGTCTTAATGATGGGCTGATAGCACTGCCCCGTTGATCGAATCAATTGATGAGCGATCTGATCTGCATCCAGAATTTTTGCCCCTAACTGAGCAAGCATTGTAGCTACTGTGGTCTTCCCTGTCCCCAAACTTCCCGTTAAGCCAATGACCACCATGATCTTTCAATAAACTCCTTCTCTGAATAGATCTGAAAGAACTCCCTATAGTCCCATTCTGTCTTAATCCATGAGATGCTGATAAATCCGGTTATATTTTTGAGCCGAATCTTCCCACCGAAATCGACAGCCCATGCATTTTTTTATGAGCTTCTCAAAAATCATTTTCTGATTGCCGTACAAATCAATCGCCTGTTTAAAAATCTTTAAAAAAGCTACTTTGTTATACTCCAAAAAGACAAAGCCATTCCCTTGACTGTCAAGCGTATCAAAGGGACTAACGGTATCTGCAAGACCGCCAGTATAAAAGACTATAGGAATTGTTCCGTATCTCAAGCTGATCATCTGACTTAGCCCGCACGGTTCATACCGGGACGGCATCAAAAGCAAATCGCTGCCAGCATAAACCTTGTGGGCCAACGCCTCATTGAACTGAATGAATGAAGCTATCTTGTCGGGAAATCTCTTCTGCCATTCCTTGACTAAATCTTGATACTGGGCTTCTCCTTCCCCTAAGATGACAAGCTGGACATTCCATTGAGTGAATTCATCAAGCGCCTCAGCAATCAAATCGATTCCTTTCTGATAAGCCAGACGGCCGACATAAGATATTAAAGGTATTTCTGAATTGGGGGGCAAATGGCAGAGATTTTGTAAGATCTGTTTGTTGGAAACTTTTCCTGAGAGATTTTCTTCAGAATATTTTTTTTCTATCCAAGGATCCGTTTCCGGATTCCAGATCTCATAATTCAGTCCATTTAAGATCCCGACCACAGTTTTTTCCCTGGCATTAACGATTTTAGCTAATACACCCGATATCTTTTGATCCTGAATTTCTTTGGCATATCTTTCACTGACGGTAACAACCTCATCACTATAAAAGATCCCGGCCTTAAGCAGGCTGATCTGACCATACCAATCAAACTGACTGGGATCCAATGAACTTTCCGTCAACCCCAAATGGGGGAATTGTTCCCTTGGAAACAGACCCAGATAGGCTAGATTATGGATCATTAATAGAGACTTCGTCTGGGAATAAAAAGAATCATTGGTATAGAGAAACTTTAAATAAACTGGAATCAAGGCAGTCTGCCAGTCGTGACAATGCACAATATCGATCGGTCTATTGAGTCGTTTCAATAATTCCAGCGATTGCTGAGAAAAAAATTGGAACCGAAGAAGATTATCTGGATAATCCCCCTGCGCATCCCCATACAAACCTGATCGATCAAAAAATTTCTTATTTTGAATAAAATAAACATCTATATTCCGACCGACCTTTGTTGAAATCAAATCCGGTTGAATCACTTTCAAGGGAAGGGTTTGATTTTCCACACCCCGATAATAGGGCATAAAAATGACAACTTGATGTCCAATTTTTTCCAATGCCAGAGGCAGGGACTCGCAGACATCTGCCATGCCTCCTGTTTTGGCGAATTGGGCAACCTCCGATGAGAAAAATGCAATATTCATTGAAGAATTTCTACTGATACCTCCTTAACATCAAGCCAATTTTCCCCCACCTTAATAATGACTTTGATGGGGACATTTTTTAAAGAATATACATTTTCCATTTGCGATCGAATCAGAGCGATCATTTTATCTTTTTCTTTTGCTGGAACATCGAAAACCAACTCATCATGAACCGTGATCAACATTTTGGATTGCAAGGCTTGTTCTTCCAAGGATTGATGAATCTTAACCATTGCTAATTTCATCAGATCCGCGGCTGATCCTTGCACCGGGGCGTTGATGGCTTGCCGCTGAGCGAATTGTTTAAGGGAGTGTTGTGAACTATGAATCTCGGGAAGATACCGCCTGCGATTCAAAAGAGTCACAACATATCCCTTTTGCTCAGCCAACTCAATTTGATGATCCATAAAGGCCTTCACCCCCGGATACCTTAAAAAATATTTATCGATAAATTCCTGGGCATCGCCCTGGGGGATGTTTAAATCTTTTGCTAACCCAAAGGCACTCATCCCATAAATAATCCCAAAATTCACCCTCTTGGCCACGGCCCGCATCTGGTTGGTGACCCCTGTCAAAGCGACATCATAGATTAAAGAGGCCGTAAAACTATGAATGTCTTGATCATTTTTAAACGCCTCCATTAAATTTTTATCTTGGCTAAAATGAGCCAGGATTCTCAACTCGATTTGAGAGTAATCAGCGGAAATCAGCACATGATCTTTTTGAGAAGGAATAAAGGCCTGCCGAATCTGGCGCCCTAACTCAGTCCGGATAGGAATATTTTGCAGGTTAGGATTACTTGAGGATAGCCTTCCGGTTTCTGTCCCGGTTTGATTAAAAGAGGCATGAATACGTCCTGTTTGAGGATGAACTAATTGAGGTAAGACATCAATATAAGTAGATTTTAATTTGACTAATTGTCGGTATTCCAAAAGCAGCAAGGGAACCTCATGGTGACGGGCTAATTGCGTCAGAACCTCTTCATCCGTGGAGTACCCCGTCTTTGTCTTTTTTTGGACCGGCAATTTAAGATTCTCAAACAAAATTTCACTCAATTGCTTAGGGGAATTAAGATTGAATTCTTTGCCAGTTAACCTAAAAATTCGAACTTGGAGATCTTGTATCTTTCGTTCTGTTTCTTTCGACAGTTGATTCAAATGATTCTGATCGATCTTGACCCCCTCCTTTTCCATCTTGTGAAGTACGAACGCCAATGGCATCTCAATTTCATCAAATAAAAATAATAATTCTTTTTCTTTAAGCTGTTGTAATAAAGGGCCGTCTAATTGAGCCAGAAAAGAGGTTTGTTTAACCGGGTCATCAAGGAATGGATCGTCGATCTTTAAATAAACTGTTGATAACGGACTAATCTCATAATGAGAAGATGAAGAGGGGGATAATAGATACCCTGCCAAAAGGGTATCAAAAGACTTGCCCGGAAGCGAGATTCCCATCTCCTCTAAAAGCTTGTAAGCCTTTTTGATGTCATGGGTAATTTTAACGATCGTTGGGTCAATGAATAATTCGTTCAGTTTATTCAATGCCGCGGGTTCGCATTGAAATACCTCCTGCCCATCATAACAAATATATATCCCCTCTTTATTTTTGACTATATCATCCTGGCAAGAGGTAAGAAAAAATGCAAAACGGCCTTGCTTATGAATATTTTTTATAAGAGCCCTAAAAGACTGCTCCCCATTTAACATTTGAGCTGATAATGACCCCGATCGCTGGAATTCCTGGGACAGATCCTCAGTTAATTTCTTAAACTCCAATTCTCTAAAGATCTTAACTAATCGATGGGCGTCAGGGGTTCTTACCTTAACCTGATCCCAATCGATCTCTAAAGGAACCTGGGTATCCAGACGAGCGAGATCTTTACTTAAAAATGCCATATCTTTATGTGCTTGTAATTTTTCCTTTAAACGTTCTGACTTTATTTGGTTGAGATGCTCAAAGATATTTTCTATACTCCCGAACTGCTTAATCAGATTCTTAGCATGCACTTCTCCGATTCCATGAACGCCGGGGATATTATCTGCCTTATCCCCGGCTAACCCGATAAGATCACAAACCAATCGCGGGTCAACCCCTAAGGATATCCTGATCTCCTGCTCTCCTAAAATCTTTTCCTTCCGGTAACTCCAGATCTTGATTCTTTCATTCACTAACTGATACATATCCTTATCATCACTGACAATCACAACGTCTTTATCTTGCTGCGACCACTTTATCGCCAGGGTGGCAATGATATCGTCCGCCTCAAAACTCGCTAATTCAAAGATCGGAACCCGGTAGGCAGAGACGATTTCTTTAATAATGGGAATTTGACTGACGAGATCTTCAGGCATGGCCGGTCTTTGGATTTTATATTCAGCAAATCTTTTATGCCGATTTGTTTTTTTATCCAAATCAAAACACACGGCCATATAAGATGGTTGAAATTCTCGAATGATCTTCTTTAACGTATGGACAAATCCATAAATCGCATTGGTGGCCTGCCCTCGGGAATTCATTAATCCGCGGATGGCATAATAGGAACGGTAACACAAAGCATTGGCGTCTAGTAAAAATAGGCTGGTTTCAGGCATGCCCTAGAAAAACTTTCACAAAAACATATATCATATTAATGACGTTATTCGGATGGGACTTGGGATTCACTGGAAAATTTGGTGAGAATCTTGCGAAATTCTTCCTCTGCGGAATCCACATCACCCGCATTTAACTTATCCATCGCTTGTTGGGAATGTTGAGAAATTTCCGACTTGATTTTCTCAAACTCGGCTAAACGTTTTGTTCTTAACACATTGGGATTGAGAGGAGTAAAGATTAAGGCCTTATCAAACTCAGCAATGGCCTCGGAATAATTTTTCTGCTTTAAATTTCCCTTTCCTTTTTGATAATATTCATTGGACCGAATCAACCGTTCATTAAATTCTTGATGAGCCTGATGAATAATGTCTTCCGTAAAATTTAGAGCTTCTTGTTCAAAATATCTCTGGCGATATTCCGGATCGGTTCGGATAAGATAATCCTTGATTTCATTTATTTCTCTGGAAGCCTGTTGAGTCCAATAATCCTTACTTTTAGAGTAATAAATGCGCAGCTGAAAATATTCCAATGCCTTAGCCCAATTTCCTTTGACCTTGTATAAGTAGGCGAGATTCATATAGGCGGGGGGATAAGTTTTGTTCAGCCGAAGAGCTTTTTGATAAAAATATTCTGCCTTATCTTGATATCCTAATTGCTCATAAACAACACCAATGTCATTATAAATGGGAGCATCTTCAAAGACCGCTAATGCCTTAGCGTAAAAAGTTAATGCCCGTTCGATATTACCTTTCTGGAATTCGATATAACCCTGTAGGCGATAATCCTCGGTTATTTGTACTTTAGATTCGGCGGAAACGTTTGATTGAAAGGTAATGATAGATAAGGATAAGATTATAAGTGTGGTATAACGCCGGGCTGTGTATCTCAAACATCTGGTCATAGGATAATACAATCGTTTCGTTTTGGCAAGGGGAAATATGATTCTTTTTCACTCTCTCTTAATCCATTAACAAATTTTAGAGCAGGACAATCGTTCATGAATAAAAGTGCCTTCCTCCATCCACGACTTATCTTTCTGTTTTATCCATTGCAGGACATTCTCTTTATCCTCCATTGCATTAATCAATATCGCCCCTTGGATATGATCATTTCTGACAATAATCTTTTTGTAAGTCAACGGATGGTCTTCTCTGTGTTGGATATAATTTTGACAGTCTGATTGAGGGTGAATCTGCCCTAAGAAGACGATGGTGTGATCATTGACTTTAACATCTTGTATTCTCAGGGGAAAGATATAGGACTCGGGGACGTTATTGACTTGTCTTCCAACAACTCTCCCTTGTTCTAAAAGCTCATCTGGACTGAGAATGTCCCCTTGATTCCCCGAAGGCCATTGGATCAGATCTCCAAAAACAAAGACATTTCTGCAGTGAGTAAGGAAAGCATCGTCGACACAAATCTTTGAATCTTTACCAAAGGGGGTTTCTTGAAACAATTTTAAATCTGCTTGGCAATCTGGGAAGATCACCGTTTGGCAAGCGATCACCTTCCCCGATTTCAAACGGACGGCCCTCACGTCCCCTTCTCCCAGGATTTCCTCAATTGCATTTTCAGATAAGATTCGAATCCCGGATTCCTCGACTAAACGAGAGACAATCCGCGATTCTGTTTCATTCAGCCAAGAACTAAACAACGATTCTAAAGGAGAAATCAGGATGACCTCTTTATTCTTCTTGCGCAGCGCTAAAGCCAATCTCAATCCAAAGACTTGTTCGGTTTGAATACAAACGGTGTCGATCAGAGGAAGCTGCTGAATCAATTGATATATTTCCGAGCCGCTTCTTAAACTGTAGACTCCTACCTTTTGAACTCCCCGCACGGAAGGCAAAAGGGCTTCAGCAGAATTGGTAATCAGTAAGACATCGAATGGAAATTTTTCTTTTTCATCGGTTGTGACCGTCTGTCGATTCAGATTGATCTTTTCGATTTTTTTATCCAAAAATACTTGAATGCGCTGATCCTTATAAAATCGATTTGACTTGCAGAGAACCTGATGGGTATCAATCTCCTGAGCAATATACTCTGGATAAAAATTTCTAATAGACGGGAGATATTGATCAAAGGGAAACTTAAGGATTTCGCTCTTCTGATCCTGGAGGCGGATTTCTTCAATGGCA
>CAYJUK010000067.1:1758-10757 GCA_964373335.1 uncultured Planctomycetales bacterium | reverse complement strand
TCATTCAATGAGAAGGCTCAGATCCTGGCCCTTCGCGATGAGCTCGGTCACAAGGTTGTCATAGAACGGATCGTTAAGAGCACCAAGAAATCTTATGCCCTTAGGTGATCGAATTTACAGGAAAATTGGGACTTGACCCCCGGCCGGTTGTATTGTCATAATAACCTATATCGATAACAGCATCCGCATCAACATCGGCAATGACATGATTTTTCCCTTGTCCAAAGTTGCTAATGCGCCATTGAGGATAAAAGCGTGTTCCAAAGTCAACGGTAATGAAATTCATTTGCCACTCGCCAGAATTTTGATAAAAGTTTACAAAGTCGGTTAAACTATCACCGTTAAATTCACCGGTAGTAATAACGCGGCCGTCATCCGCTCGTCCCAAACTTATAAAGGGATGGGGAGAATACTCCCAAACCTGGAAACGATTTCCGCTATTGACGGCTATGTATCCTTCATAGAGATCTGGATCTGATAATTTATTCGTTCTGATTCTAATAATATCGGTCCTGCCATCACCGTTAAAATCTCCCACACGAGGATGATCTCCTTGACCAAAACCGCTGACCCAGATTCCCTGATCAACGAAGGCGCTGCCATTCGATAAGGCGACCCTCCAATTTCCGTTATTGGGATTAAACTCGACAATATCAACTTTACCATCAGAATTAAAGTCCCCTACCAGGAGGTTGAGATGAGTGGCAAAGTTTTGAATCCATGTTTCTCGAGCGGCAAAGGAGGTCCCGCGCGACAGAGATACCTCCACTCTCCCCGCTGAGACAATGAAGTAGGCCATATCGGCCAAACCATCCCCGTTAAAATCACCAGACAGAAAATCTTCTCCGGCGGCTGGCCCTTGATCTATAGATATGACATTATACGTTAATGCCGAATCACCCCGGTGATCTTGATAGGTGAAACGTAAAGGCGGCAATATAGGGACAGCGTCTTGATCAGTAGAATTAAATTGAGTAATCGATCTTAACAAGGATCTTCCTGTATCAGGACTTTTCTCTCCATAGTTTAAGTCAAAACGTTTCTGTAAAATCTCATCTACGTAGACATTGATTCCGGTAATGCGGCTGTCCCGGCGCTGACGAAAAATGGCTATATAAATATCCGGGATATCCTCACGAAAATTATTTTCAAATTCGATATGAACAAAGGGCCGTGAACCCGTTTGAGAATTTCCTGTGTAATAAATATGCTGGGGAAAGAGATGATTGAACCGCTTCCAATAGCTATAAGTCATATAATTGCCCTGGAGGTCCTCGACTCTGCTGAGAGACCATTTAAATATACGGTTGCCGATTTGAGGATCAAACTCACGGGAATTTTCATCCTGGCCGAAATAATATTGAATGCCATTATTATCTGTGGCTATCCAGGCATCTCCGTCACGAACAATCCTGACAAATACCCCTTCCTGCTTGTACCGGTAATGGCCCAAGCTAGAATCGAAGATAATCTCCCCGGAAGATCCGTTCTGTTTAAGAATAAAAGTATCAGTATTATCATAATGCGGCATACCTTGTTTCGTGGAACGCTGAATGGAGCCCAGTTCCAATTCCCATCCAAGACCCAATATCCCATTGGGGAGACTGGAATTATACCTTAGCTGGATATTAGGTTGAATGCCGGCCCGGCCGGAGGGGACCTCTATGGGAACCGATAGGTTAACACTGCCTGTATGCGGATCAGCTTCTGCGGATAAGGCACAAAATGCGGCCAGCTGCCCTCCAGGAGAAGCAGCAGCCATGGACTGCATTATAAATCCGGCAGCTATAATTGAAAAAACTATGATTCCTTTCAAGGCTTTCTTAACCTTTGCCCTATCTTTTAAAAGTGGGAATTGATAGAGGTATTTCATATTTATTAGAGATAAAGATGAAGATTGGGAGAGAGGTTAAAAAGGAGAATTATTCTGCCAGAATGGTTTAGCCCCATTCCTTTTTAATACCTTAAGCACCGTTTTAACGATATGAGCATCGTATTTGATGCCGCTGCCTTTCACGAGTTCTTCAACGGCCTTGGGGACACCCAGGGCCTCACGATAAGGACGATGACTGGTCATGGCCTCTAAGACATCGCTCACGGCGAGAATCCTTGCCTCCGGGAGGATTTCATCACCTTTCAGACATCGAGGGTAGCCGGAGCCATCCAAACGTTCATGGTGTTGATAGATGATCTCGGCTAAAGGAAAGGGGAACTCAATATCCTTAATGAGGGAATAGCAATTATCCACATGGCGTTGGACCAATCGGAATTCAAGATCACTCAATTTTCCCGGCTTAATAAGAATATCGAGAGGGATGCTGATTTTTCCCAAATCATGCAATTCCGCTGCCAATTTAATTTGCATCAATTGATTCTTATCAAATTTAAGAACCCTGCCAATGGCCTGGGCAATCTCAGCGACATATCGCGTATGACAATAGGTGTAAGGATCCCGCATCTCCAGTGCTTTCCCCAGAACAGTCATGGCATTAAGGATCATGGAGAACTGCTCCCGCTCCAGATTGGCATGGGCGGTCATATCACGAGTAATTCCCATGGTCCCAATGACACGGCCATGACAATCGTACATAGGCACCTTGGTGGTGATCACCTGATTCCATGTCCCGTTGGGGAGCAGGGTCCGCTCAATCTTGCCGATAATGGGCCTTCCCGTCCGGAGAATCGAATTGTCATCTTCAAACATCTGTCTGGCCTGATTTTCAGGGAAGAAATCGAAGTCCGATTTTCCAATCAACTCTTCCTTGGAGCAGCCGAATCCATCCGCATAAAATTTATTGACACGCGTGATTTGATTTTTTCGGTCTTTAAAATAGATGGCATCCGGCATACTGTCTAAAAATCCTTGCAGGACATCCAGCTCTTGGTTTAAACGCTCATGGGTTATCTTATAAGGGGATATGTTTTGCGCCACCCCTTCAAGATACGTCTCTTGCTGGCCATTGATTACTTTGGAAGCCGAGATCGCTATCCATTGGATCTTGCCATTTTTCCTCGGGCAGGCAATCTCAAAGAATTGAACCTTCCCCTCATCTTCTATCGCTTGAAAAAAGTCTACTTGATCTTGAATATTCGGGATCAACTGGTCTAAGGTGAGGGATTCAAAAATCTTACCGGAGGGAAACCCAAAAATCTTAGCTAAGGCGGTATTGGTTTTAAGAAAACGTTTCTCGGGGGTGATTTGATAACGAAAAAGTCCGATTCCTAATCGTTCAGCGGTGGATGGACTTAAGGGGAGAGCACTATGCATGAGGTTTGACCTCTTTTCCACATCTCAAGATTTAATTTTATATTATCACTACTGCTTCTAAAAATACATCATTTTTATGGCTGGGATGGGTAGAAATCGATTAGAAGAAGATGATCAGGATTGAATAAGTTCCGGATAAACAGCGCGCCATTGTTCGAACCCACCTTTAAGACTGTAGACGCGCTCAAAACCCTGTTGACACAAGAAATCGGCCGCCATCTGGCTGCTCAATCCGTGATAACAATAACAAATGATCGGCCGGATTTTCTCATTCCCTGCAATAAATTCAGCAATATTTTGGTCGGTCAGATGAATAGCCTTGACAATGTGGGCCTCCTGATAGGATTCAGGGTCGCGGATATCCACAATCAGAGGATGGGAATCATCCATCAACTGTTTGGCGAGAGGAGGTTCTATTTCTTCAACTTGAGATGGAGACCTTTCAGTCATGATATTATTTGGCGGAGAGGCAGAGATTCGAACTCTGGAGAGACCGAAAAGTCCCTAACGGTTTTCAAGACCGCCGCTTTCAACCGCTCAGCCACCTCTCCTACATTAATTTTATTTTAGAGAAGGAGAGGTGTTGTGCCGCGTTTTGCAGCGGCCCACCTCTCTTCTCAAAGTCCTGGCAACAGCCTTATTGGTCTTTTCTTAACCATTTGCACTAGGGAAAACCAATATCTCGACGTTTGCTCTCTATAAATTTTGACTATTGGTTGTACAAACGTCAATATTTCGTTTGGGTAACAAAATTAAACACCTGCTTATAGATGGCAAGACCCTGATCCAGGGTCTCTTGAAACAATATCTTGACATCCATCCCTGACTTCGTCCAATCCAAGGCAGCTGAGATCGTCAATAAACTTATAATGTAAACAATACCGAAACACAAAATATACTTATACTTAAGGATACTTTCATCGTCTTCATAGATTCCCTTTGCTGTTAAGACCAGGTGCATCGTGTAAAAGAAGGCAAAAATCATCGTAAAATAAAGCTCATATCCCGCTTTACGGAGAAGATACGCCCAAACATAATATAATCCGGTCAAGAT
This sequence comes from uncultured Planctomycetales bacterium, assembly GCA_964373335.1. Taxonomy (GTDB): domain Bacteria; phylum Omnitrophota; class Gorgyraeia; order Zapsychrales; family CAYJUK01; genus CAYJUK01. The sequence continues at coordinate 6,435 of CAYJUK010000067.1, read as the reverse complement.
CAAGACATAAAAGGGGAAAATTCTCTTCATCCACACGCTCAAAAACGAGGCGAACTTGAAGATCTCCCCAATGAGATTCTGACCAAAGTCGAACATGCGGGAAGGAACCAGGATAAAAAAATGGAAAAGGACATAAACGATAAGTCCCCATAATAAGGCCTTTTGATGAGCGAAGTGGAGATTGGGAAACTCCGAATAAAAATTGATCGATAGGGTGTAAATAAACGGGAGCAGTAGAATCGCAAAGGCAAGTTGAATAGCCTTCAAGATCACTTGGCCCATAGGAATCCTCCTCCTTTTAATAGCTTAACTATTATCATGAGTTTTGTACTCTAATTCTGAGCTTAGGCAGGCTTTTTCCCTATTTGTGCTAAACCACGCATATACGGCTGAAGCACCTCTGGGATTAATATACCCCCTTCGGGAGTTTGATAATTTTCCAGGATAGCCACCATGGTTCTGGCTAAGGCCAGCCCCGAGCCGTTGAGGGTATGCACAAAGACTGGCTTGGGGGTATTTTTGCCTTTGAATCGGATGTTTGCTCGTCGGGCCTGAAAGTCCTCGAAATGGGAACAACTCGAAACCTCAAGCCATTTGTCAACCCCTGGGGCATACGCCTCCAGATCATAACACTTCGCCGCCGCAAAACTGAGATCCCCGCTCGCCAGCATCACAACCCGATAAGGGATCTGCAATAATTGTAAGACCTTTTCCGCGTGCCCAACCAATGTTTCTAATTCCTCATAAGACCGCTGGGGAGAAACGAACTTCACCATCTCGACCTTATTAAACTGGTGCACCCGGATGAGTCCTTTGGTGTCTTTTCCGTAAGATCCCGCTTCCCGCCGGAAACAAGCGGAGTAGGCCGTATAATAAACCGGCAGATCCTCTTCTCTTAAAATCTCATCAGAATGCATGTTCGTGACCGGGACCTCGGCCGTAGGGATCAAATAAAGATTATCCTCCGGCAAAAAATACATATCTTCTTTCATCTTGGGCAGCTGGCCGGTCCCGGTCATCGCCGCAGGATTGACCAAAAATGGAGGGAACACTTCTTGATAACCATGCTGCTGGGTATGAAGGTCAAGCATGAAATTATACAAGGCCCGTTCCAATTGAGCCCCTTCCTTTTTATAAAGGATAAAATTGGAACCGCTGATCTTGGCGCCCCTTTTAAAATCGATCATATCCCAGCGTTCAGCCAATTCAATATGAGTCCGCGGTTTAAAATCAAAGGATTTCGGAGTTCCCCACGTCCGCGCAATCTTATTCTGCTCTGAGCCGCCGACAGGAACCGTGGCATGCGGCAGATTAGGAATCGTCAGAAGCAGTTCATCCATTTGGGCCTCTAAATCTTTCACCCGAGGCTCCAACTCATTGATCTTATGGGAAATCCCTTTCATACCGGCGATCTTTTCCTTAGGGTCTTTCTTTTCCTTAATCAATGAGGCAATCTCATCGTTGGCCGAATTCTTTTGACTGCGCAAGTTGTCCAGTTCAACCTGCCTGCCCCGCCTTTCATTGTCCAAGGTCTGAATTAGTTCTAGATCGATCTTCACGTCCCTGGCGTTAAGACCCTTTTGAACACGGGGTAAATCTTCTCGAATCAGTTTGATATCAAACATGAGCTCAATCCAATAATAAAATCTATGGGTGAGAAAAAATTAGACCGTAGATGATGTATCCTGCAAAGTCATTTCCACTTGTGTCAGGAGTAATTTGGGGGTAATAGGTTTGACCAGATAATTCTCTGCCCCAATCTCAAAGCAGTCAATGATATTCTTGGGGGTATCCACACAGGTTAAGAATAAAATCGGGATATCTTTCGTATCAGGATGAGCCTTCAAGGATTTACAGACATCCAATCCATTCATGCCTGGCAGCATATAATCCAAAATAATCAGATTCGGTTTGCTTTTTCGGGCGAGTTCCAAGCCCGCTTCCCCTGTAGGTGCGAGGAAAAGATGATATCCATTTTTAGTCAGGGTATTCTCGATAATCTTCCGATCAACTTCACTGTCTTCAACAAGCAGAACCTTTTTTCCATTATGTTCTTGTGATGTCTTTGAAAAAAAAGAAATGATTTTATTCCACATAGGTCTCCCTTCTTGAATCTAACCAATTGGCGGATTATGCTAACGTCAAATGCAAGGTTTGTCAACACCGTAGCCTAACTTCCGTTTTTGTCTATGCAATACTACGAATTATTTTGGCTTGAAGTGTTCAAGGCAGCAATAACGATCTTTTCCAGTTTGTCCAAGTCCAACGGCTTATGAACGTAATCCTGAATCCCCAAACCTTTAGTTTCATTAATGACCTTTTCAGTATCAAAACCTGTAACCATAATGATTTTCGTATCAAGCTTTGATTCCCTTGTCTTTTTTAACACCTCTACACCATTCATCCCGGGGAGATTGAAGTCAAGCAAGACTAAATCTGGGTTTTCATCCTTGATAAGACGGAAGGCTTCCATGCCATTGCTGGCGATGAAAACATCAAAGCCGCGTTTGTTAAAAAATTTTTTTGTAACTTCTAGGATGTCGATTTCTTCATCGACAACTAAAATCTTTGACATACCCATCCTTCTCGCAAGAATTCGGTTGAAATATTAAATCATTATAGAGATTATTAGGGAATAGGTCTACAGGATCAGTAAAAAATTACAGGCACTTCTTCGCTAATGGCAATGCGGTACATCTATTTTTCTTCTTTTATTCCCTCAAAGACCTCCCTAGCCTGATCAACGGTTTTTATAACATCCTGCATAATCTCCTCTGACATCATCTCAAGCTCTTTTTCAGATTTCCCATTATATATACCGTCTTTTTTATTTAAAAGAAAAACTTCACACTGATTCCTCATATTGCCTAAAAGATTTTTTAATTTGTGGGTTATCGAAGAAATCGCCGGCGGGTCTGCTTTTCTTACCAGTTTATATTTGTCAAAATCTTGAAGAGAAAACTTGTTTCTCAAAACTGATTCGACAATTTCTACCAGCTTATCCAATACGATTGGTTTATTCAAGTAAGCACTAATGCCTAATGACTGAAATTCTTTATTCTCGTCTTCGGATTCCAGGGTGTGCCCGGTGACAATGATAACTTTCGTTATCTTGTCAAATTGGCGTAATTTCTTAAGCACCTCTTTCCCGTGCATTTCCGGCAAGGTTAAATCAAGAAAGACTAAATCGGGTTTGGATGATCTAATAATATTTAAAGCATCCTCACCGCTGGCTGCCGTATTGACTAAATATCCTCTCCTCCCAAAAAATGACTGAAAAGAGGCGGTGATATCCGGCTCGTCGTCAATGACTAATATTTTAGGCTGAATTTTCTTAGAATGAACCTTGGACATAATGGAGATAGTATATCACATAAAATAAGACCTTCATTGAACTAATGGGGCTTCTTTCGCTTGGAGGCGGTAATTAAATCTTCGACCAGAATGTATTCAGGCGGTTTGATGTTATGCATTTTATTTGGATCAAGAAAGTAATATTCACCGAGTTGAGATTTCGAATATATAAGATCGAAAGCCTCTTGGTACATTCGCATATCCATTAGTTTTTTAAACCTTTTTTCCATAATTTCATTGGGAAGTCTGATTAAAAGCTGAACATTTCCGGCAGACTTGTTGTTTAATACCAGAAGTATTGTCATTTCTTAATGCCTTCCTCTCTTATTTTTTCTTATGAACTTGATCATAACCCCAACTCGGAATTAGAAAATAATCCTCTCCTTGAGAGTTCGATGGTTGAAAAAGCATTTCTAATTCGGAGTTGGGGTAATTATATAAGGGAAATTATCACCCGGTACCGTATCCTCAATTTTCAACTTTCTTTCTTCCTTTATATTCACCCTTCTTGAATCAATCGCTGTTATTAAAAATAAAGGAATGGCTGAAGCCTTGAATATTCCGCTGAGCTTGGATATGAACTCGATCATATAGCCTTTTCCTCCCGTACTGAAAAGATAACATGTAATATGTCATAATGCAAGTTTTTTTAGTGTATTTTGATATACAAAATATATATTCATAACAGTATTAAATGTAATGATTTGTGTATTACTTAACAATTATTTAATCATTAGTATGTCAAAATATAATTTTATTTTATTAATTTTGACTTGACATGTCTTCCGAGTTAATGTATAAAAATACAGGAATAAACTTATGAAACATTACGAAAAAATTAAAAAAATCCGAAATGATTTGAATTTAACTGTGAAGGATGTGTATGAACGCGGGGCTGCCATCATGGGGCCGCAAAAGGCTATCTCAATCAGCACAATAAATCGAATTGAAGCTGGTAAACCTCACAAGTTTTCATCCTTAGTGACGCTTTGTTTTATTTTGGGGATTACCATAAAAGAACTTTTTAAGGGAACAGAATTTGAAGAGTGCCTAATAATAAGGAAAAAGGAAAGAACTGGTGGGTATCAATTTAACGAAAAAGCATCTTCCAATATAATCAACAATCCTAATCAAAGTTTCCTCGCTCAGGAGTTTCTTCTGCTGCCTGGTGGCGAAACTTCACTGGATCGCGCCCCGCAAAATAAAGGGAAATATGAAAAGATGGTTTACGTAATAAGCGGTCAACTGGTGTGTGTTTTGGACAATCAGGAAATTGTCTTAAAGGGCGGGGACACGATTTCGTTTGACAGCACAAAACCGCAT
>CAYJUK010000067.1:0-1748 GCA_964373335.1 uncultured Planctomycetales bacterium | reverse complement strand
AAACCGCATTATTTCAAGAATCCTTCGAAAGTGAAATGCAAATTTCTGGCAGTCGAAAATCCGGGTCGGTATTAATTCGCGCGTGGCTTATGTCGGGTTTGCTCCATAAGCCACGCGCTCATTAACGTTTCTTGATAAGTTTTCCAATACTAACAAGCGCGGACTCAAATCTCTCCTGGAATACTTTAAAATCAACAGGCTTATCCAGATAATCGAAGGCTCCCATACTCATCGCTTTGGTGGCAACATCAGGGCTTTTCCAGGCACTGATAACAATGATTCTTGAATCCGGACTGAGTTGCTTGATTTCACCAATCGCATCGATCCCGCTTATTCCCGGCATTCGGATATCCAGCAAAATAATATCCGGTTTTATGCTCTTCACTTTCTCGATAGCTGACTCACCATCGTTGGCTTCCGTAACATCACAATCGTATCTCGGAGATATAAAATTTTTGAGATTTTCGCGAGCTTTCTCCTCATCATCCACAATAAAGATATGTGGCTTTTGCATGTGACCGGCTTTCCCTAAAAGTTTCTCAATCTTCTGAATAGCAACCACGCGTAAATCATCAAAACTAAACGGTTTTGTCATGAATTCGTCTGCACCAAGTTCAACTGCCTTCTTTTGAGTTTCTTCATCCCCTTTGGCCGTTACCATAATAACAATGACTCCCGGATCCAATTGCTTAAATTTCTTCAGGAGATCCAACCCATCAACATCGGGCATAATAATGTCCAGGAAAATTATCTTGGGCTTATTCTTCTCAAAAATACTTAGCGCCTTCTTGGCTGTTTTTGCCGTAAACACCGTGAACCCGATATAGGAGAACGGTTTTTTAATCGAGTCGCATATCCCCTGTTCATCATCGACAATCAATATCTTGATCATGAAGCTTTCTCCCTAATGATTGTCACTTCCTGCTGTGTCGCTTCTCTTAGTCTGTCCATGAATTGCTTGATGGTAAAAGTTTTGTTCAAAATCTTTTGTGCATCTTCGACCGGAATTGGATTCTCATCAATGGGATCAACGTGGTATCCGACTATCAGATCAATGCCATACACATCATTCCCAATATAGTGGAAAAAGAGTTCGTGGATGACCGGGTGAAGTTTTGTATTGTTATTCTTCAATTCTTCCAGCTTCTCGCTTTCATTCTCAATCTTTTCGTGATGAAAAATCTTCCTGACCATAGCGTTGATTTTCTTTGTATGTTCTTTAATTTTCTTGGCATCACTTACTGATATCGGTTCGTTATACCTTAAGCAAGATAACGTAATTTGTGTAATAGCGGATATTTCATCACCTAAATAACGATACATTAAATCCCAAATTATTAAAGGAACGGTTATCTTTTCGTTCTTAATTTTGTCATATAATGCCTGTTCATTAGTAAGAGGATTGGCCATCTACTTAGCTCCTCCCTGAAGGGCATTTACCGCAGCATGAACCTTCTCTAACCATTGCTCGGATGCAAGCGGCTTTAGTAAATATTCCTTAACGCCCATTTTTTTTGCTTCATCAATAGTGTCCTTATCTGTTATCCGGGTAATCATAATGCACTCGGTGTTCTTATCCGTTTGTTTTATTTTTCTCAAGACCTCCATACCATCGATTTTGGAATATCCCAAATGCACATCTATAAGACATATTTGCGGCCGTTCTTTCTCAAATATTGCTAACGCTTGGGCTCCGTCCATAGCCTTGAAAGCTGTAAAGCCGTCGTATTGAAGAATCTTTGCGGTAA
>CAYJUK010000066.1:0-11213 GCA_964373335.1 uncultured Planctomycetales bacterium | reverse complement strand
AATACTCGCGATAATCAGCTTCATAGATTTTCCTCCCTATTTTCGGAGACTCTTAATTACTATAATAATTAATCCAGAATCGTGTAAGCCCGTTCATGATGCTGGGACAAGTCCAATCCAATCACTTCATCCTCTTGTGTAACACGCAATCCTACAATAGCATCCACAATCTTATAAATAATAAACGAGACTACGAAAGAATAAACCAGGGTCACTAAAATGGCCTTGAGCTGAATAATCACCAGCCCCGGATTTCCTGCCAAAAGCCCGTCAGCCCCTGCTGGGTTAATAGCCTTGCTGGCAAAGATTCCAGTTGCTAAAGCCCCCCACATCCCTCCGATGCAGTGAACGCCGAAGGCATCCAAAGAATCATCGTATCCTAATTTCGGTTTGATAAAACCGACCGCGAAGAAACAGAAAACACTCACGAGCAATCCGATAATAATGGAGGCCATGGTATCCACAAAACCTGCCGCGGGAGTAATGGCTACTAATCCGGCCACGGCACCAGTGACAGCACCAAACATGGTCGGCTTCCCGCTGAATTTCCACTCTAAGAGTGCCCAGCTTAATCCCCCAGCAGCGGCAGCGGTATTGGTCACCACAAAGGCATTAGCTGCTAACCCACCAGCACCTAAGGCACTGCCGGCATTAAATCCAAACCATCCAAACCACAGAAGAGAACCCCCTAAAACGACAAAAGGCATATTATGAATAGGCATGGGTTTTCTTTCATACCCCTGTCTTTTCCCGAGCGCCAAGGCACCGGCCAAGGCCGCGATTCCAGCATTAATATGAACGACGGTACCACCGGCAAAATCCAGGGCTCCCATGTTACGAACCCACCCGCCGACAGCCCAGACCATATGGCAGATAGGAGCATAAACGAATGTCGCCCATAAAATAGCGAAAAGAAGGAAGGCGGAAAATTTCATACGTTCAGCGAACGCCCCAATAACTAAGGCTGGAGTAATAATAGCGAACATCGCTTGGAAAATCATAAAGGCTTGATGAGGGATGGTTGCGGCATAATCGGCGTTGGGTTCCATTCCTACCCCATTCAACCCAAACCATTGAAGACCCCCGATAAAAGCATTGCCGGGCCCGAAAGAAAGACTATAGCCTATCAACACCCAGTGGATACTTATGACGCATAAGATGATAAAACACTGCATCAGGACCCCTAAAATGTTTTTCCGTCTGACCATACCTCCATAAAAGAAGGCTAATCCCGGGGTCATCAGCATCACCAAGGCTGATGAAGCCAAGACCCATGCGGTATCACCGCTGTTAATGATTGGTTCCATAATTTCCTTCCTCCTCTCCTGTTATTACCCTAGTTTATCCCTTAAGAGACAGGCTCAACCAACGATAAAATATCAAAAAAAAAGTCCACTTCTCCGAGAATCCTCAGGTTTAAAGTGGACTTCAATGCCCGATCATTACCATTTAACAAACCCCATAAAGACTGTTTACTGATTACGGCTTTTCCTAAAAATTATGGGGTAGAAATTCCCTATAAGGACGTCGCTGCCCTTGATAAGTGGAGCTAATATACAATTTGACCACTCAACTGTCAAGTTTTTTTTCTGAACCGAATTGCTTGATTTTGAAGAGGATAAATGCCTGTTGAAACCCACGCACTCCGAATTAGAAAATACGTCTATCCTCGAGAGCTCAACGAGTGAGGTTTTTCACTTAGTGAGTGAGTCGTTGACTGTGGAACCCTAATTTTGTATTTAATGCAAAATTGGGGTCAAAATAGCATTTTAAATTCGGAGTTGGGGTTGAAATCTTATCAATTCCGATGACACTACCTTTTAGCTGCGTGTCCCCGGAATCAATGGAATTAAGGCTTAAACAAATTGAAAATGGCAGAACGGTCCTTTTTAGGAGCAATACCCTCGCTCCCTTCTTGCTCGGAGAGGAGGAAAAAGGGCAGGCCGTTCTGCCATTCCTAAACTTTCTCAGCCAATAGCCTTTTGGCCTTCTTCCCCGGTACGAATGCGGATGCACTGAGGCAGATCGATAACAAATATTTTTCCGTCACCGATCTTCCCCGTCCTCGCTCCTTTAATAATGGCGTTGACCGTCGGCTTGACAAAATCCTCATTAACGGCTATCTCCAGACGTACTTTCTTAAGAAGATTCACCTCATGAAGAACGCCCCGGTAGGTTTCGCTGTATCCTTTTTGCTGGCCGCAGCCCAGGACATTGGCAACGGTCATCTTATGCACATCGGCATCAAAGAGGGCCTTTTTCACGTCCGGCAGTTTATGCGGTTGAATCATGGCAATAATTAATTTCATGTCTCTTCTCCTTCATTGCTGAATTGTCTTTTACTCAGTTAAATAAATCTCAAAACCAGCGTAGGCCTCCATTCCGTGTTCATCTAGATCAAGCCCTCTGATTTCTTCATCCCGGTCAACTCTTAATCCCACGGTCTTTTTGATGACATAAAACAAAAGGAATCCCATAGCAGCTGACCAGATAAAGACAGAGATGACTCCTACGAGTTGGGCGAAGAGGAGTTTCACTCCACCGCCAAACAATAAGCCATTACCGGTTGTCCCCGGCGAAAAAACGTCCTGGGCAAAAAGACCGACAGCCAGGGTTCCCCAGACACCGCACACCGCATGGACAGAAACCGCCCCCACCGGATCATCAACATGAAGGACCTTGTCGATGAAAACAACGGATAAAACAACCAGGATACCTGCCACTAACCCAATCCAGAAAGCACTTCCAACAGAAACAAAGGCGCAGGGAGCGGTAATGGCGACCAAACCTGCCAGGGTCCCGTTCAAGGACATGCTGATATCTGCTTTTTTAAACATAATCCAGGACGTCACCATAGCGGCAATGGCCCCGACCGCCGCGGCCATGTTTGTTGTCGTTGCGATATGAGAGATACTGAGATTGGCAGCCATGGTACTCCCGGGATTAAACCCAAACCAGCCTAACCACAGGATAAACACCCCTAATGTGGCCAAGGGGATACTATGCCCCATGATCGCGTTGGAAGACCCATCCGGATTATATTTGCCATAACGCGGCCCTAACATGACAGCTCCAACCAAAGCTACCCAGCCGCCAACGGAGTGGACAACAGTAGAACCGGCGAAATCCCACATCCCAAATCCTGCCAGCCAGCCGCCTCCCCAGATCCAATGACCGGAGACAGGATAAATGATCGCGCTGATCACAATACTGTAAATAATATAAGCAGTAAATCGCGTCCGCTCCGCCATGGCCCCGGAGACAATGGTCGCGGCCGTCGCGGCGAAAACGAGCTGGAAGAAATACTTGCATTCCAGGGGGACATTGGTCCAATCGAGAGACGGAAATGTCCCTCCGGCATCGTATAAAAAGAAACCACTGGTGCCAAAGTAGGCATTCCCCACGCCAAACATGACCCCGAATCCGATGGCCCAAAAGGCCACTGTCCCGAAACAAAAATCCATCAGATTCTTCATGAGGATATTACAGGCATTTTTGGCTCGGGTGAAACCCGTCTCGACCATGGCAAAACCAGCCTGCATAAAGAAGACCAATATGGCTGCTAGCAAGGTCCAGACAGTATCAAGAATGACCCCCTTTTCTTCTAATGCCCCGGCCAAAGAATCAACCGTCGGCGCGTCTTTAGCAAAAACAGGGACAGCCAGCAAAACACATATCACCGCCATCCCCAGTCCCTTCAAAAGATTTTGATTAATTATTTTAAACATGATTCTGTATCTCCTTTCACAAAACTTGATCCATTAAACGAAAATACTTTAAGGACTCCGTGACGCGTCAATCATATCTTCCTCTCATTGCCTAACCTCCCCTCCTCTCCTTTTTGGTTAATATCAATTTTACAGAGGAGGGAACGGTTTAAAACCGTTCCCTCCCCAGTTACAAAGATTTTTGATCCAATACGTCATTCCCCCTATCCTCCCCCATCAAGGGGCCCGCCTGCCCCTCGAGAATAGTGGCGGGCAGGGAAGGAATTCAAAATTGAGTTAACAATGGACCAAGGTTAACTTTCATAATAAGGAACACTTTCCACTTTGGCCGCACAGTTCTTATACGACGGCTGACGGGAATAGGGGTCAAATGCCGGGAAGGTCAGTTTATTAGTCTCTTCATAATGCATCGGCATAAAGATCTCCCCTCTCTTGACGGTGGGGGTCAAACACACCCCAACCTTAACCGCGGCCCGCCGTGTCGACACAAAGACTTTTTGACCCTGTTGGATACTTAACCTTCTGGCGTCTTCGGGATTCATTTCCACATACGCGTCTTGAGAAGACATCGACCGCAGCACAGCTGATTTAGCTGTCCGCGTCTGCGTGTGCCATTGCGATGAAGTCCCTCGTCCCGTCAATAGGATAAAAGGGAACTCTTCATCCGTTGGTTCGGGATTCATCCGTACCTCTTCAAAGATGAATCTTGCTTTCCCATCGGGATGATAGAATTTTCCATCCTCAAATAAGCGGCGCTCATTAATCGGGACACATCCTGGGACACATCCTATTTTGGGATGTGTCCCAGGATGTGTCCCGATTCCGATTGCGCCCTCAGGGAAAGGCCATTGGATACCGTCTTTCTCCTCAATCATCTGATAATCTTTAATGCCAGTGATATCGCAGGGCATCCCTTGCGAAAGTCTTTTTAATATTTCAAAGACAGCCTGGGGGGAGGACCATTCTTGAAAAATCTTTTCACATCCCCAATACTTCATGATGAGCCTGAAGATATCAAAATCCGCTAACGCCTGCCCCGGGGGATCAGCCACCTTCTTGAATAATCCTATCCGTCGTTCGGAATTAATCACGGTCCCGTCCTTTTCTCCCCAGCCCGCCGCAGGCAGAATCAAGTCCGCTAACCGCGCCGTCTCGGTGGTAAAATACATATCCTGCACAACCAGGAACTCCAGATTTTTAATCGTCTCCTGGAACTCCTTTTGATTAATCCAAGAATGCGCCGGGTTGGTCGCAATCACCCAAAGACCTTTGATTTTATTCCGGGAGATTTGATCCAGGATTTGATCATACGCCAGACTGTTTTGGGATGGGATCCTTTGAGAGTTAATCCCTAAAATATCGGCAACCTTCTGACGGTGATCAGGGTTTAAAAAATCTCGGCCTCCCAGAAGACTGGTCGTATTGCTGAATAACCGAGACCCCATAGCGTTGCATTGGCCGGTGATGGAGTTTGGGCCGGTTCCCGGACGGCCAACATTCCCGGTCATCAAAGCCAGATTGATAATAGCCTGAGCGGTGCGGGTAGCCTCATAACCTTGGTTCACCCCCATCGTCCACCAAAAGGAAACCCTCTTCCCCTTATGTATCGTCTGAGCAAAATCATTGAGCTGTAGAATGCTCAACCCTGTCACTTCACTGACCTTGTGCGGAGTAAACGACCTGACATGAGTTTCAAAGGTTTCAAACCCGCTGGTGTGGTCTTTGATGTATCCCTGATCAATCCAGCCTTCCTTAATAAGGATACGCGCGAGGCCATACAACAACGACAAGTCTGATTTAGGCCTAATGGCATAATGTTTCGTGGCCGCCATGGCCGTCTCAGTTTTCCTGGGATCCACCACAATAATCTCGGGATGATTCTGATTCAGACACACCTTTTGCCAAAGGATAGGATGGGCAATGCACGGATTGGCGCCAATAAAAATCAACACATCTGATTCTGTCAGATCCTGATAGGCATAGGGCGGGGCATCAAAACCAAACGATTGTTTATACGCCACCGCTGAGGTCGCCATACATTGACGGGTATTGCTATCCCCGTGAAGGATCCCCATGCCGAATTTGGCTAAGGCCCCTAACAGCGCCATTTCTTCCGTTGGGATCTGTCCAGTACTCAAAAAGGCCACACTTTCTTTCCCATATTGGGATCGAATCCTTTGAAGATTTTCAACAAATGCGATAAGGGCAACGTCCCAGCTGACAGCAGCCAATCGCCCGGACCGATCTCTTAGATAAGGAGTGGTTGCCCGATCAGGGGCTTTGAGCGGAGATAAGGCCTCCCAACCTTTCGGACAGGCCTCCCCCAAATTCACCGAATAATTTCTTGTCGGAGTCAGATTCACCGCCTTGTTATCCTTCATATGAATGGTGAGGCTGCAACCGACTGAACAATATCCGCAAATGGTATTGAGCGTCCGATCCGGCAAAAGGCGTTTGGGAAGTTTGCCAAGAGTAAGCGGAGAATCCTCCAGGGCCAACTCTTGGGTTAATACCCCATCCTTTTGATAAAGAAGCTGGGATATCTTTTTGATAAATCGATTTTCGCTTTTCATCTCACAGCACATTTCCTTCCTTAATACACATCCTGGGACACATCCTATTTTGGGATGTGTCCCGATAATGACACCGATGATGACATGTCATCTAGCGTTCCAAGTGACCACGGCCTTAAAAAACAAATACCTTTCTAAGAACTCCCCCATCAGGGAAAAAATAAAAATCAAAGAGAAAATCATCACCAGTTTGTCTGCCCCCCACTGCGCATGCTGCAAGAGCATCAAAAAGGGGAAAAAAATTCCCCCGGCAATTCCAAAGAAGAATCGTCTCATGGTCACCCCCTTCAAGGAACGAACTAACAAAACAGCCGTCTTTTTGAGAGAGGTCAATTCCCGGTCCCCCAAATGAAGAAAAATCGTTGACTCCAAAATCAATTTCACCGCGGACAGAATCAAAAGCTGCAGACAAACCACTTCCATTAAAATCTGACCGGTGGCCCCGCCTCCGGACGGTTGAATATTCCCCAGGATCGATGTGATCAGTAAAATCGTGGTTAATCCTAAAATCGCCGTCGTCAAGAAAAACTTTGCCATCGTCAGGGGATGGTCCCAGTAAGGACGGTGAGAAACTTGATAGACTTTAACAGAACAAAAGACCCCAGCTAATCCAAAGAAGACTGTCAGAAGAGACAGCTTCTCTATATATGCTGTTGGGAGAAACTGAGAGAATGAATTAAGCCAAAAGCTCAGGGCATTCAACATGGCCAAAACGGCAAAGATCCCAAAGGCCACAATCTCCCGGCTCAACCAGGAATGTTTTATACCGATAAAGGCCCGAAAGGCATACCAGGGACGTCCCAAATGGAAAATACTGGCCGCTAAAGCCAAAAGCCCTACGCCCAGCCCCGCCAGGACATGATAAGCAGAAAATGTCGACTGAAGGTTTTGCCCGATAAAATTTTTTAAAAATAGGAAAACGCAAAATGTCCCGACCGAAAGCTGCGTGAGGATTAACATGACAATGAGCGGCAGATGAGCCTGTCCGGGTTTGACCGAATAAAAATCCACCGAGGTCATATTGCCAGGGAATTCCTTTTGAGTCAGATATCGCGTGGTCGGCAGGGTATAACGCGAGTCCGCTGTATCCGGGATATTGACATACTCTCTTGGATTCGCTCTCACCGAGACAGTCTCCACTAATCCAATCTGTATCGCCCCATTCGGGCAGGCCCGCACACACGCCGGTGCCTGTCCCACCTTCAATCGGCTGATGCACATATCACATTTATGGACGATCCCCTTTTTAGGATTGTATTTGGGGACATCATAAGGACAGGTAAAGGTGCAATACTGGCATCCGATGCACTGGTCTTCCAGATGTTTGACGATCCCTGTTTCTTGATCCTTTTCATACGCATTCACCGGGCACCCTTTCAGACATCCCGGTTCGAGGCAGTGATGACAGGCCGTGGTGATATGCTGCATCACCGGCTCTTGGGTTGACCCCCCATAAAGAAGGCCGACCGACCGCCAGGTTTCATCTTCTTCCAGCCCATTTTCGTTATGACACGCCGTGACACAAGCCTTGCAGCCCGTGCATTGATCTAAATTTACAGCAAAGGCATACTGCTCCCCCGGTCCGGGAGTTCTTTTGGGGATCAATTCCTGATACAGCGGTTGCTCGGGAGAAAGCCGTTTGAAATCATGCTGAAATGCAAATTTCTCAACTGCCGTCAGATTTCCTTGATTCTGATCCTCTTCAAAAGAATTATCATTCATGACCATCAAACGTTTATCTATCATAAAAAAATAGTGGTTCTATACCGGTTGTGCCTGAAGTTTTTTGGCACGCGCCGCCTCAAATTCGACCTTAACTTCCCTTTCCACCTCCGGAGAAAACTTGACCATGAGAGAAAAAGCTGAAGCTGCCATGACAATCCACCCCAAATAAAATAAGGCCGTCGCATAACTCAATCCCTCAATCCTGAAGAAGAATCCAAAAAGAACCGCCCCCACATTGCCGCCAGCCCCAACAATTCCCGCCACTGATCCCAAAGCCTTTCTGTTAACAAAAGGGATAACCGAATAGGTGGCCCCATTAGCCATTTGTACAAAAAGCCCGGCAGTCATCATTGTTATAATAGCCATAGACAAAATCGTCATCCTTGAAAAAATCATCAAACCAATTCCTTCCCAAAAAAGGACTGTTCCCAAAAACAGCACTCGTCCTCTTAATCCTGCTTTTATGGCACAACGATCGGAAATAATCCCTCCTAAGGCACGAGCAAAGATATTCAACAAGCCATACAGTCCAGCGACAAGGCCCGCTTGCCCAATCGACAAATGAAAGGTGTCTGAAAAATAAAGCGCGGCAATATTGTTCATGGTTAATTCTATCCCAAAAGAGGCTCCATAAATAACAAACAAAACCCAAACCCGATGATCTTTAATAGCAGCCAGAAAATTTCCAGTTGTCTTGGTCCTTTGAGGGTCAAGTCCCCTGGCTTTCAACTCACTTAAATTCCCGTCGGGATAATCTTTGGTCAGCCGATAATACATGATCCCCATGATGAAAATGGCAACCCCTGGAACGACCATACTCAATCGCCATCCCAAGGAATCGCTGATCCCTAAATGGATAAAAGCGGCCAGAATCAAAGGCATCACCATCTGAGCGATTCCGCCGCCCAGATTGCCCCAGCCCGCGGCCGCCGCATTAGCGGTTCCAACACAGTTTGGGGCAAACATAACCGAGGTATGATACTGCGTGATCACAAAGGAAGCGCCAATAGCGCCGATCGCCAGACGAAACCAAAAAAACGTCTCATAATTTTGCGACAAACCAATGGTCATGACTGGGATCGATCCCAAGATTAATAAACCTGAATATGCTCGGCGAGGACCTATCTTATCGCACAACCACCCTATCATCAGACGAACAAAAATCGTGATCGCCACTGAAGCAATGATGGTGTTTCCTATCTGCGTTTTTGTCAGCCCAAGATCTTCGCGGATGACCGGCATGAGCGGGGCAATGCCAAACCATCCAAAAAAACACATGAAGAAAGCGATCCACGTTGTATGAAAGGCCCGCATGGGAACCGATTTAAAATCGGAGAGATTGATTCGAATCGCTTTATTGCGAATATCCATTGTTACCTTCTTTCGACAGGGAACAGGGGACAGAACCCGAGTCAGTCCCCTGTTCCTTGTCTCTAATTCATAGCTTTACCAATACATCCTCTCCCTCTATTTTGACTTCATATCGCGCCACTTTCTGATCCGATGGATCAATCCCGCAACCGGAGCACGCGTCAAACCTCCAGGCATGGAGAGGACAGGTGACAACATTATCTTTGATTTCTCCCTCCGCTAATGATCCCCCTTCATGCGGACAAAGGTTATCAATCGCACAAATACTTCCATTCACTCGAAAAAGGGCTACCTCTTTTCCATTAAGTTTCACACAAAGGCCTCGTCCCTGAGGAATACTCGAAAATTGTGCGGCTTTTTGAAACTCTGGTAAGGAATCTATATTCTGGTTTTGATTGCTGGGCGGTTGCTCTTTCACTGAGAGAACTGTTTTTTTCTGCTGAGAGGCATCAACCTTGACTTGCGCAGTTTCGTTGGTCGACTCTTCCAACCGAACAAAATGCCGGCGAAGCGCTGAACAACTCGGACAAAAAACCGGCGGATCCTCTCCCAAATGTTTGTATTCACATTTCTCGCAAATCCATGTCGGCGGTCGATAATCTTTCTCCAGGACATTGATTTGTGTCGCTCCATCCAGACGTTCCCGCCAAAAGTCGCTAAAAGTCTGCCCAGGGTTATGCTGCAGATAATATTCTCTAATGACCTCCTCAATGACATGGGGCAGCTGATCAATATCCACCCCGGCTTTATAGGGCAGGGCCAATTGCACCTGACGGTTAATCGCGCCGCCTAAAAAAATATCAAACCCATCCTTAGCCCCCATCAATCGTCTGACGCGTACACCTTTGAGTCCAATATCAGCCGTGTGATGCTGGGCACAGGCATTAAGACACCCGCTCATGTGGATACGGATGCCGTGCAAGATCAATGCCCGTTTTTTCAATTTTTCGATGAGCTGCAAGGCATAACTTTTTGTTTCGGTGACAGCGAGGTTACAAAATTGTTTCCCCGTGCAGACAATCACATTACGGGTCACGGAATCGCTTTCGGCGCTTAACCCGTATCTGGCTAAATCCGAAGAGATCTCATTCTTAAAACGGGCCGGGATGTTCGGGATGATGAGGCCTTGGTCATGGGTGGTCCGCAGTGTTCTATCTCCCCAGCGGGAAGCAATGATGGCCATCCCTTCGAGTTGATTCCAACTGAGCCGCCCCACCGGGATACAGACTCCTAACGCCCAGAGATCCTCTTGTTTTTGTTTAAACCAGCCCAAATAATCTTCCTGTCCAGCGGCGGGAGCGGGAGGCAGATCAAGCGGCTCCAGGGGGAACCCCAGAGTCTCTTTCAAATGATCCAACACCCCGGTCACTCCAATCCGTTCAATCAAATAACGGAATCGAATCTGATCCCGTTTTTCCCTCGAGCCCTTGATCCGGAACAATCTTAAAATGGCGGCGGTGACGGCAACAATTTGATCAGCTTCCACTAAAACCGGCAAATGCCATCCCAGATGAGGTCTCTGTCCCTGCGTTCCCCCAATCAACATTTGGAATTTCACCTTCCCATCTTTTTTCCGATAGGCAAGGTAACTGATATCCTGCGTCCAATAATGGGCACCGTGCATCGGATGACCATTGACGGAAATATTGAACTTCCTGGGCAAGTCTGAAAACTCCCGGCTGTCGATAAAAAGATCAGTAATTTTACGGCACAGCTCGCGGGTATCGATGAGTTCCCGCGCGTCAATCCCACTGTAAGGATGGCAATTGACGTTGCGGATATTATCTAGGCCGGTTTGTTTGGTCGTAAGCCCCAC
>CAYJUK010000065.1:8469-11238 GCA_964373335.1 uncultured Planctomycetales bacterium | reverse complement strand
CAATTAAATCGTTTAAAAAAATAATTTGGGCTTAAGATATTATCTAAATTAAATCTATGATTAAAGGTATGACAGGATTTGGGATGGCAGAATTTTCATTTGATAAGGTCAAGGGATTTGTTGAGATTAAAAGTGTTAATCATCGCTATTTTGATGTCGATTTCTATTTACCCTTGGGCTTTGTTTCCGTTGAAGACAAAATTCGTAAAATTATAAAAAAGAACATTGAGCGAGGAAAGGTAACAATATCGGTTAAACTTACTCAGAGGCCTCTTCTATTGTTAACGTTAAACAATCAGGCCATTAAACAATATTTACAGTATGTTAAAAATATCAAAAATGATTTTAAATTGAAAAATGGATTTACGATTTCCGAATTAATAAAACTTCCCGGTGTCATTGAAACGAAAGATTCATTATTTAATATTGAAGAATATTGGCTGATTTTGGAGCGGGCTCTATTAAGCGCTTTGAGGGGCCTTCTTCATATGAGAACAAGAGAAGGAAAAAGTTTGGCCGTTGATTTTAAAAAGCAGTTAAGTCATATGTCATTACAAATAAATAAGATACAATCTAGGTCGAGATATTTACTGATTGAAAAGAAAAAAATTTTCAATCCTGATGAATTTATTTCCTATCAAAAGAATAGCGATGTTAATGAAGAAATTTCAAGGTTAAACCATTATATCTCAGAATTTAAATCATGTTTAACGGTTGGGGCCGCTGTGGGGAAAAAACTTGATTTTATTGCCCAGGAGATGCAGCGCGAAACGAATACTATTGGTTCAAAATTACCCGATACAGTAATTTCAAATTCTGTGATTGCATTAAAAAGTAAAATCGAAAAACTGAGAGAGCATTCTCAAAATATAGAATAGCCTTTGACAATTTATGTGCAAAGGGAAGATTTTTATACTTTCTGGTCCCTCGGGGTCAGGGAAGACATCATTACACAAATGGTTGCTGACTCTAGAAACGTTTAAGAGAAATTTTGTTAAATCGATATCAATGACCACGCGCTATCCTCGGCCTGGAGAGCGGAACGGCCGAGATTATATATTTATCTCGAAAAAGATGTTTTTGTATAAGATTAAAGCCGGACATTTTTTGGAATGGGAAAAGCTCTTTGATAATTATTACGGGACTCCCAAGAAAAATGTCGAAGATTGGCTCAGGAAAGGAAAGAACGTTTTATTGTGCATTGATGTTAAGGGAGCCAAAACTGTACGGCAGAAATACCCTTCAGTCGTAGGTGTTTTTATTAAGACATCTTCATTGAATGAGTTAAAGAAACGATTGTTCCGGCGAGGATCAGAGAACCTTATCGATTTAAAACAACGATTAAAAACCGCTCACCAGGAGTTGGCAGAGGCAAAGTCTTACGATTATGTTGTGATTAATGATCATTTCAATGAAGCCATTCAAAGATTAAAATCCATCATCCGCTTAGAATTAAAAAACAATCCATAACTTATTTGCAATATTAAGGACAGGAATAAATTGACAATATTAGGATGATAGATTAGGGCATATTTTTAAACCATAAATTTTACTACAATCCAAGGTTTTAATAGGAGGTTAAAGGAATGGGATATCATTCATTAGAAGAGTTACTACCAAAATCAAATGAGAGCGTATATCGTTTGGTGAGGATGGCGGCCGCACGTGCCATGGAATTGGCCGATGGGAAATCGAAACTAATCGAAAATCCATCATCAGATAAGATTACGACTATTGCTCTGGAAGAAATTATGGATGGGAGGGTTGCCTTAAAAGACTCCTCGGAAAAACTCAAGGAAAAGACTTCTAAGTAATAAATCTTGGGTGTTAGGACTTTAGCCTAAAGTTTGAAAATTAAAGAGGAAGGCGTGTCAAACACTAAAAAAAGGGTATTGCTGGGCGTTACCGGAAGCATTGCAGCCTATAAGTCCGCTGAGATAATCCGTCGGTTGTTAGAAGAAAAATGCTCCGTAGCTGTTGTGATGACGAAGGAAGCAGAAGAATTCGTTACCCCATTAACTTTAGGGAGCCTTGCGGGAGAAAAGGTTTATCGAGATTGGTTTGTGGAGAGGGAGTCGCTTTGGCAGATGCCTCATATCAAATTAGCGCGGGAAGCGGATTGCCTATTGATCGCGCCAGCCACTGCCCATTTCATAGGGAAATTAGCCTCGGGGTTAGCAGACGATTTGTTGTCTTGTACCATTTTAGTTGCTCAGTCTCCTATTTATATTGCCCCAGCGATGAATACGAATATGTTTGAAAATAAGATTGTCCAAGAAAACTGCCAAAAATTAAAAAAGGCAGGGATGCATTTTATAAACCCTGTTAAAGGACAATTAGCCTGTGGGATGACCGGAGATGGGCATCTTGCTGAAGTGGAAGAAATCGTTAGAATTGTTTGCAAAAAATAAACGACACAATCACTACTTTGTTTAGCTCATTGAATGAAATAAAGGAGATTTTTATCGTCGCTCAGGGTAAAAAAAGAGGGGTCTTACACTCCGTCCCTTAAATTTGTTCGGTGGTATAGCTAAGTGAAAAGGCAGTGGCCTTCATCTCACCACCCCTGAACCAGATGTTTCTGGAATTCCCTCTCGGTTCATTCTGCCAAAGGAAATGTGAAACAATGTCCCCTGTTTGTTGGTTAGACAGTCGCTCAATAAGAAGTTAGCGGAGATGATACAGGAAAAGTCTGCGGGAGTCCACGTTTGACAGCGTGATATTTGACAAATAACGTGGCGCGATAGCCAAGTGGTAAGGCAGAAGTCT
>CAYJUK010000065.1:6684-8459 GCA_964373335.1 uncultured Planctomycetales bacterium | reverse complement strand
GGTGGAGATTTGGATGTGATGGGACATCTCTTAATTTTCAGGTTTCATTCTTTAGGTTCCACATTCGGCATCGCGATGCTTGATACATAATTTGGCGCGATAGCCAAGTGGTAAGGCAGAAGTCTGCAAAACTTCTATGCGCCGGTTCGAATCCGGCTCGCGCCTTAAAAATCCTTCTTTTTTCATATAATCCCTATTGATTCCGCTTATTTTAAGATTGACCTCCTATTACAAAAAAAAAGTTTTTCGAAGATTTTCGACACCCACTTTAGTAAAGCCGCCATTCATGTTGATAGGCTGGAGAGATATATATTTGCTTTTTAGAATCAAATAATTCTTTAGGGGGCAAGTGGTGGAAAGGCATACACGTTGGACTTAAAATCCAATGGCCGCAAGGCCGTGAGGGTTCGACTCCCTCCTTGCCCACTAGGGATCGTCCCAATGGTTACGTGTTGAAATTCGCCGGGCATTTATACCCTATAATAGGGCCCATAGCTCAGTTTGGTTAGAGTGCTTCCTTGACATGGAAGAGGTCAGAGGTTCGATCCCTCTTGGGCCCATTTTATAATAAGGAAAAGCCGTTAATTCAAGAACGCCGGAGCATAGGATTTAAAGACGACGTTTCAAGATATTAAGATGGATTACAAAACCGACATTGATAAATTGCGACACAGCTGTTCCCATATCATGGCCCAGGCGGTTAAAGAACTTTGGCCAGAGATCAAGGTTACAATTGGGCCCGCCATCGAAAACGGTTTCTACTATGATTTCGATCGGAAAGAGCCTTTCACTGACAAGGATTTGGAAAAGATCGAAGCCCGTATGAAAGAAATCATCAAAAGAAATCCAATATTCCGTCAGTCCTTTATGCCCCGGGAGGATGCGATAAAACTTTTTAACCGTATGGAAGAAAACTATAAAGTGGAAATCATCGCAGGGATCTCCGATAAAGATGTGTCGATTTATCATACCGGTGAGGAATGGTTTGATTTATGCAAAGGCCCGCATATTGAAAATGCCGGGGAGATTCAGGCGTTCAAATTACTTTCCGTGGCAGGGGCTTACTGGCGAGGGGATGAACACAACCCGATGCTCCAAAGAATCTACGGGACATGCTTTTTTAAAAAGGAAGATCTGCAGAAGTTTCTAAACGTCCTCGAGGAAGCTCAAAAAAGAGATCATCGAAAATTAGGGGTCCAGCTAGACCTTTTCCATTTTTATCATGAATCTGCAGGAGCAGGATTGGTCTTTTATCATCCCAACGGGGCAATCTTGCGTAAAATCATTGAAGATTATGTTCGAGAGCAACATTTGAAACGAGGATACGACTTTGTTATTACGCCTCACATTTTAAAAGGCAAGCTTTGGGAGCAAAGCGGGCACGCGCAGTACTATCGGGAAAATATGTATTACTTCCAAATCAATCAAGAAGAGTATGCTGTAAAACCCATGAACTGTCCAGGGCATATCCTTATTTATAATTCTAAAATTCGATCCTATCGAGATTTGCCGGTTCGATTTTTTGAACTGGGGACTGTGTACCGGCAAGAAAAGGCCGGTGTTCTGCACGGACTTTTGAGAGTGAGAGGGTTTACCCAGGACGATGCCCATATCTTTTGCCGGCCCGACCAGATTACTCCCGAGGTCTTAAGTGTCATGGATTTTGTTTTTAGCACCATGAAAGATTTTGGTTTTCATGATCTTTCTATCGAGCTCAGCACGCGTCCAGAAAAATATATAGGGAATTTAGAGAATTGGGAGATGGCCACACAAGC
>CAYJUK010000065.1:5841-6674 GCA_964373335.1 uncultured Planctomycetales bacterium | reverse complement strand
CACATCCAAAATATTATTGATGGCGGTCAAGAGTCGGGCGGAAGCCCGTTTGATTGAAAAAAGAGCCTCTTTTTGCATAGGGTTAAGCGCACCCAACTCTTCCTGAACCAGATAATCAGCAAACCCAATAATGCCGCTTAAAGGATTCTTTAAATCAAAGGGGGATAAAGTATCAAATCAATGAGGGAGCAGGGGCTTTTTATGGCCCCAAGATCGACATTAAACTAAAAGATGCCTTGTCGCGAGAATGGCAATGCGCCACAATCCAGTGTGACTTTTCTCTTCCCGAACGGTTTTCCCTCGAATATGTGGATGAAAGCGGAAAAGCGCAACGACCCATCATGCTGCATCGCGCGATCTTGGGAAGTGTCGAGCGTTTTATTGGAACGCTCATTGAGCATTATTCCGGCGCCTTCCCCTTATGGTTGGCCCCAGTTCAGGTTTTGCTCATTCCTATTAAGCCCGAGCATATTCTTTACGCGAACAGTGTAAAAGATAATTTACAAAATAATGGTCTCAGGGTTATAATGGATGCCAGCAATGAAAGCCTCAATAAAAGAATTCGAGAGGGAGCCCTAAAAAAGCTCCCTTATATTGTGATTATGGGGGATAAAGAGGTTGGTCTACAAAAATTATCTGTTCGGAAAAGAAGCGAGGGGGACGTGGGAATCATGGGGCTTGCTGATTTTGTCTCTCTTTTGAAGACGGAAACAGATTTTAAAAAATAACCCAGGCATAAATGAGAAGAGGAGGTGGTAGATATTCAAAAATTTATTCGGATTAATAACAGGATCAAGGCCGCCGAGGTTCGCGTTATTGGGCCAAACTCGGAA
>CAYJUK010000065.1:0-5831 GCA_964373335.1 uncultured Planctomycetales bacterium | reverse complement strand
TGCGGAAGAACATCTCCTTGACCTCGTTGAGGTCGCACCAACGGCAAAACCACCTGTTTGCCGAATCATGGATTACAGCAAATACAAATATGATCAGGAAAAAAAAGAGCGGAGGGTTAAAAAAAATCAACACATTGTTCATCTCAAGCAAATTCGATTTAAACCGCATATTGATGAACATGATTATCAAGTTAAGTTAAGGCAAACAATCGCATTTTTAAATAATAGAGATAAAGTGAAGATCAATATGATTTTCCAGGGACGAGAGATGATGTTCAAAAATAAGGGCCGCGAGATTTTGGACCGGATCCTGCAAGATGTGGCTTCGTATGGAGTGCCGGAGAAGTCTCCCGAATTTGAAGGACGCATTTTATCGATTGTACTTTCCCCGCGATCCGAAAAGACTGAGCCCCATCAATAGGTATATAATATGGGGGCCATTTCTCTCACATAAAAATCAGGAGGGGATCATTTTACACCGGTTATTGTAAGGACAAAAGGGGTGAAGGGGATGCCAAAGCTTAAAACTAATAGATCTGCAGCGAAAAGATTTCGATTCACAAAATCAGGGAAAATTAAAAAATACAAGGCTGGTCGTCGACATATCCTGGGGAATAAGGCCCGCAAAAGAAAACGACATTTGCGAAAGGCTGATTATCTTTCCCGGGTCGAAGAAAAGAGAATCCGCAGATTGCTGCCTTATCGTTAATGCGGCCATTCTATAAGAGGAGGCTTAAGGAGGATAGTTTGCTATGACCCGTATCAAACACGCTGTTTCAACTCGCCGGAGAAAGAAGAGAGTATTAAAACAAACAAAGGGCCAATTTGGCCAAAGAAAGAGTCGTTATTTACACGCTGATCGCGCTCTTAAGAAGGCATTGACCTATGCTTATCGTGATCGGAAAGTCAAAAAACGAGAATTTAGAAGTTTATGGCTGATCCGCATCAACGCCGCCTGCCGGGAGGCCGGCATTATGTATAGTCGATTTATCTCTGGATTGAATAAAGCTAAGGTGGCCATTAATCGTAAATTATTAGCCGAAATGGCCGTCAACTCTCCGGATACGTTTCGTCAATTAGTGAAAATCGCTCAAGAGGCTAATGTTTTAGCCCCCGCCGCAAAGTCCTAATCATTGTCACTTGTCTGGATAGGTTTGATGTTGAGATTCCCACATCAGCAAAAGCCCTGTTTTGATTTGTCAAACCCCAATTTTGCAATGCAAAATGTGGGGTCAAAGATGCTCGAGAGCGTTCATCCCTGATGGGGCAATTTTATTGAACCCATGACAACCATAAATTGGAACTTTCAAGATATCCATCAAAAGGCTCAGGAAGAGATCAATACTGTTTCTGATGCCATGATGTTGGAAGGGTTTCGGATTCGCTATTTAGGGCGTAAAGGCCTTATCCAGGAGATGTTTGATTTTCTCAAAAGACTTTCCATTGAGGATCGTCCCGCCTTTGGAAAAAATATTAATCAATTGAGAGATTTTATTAATCAGCTGATCAAAGAAAAAAACGAGCTGCTCAACAAGCAGCAAACAAAAGGAGCATCTCACGCCGTTTTGGATATCACCCTCCCGGCGGCAGAGAAATTGATCGGACATAAACATATCCTGACCCAGACCACAGAAGAGATTTGTGGATTATTTGAAACATTAGGATTTGTCGCTCAAGAGGGGCCAGAGATTGAGACGGAATTTAATAATTTTACTGCCCTTAACATCCCGGTTGACCATCCCTCGCGAGATGCCTTTGATACCTTTTATCTTGAGGCCCCGGATCCTAAGGCGAAAGATCGATTCCTTTTGTTGCGCAGTCATACTTCTCCAGGACAAATCCGCATCATGAAAACGAATCAACCGCCTTTGGCGGTTGTCATCCCTGGGAAAGTCTATCGTCCCGATGCCGTGGATGCCAGTCATTCCTTCATGTTCCATCAGATCGAAGGATTATTGGTTGATACGGATGTGAAATTTTCTGACTTAAAGGGACTGCTGGCAACCTTTTGCCAAAGATTTTTTGGGCTCCAGATCAAGATGCGATTTCGTCCTCATTTCTTTCCTTTCACTGAGCCATCAGCGGAGGTTGATATTTCTTGCTATCTCTGTCAAGGGAATGGCTGTTCGGTGTGTGGCCGCAAAGGATGGCTTGAGATCATGGGATGCGGCATGGTGCACCCAAAAGTGTTTCAAGCCTGCGGGTATCCCAGGGGAAGGTACACAGGCCTGGCCTTTGGGATGGGAGTTGAACGGATTGCGATGCTGAAATATGGCATCAATGATATTCGGATATTCTTTGAGAACGATTTGAGATTTTTAAATCAGTTTTGACAGGAACGCGCATAGGTGTTTAACGCCGGAAGGGATCGATGAAAATAAGCTGCAATTGGCTAAAAGATTTTGTTGATATTAAAATCCCCATTGAAAAATTAGCTGATCAATTGACGATGGCCGGATGGGAGGTTGAAAAAATTGAAAGGCTTAATGAGGATGTTGTTTTTGAATTAGAAATTACACCGAATAGACCGGATTGTCTCAATATCCTTGGGATTGCTCGGGAGATCTCGGCGATTCTCAATAAACCCCTCAAACATCCCTCTGTTGATAAGATCAAAACACCTTCGATAAAATGTCCCATTATCATCTCTGAGAAGAAAGGCTGTCTGCGTTATCTCGGGACCGTGATTCAAAATGTTCGCATAGGATCATCCCCTGACCGGATAAAGAAACGGCTGCAAGCCCTTGGGATCCGGTCAATCAATAATATTGTAGATATCACCAATTACAGCCTTATGGAAAATGGCCAGCCACTTCATGCCTTTGATTATGACAAGCTCATTGGCGGGAGGATTATTGTCCGACGGGCCTGTGAGGGGGAGCGGTTTTTAGCCTTGGATGGGAAGGAATATGGGTTGGACTCATCGATCCTCGTGATTGCGGATGAGAAGCGGCCGGTGGCCATCGCGGGGATTATAGGTGGAATAGATACCGAGGTTTCGCAGACGACAAAGACGATTCTTTTGGAAAGTGCTTATTTCGATCCCCTCTTGATCCGCCGGGCGTCCCGGCGATTGGGTTTATCGAGTGATTCTTCCTATCGGTTTGAGCGAGGGGTCACCTTAACAGGCGTTCTCTACGGAGCCCGGCGAGCGATGACCCTAATTCAAAAGATCGCCGGTGGGCGGATTGTCAAGCACACCGATATGACGGTGCTTAAGACCAAGACCCCGGCGAGAAAGATCAAGATTTCTTTAGAGCATATTAATCAATATCTGGGCTGCCCCTTATCTAAGAATCGCTGTTTGAATATTTTGAAGAAGCTGGGGTTCCAGACTCAGACCACTCGTTCAGCACAAATTTCATTGCGCGTCCCCGAGTCGCGGCCAGATATTAAGGCATCTGTCGATATCATAGAAGAGGTGGCAAGGATTGTCGGATATGATCAATTGCCTTTGCGGTCCCCGGTGATAAAGGCTTCTCAGTTCCTAGAGGACAAAAAAATGATTTTTAAAAGGAACCTGAGAGACGCGTTCATCGCCCAAGGACTTTCGGAGGTTATTACCTATACCTTAATTAACCCGATGATTTTGCAGAAAACCTTGCTGGATCATCTCCCATCGCTGAAAGTTCAAAATCCGATAACGCAAGACCAAGAGGTTTTAAGACCGGCGTTATTGCCCAGCCTGCTACCCGTGTTACTATTTAATGTCAATCATGGGATCAAAGAGATACAGTTTTTTGAGTTAGGGGAGGTTTATTCACCCTCAGGAGAAGAGATTGAAAAGGTCGGGATTCTCTTAACCGGCCGACGGACACAGGACTGGCGTGTCCTGAATAAAGAGGAAGTGGACTTTTTCGATATGAAGGGAATCTTGGAAAACATCTTTGATAAATTTCGTATCAAGGACGTCGGTTACCTGCCAGAGTCCCAGCCATTTTATGCTCAGGATCAAAGTGTCCAAATTCGCATTCAGGAGCAGGTCCTCGGGACGGTCGGCAAGATCCAACCGGAGATTTTGAGAATGTGGGATATCAAGTTGAAGAATGTCTATTTTGCCCAGCTGGATATTGAGACATTATTCCATCAAAGGGAAAGTGTGCGAAGGTATCAGGCCATCTCAGAATATCCACGCGTCATCCGCGATATCAGTTTAGCAGTTAAGGATCAGGAGACATTTGACGAGCTTAAAAAAACAGCCTTGACGATTGTCCCCGAAAACTTGACGGCGGTGAATCTCATGGAGCAATATTTAGGAGAAAAAATACCGTCCGGATATCGAGGCTTAACCTTATCTTTAGTCTACCAGTCACCATCAAGAACCCTCACCGATATTGAAGTCAACGCACTTCATGAAAAGATCTGTCAGGCATTTGTCGAGCGTTACGGCGCGATCATCCGTTAAAGAACAAGGGACTCTGCCTGTCCGCCTACAGGTTCAATTTTCTCAGCGTAACCCCAAAATGATAATGTCCTAATTGGCCAAAATGAAAATGTCCTAATATCTGCTAACCTTTCCATAGCGCAACAATATAAGGAGGCGTTATGGATAACAGAGAGGACATGATCATGATTAGGCCGGAGGAACTCAAGCGATATCAAATCATCGGGAAGGTCTTTGAGAAAAGCATCAATCAGCAGGAAGAGGCTGAAATACTCACCTTAAGCGATCGTCAGATCAGACGTATCGTCGACGGGTATGTAAAGAGGGTGAGCGCGGGGTCATCCACCGGTCCCGGGGAGGTAAAGGATCCCGCTGCATTGAAGAAGCCGTACGAAAAAGGATTTTGGAGCTGTACCGGCAGCGTTACGATGGATTCGGCCCGCTTTTGGCCAGCGAAAAGCTCCGGGAGCTTGATCATATTAAGATTAATGATGAGACGCTGCGGTTGTGGCTCGTTGCCGAAGGCTTCTGGCATGCGGATAAGCGCCGAAAGCTCAGGAACGCAGCTGGCGTGCCCGTAAGGATCGATTCGGTGAGATGGTGCAGATGGACGGCAGTCAACAACCCCTGGCGGGAAGACCGGGGCCCTAAGCTGGTCTTGAGGGGATTTATCGACGATGCCAAGAGTAACTTTCACGGACGGTTCTTTGATTACGAGGGAACGAAACCCGCGATGGGCGCGCTTACGTCGTAGTGAATCCCGGGGACACGTACCCATAATTGAGGGATGTGTCCCCGGAAATTCCCGGAAATTACGATGGCGATAGCCGCTTATCAGGGCAGCGCCGGCAGGGGATAAAATGGGACATTTTGATTTCCCCATTCAGTCACAGATATATTATAACCGGTTATTCCCATGGGGATGGTCGGTATAGGATAGGTTATGGGGGTAGAAACGGCTTCTTCACTTGAAAATACCGGATAGAGATTCTCTCGGGCGTCTCGACCTTTTTCAAGAGCGAAGTTTAATGAAATGATAATATGGCGATACCTTTCCCGATCACCGGTCATTTCCTCTAATGTTTTCGCTTCATAAAGCCCTTCATTGTATTGGCCTTCAAGGATTAGGAGCAGAAGCAACTGCTCGCGTATACTCTTTTCCTCGGACTCCAACCCAGCGGAATCGTTTTGACTCTTTAATAATTCAATGATATCCAGAGCTCTCCTATATTCTTTTTCAGCATCCTTTAAATAAAGCCGTGAATAGTAATATTGGGCGATAGCCTCACCCTTCGCCAAATCACGTCTTAACCCCTTCCGAGAGTTCAAAGGCGATAATTTATCCATCAGGACAGCATAATCAAAATCCAATGTCTCTTTCGAAACAGCCTCATCTTTTAAATAAGTTTCTTCACCCACTTGGCTTTTATACAAAGCCTGCAGATGC
>CAYJUK010000064.1:4437-11324 GCA_964373335.1 uncultured Planctomycetales bacterium | reverse complement strand
GAAGTCTTTAATAACCTCAGTCGGAACCAATATTACCGAGAGCAAACACGGTCTGCTGTATTCAAAGGATGGTAAGAAATTGGAAGGAAGTTTAACCCGAAAGATCTCGGAATCTTCTCAGGAGGTTTCTCGATCCAATATCTTCGGTCTCACCGGAGCCTGGGATGACCGATGGGCATTGGAGGGAACCTATGAGCGTGGGGAGATCCAATCCTTGAGCGGCATTGACTCTGATCGTGACGCGGTTAGTGTGGCTTTAGGATATGTCACCAAAGATCCGGAGACGGGTGATTTGAGGTTAAAGGGATCGACTAAATTGGAACTGCGTTCGGACAAGGGCGATCAAGATACACTCCATTATTTAGCCTACAGCTCAGTAGAAGGGAGGGTGAGTCCGGAAACCACCTTGATGGGGAGAGTGGAACTTTCACGGACACAAAATACCACGACACAAAAAACAGAGGCAGAACATAAAGAGATGATGGTGGGAGCGGCTTATCGTCCTATTCAATTCGATCGATTGAATTTATTGGCTCGGTATACTTACCTGGAAGATCAAGGTCCATCGGGACAGGTGGATTCAGCCAATGTCTCTCAAGAAAGAACGCATGTTCTCTCGGGAGAGGCTATATTTGACATCGATGAGAAGTGGCAGTGGGTAGAAAAGCTGGCTTTTAGGTTAAGTGATGAAAAATCAGAAGGATTTGATTTTGCTCGAACCCGGACATGGTTAATGGCGCATCGATTGAATTACAAGTTTGACGAACATTGGAAGGTGGGAGGAGAATATCGCATCTTGACTCAGGAGGAGGCGGAGGATCAAAGACGCGGTTATCTCTTGGAGGCCTCCCGGAAGATGAATGATTACAGTGAACTAGGCGTCGGTTACAATTTAACCGACTTTACCGATGATTTGACTGAGTTAGATTATACGGCTCACGGACCTTTCGTTCGGTTGACCGGGACGCTGTATGATCGCAGTAAAGAAGAAATGGATCGGGCCAGGTTCAAATTGTTAGAGCAGCGGGTTTCTCATTGGGCCTGGCAGATGGTGGAGGAAGAGTTAGCTGATCCGCACAGTCCTATCGTCAGTGAATTAAATTATATGTTCTATTTAGCGCAGGCAGCAAATGATTTAGATAAACTGGAAGAGGCTCGGGAGATTTATAAGGATATCATTATCTCTGGTCAAATGATGTTTGAAGAGGCGGCTGGTTATATTCGTGAGCAGATCGCTCAAGAGGAAAAATTAAAAGGACTTTATGATCAGGCGATGCAATATTTTGAGGAAGGGGAATTGATTAAAGCCAGAAAGTTATGGGAAAGGATTGTTCAAGATGCCCATTTGGGCAGGCTTGGGGACTAACAAAAAAAAGCAAAATTAGTATTTAATCTTTTATATTTGATTGATAGAATCAATAATCATTATTAACCTCTTCCAGGTTATCCTTTATAAGATAATTTCTTTACTCTAAAAATAGAATTGAACAGGTAACTCAGTAATAGAGCCCTATTCTCCTTGAAGTGGCTAATCATAACTATAAACGCGATCCTGTCTAAAGTCTTAATGATCAAAAAAAGTTTGAAAGCCTTCGGGATATTCTTTTTCTTTATCTCTTTTCCCTTTTTTTATCCTTCGTCGTTCCTTTCTGCGGATCCCTCCGTTGAGCAAAAATCAACAGCTCCTTCTGAGAAGGAAAAGCCTTCTCCGAGTCAAGAAAAAGCCAAAGAGGGATACACATTAAACCTCCATGATTTGATAAAGAAATCCAAGCAGCAGATTGAAGAGGTCAATAAAAAAATAGAAGAACAGGCTCAGTTAAGACGTAATCAAAAGAGAGAAGAAAAAGCCCGGGAATATTTTCAAAAGGCCAAAGAACTTTATGATGAGGGTAAATATGACCAAGCCCGCCGGGAGTGGGATAAGGCCATCAAGATTACCGAGCATCCGGAAATGAAGGATTATTTGAGAGAAAGCGCTAAACGTTTCCAGAAACAAAAGGTGGCCTTAGAAAAGGAGGAAGCCCATCGAGGACGGCGTGTCTTAGATGAAGAAGAGAAGTTTACCCCTGAGGAGATTCACCTGGCTTATGCCGCGGCCGTCTCTTTATTCAAGCAGAGGAAATACGAAGTCTCTCTGGAGGAATTTGACCGGGTTGAGGAGATGGCGCCTGATCACAAGGCGACTCGGAGTTATTTGAAGATCATTGATTATGAAATTATGGAAAAAAATAGGGCCCTCACGCAGAAACGTATTGAAGAAGAGGATAGGTTGAAAAGGCAGGCTAAAGAGGATTGGCTGAAACAAGTCAAACAAAAGGAAGAAGAAAGACGTAAAGAGTTGCAGCAGCAGGTCTCTGTCGTGTACGAGGAAGCCCTAATCTTATTTAGGTCAAAAGATTTTGAAGAAGCTAAAACGAAGCTGCAGGAGGTTGAGCGGTTATTGCCTGATTATAAAGCAACGGCAAAATATTTGGCCAGGATTGATCGGGATATCGCCGAAGAGAAGATTCGCCGTCAAGACAAAAAGGAGCGATGGGATGAAAATAAACAACGAGAGACCGCATCAGCCGAAAAACGGGCCCAAGAGGAGAAACGGCGTCAACAAAAGTTAAAGGATGAACAAAAGTTAAGCCGGATCCAGGATGAAGCTGATTTTATCTATCTGGCAGGCCGTTCTTTATTTAAGCAAAAAAACTATAATCTGGCTAAAGTGAAATTTGAAGAAGTTGAAAAAATGCTGTCCAATTACAAATCTACGAGATCTTATCTTTTGAAGATCGAAGATCTTTTAGAGAAGGATCGAGAGAAAGTCATTCAGCAACAGCAGGCGAAGTTGGAACCAAAACAAAGGAAAGAAGAATTTGCGAAGAATGGACAAGAAGAAGATGTATTGAAACAATTGGCTGAGCTGGCATCCGTACAGTATAAGGAGACTCAACGAATAGCTGGCGAACATCCGGGAGGGTTATCACCTGATAAGAAGTTTCAGGATAAGGAATCCAAACGGCGATTAGCTCTGCAGGAAAAGGCATTGAAAAGAGTCCAGCGTGAGGAACGGAGATTAGCGAAACAGAAGATTGTTGAGGAAAAGAAATTGTCGCTGATCCAGGAGGAGGCCCAGCAGCTGGAATCGTTAGCCAATGAAGTTTTGACTCCTGAGCAGGGTGAGATTTTAAGAGAGCTTCAACAAAGACAGGCCGAGGCTCACAGAAAAGCGGAGGAATTAAAGCAGCGTATTCAGAAGACGCAGGGAAAAGAAGCGCTTCGTAAACAAAAGGCTGAACAAAAAGCAGCCCAAAAAGCCAAACAACAACAGGAGCGTTTGGAGGCTAAACTTAAGAAAAAACAAGAACAAGACGATCAAATAGAAAAGCAGCAGATCAAAAAAGAACCTTCCGTGAAAATAGAGCCTGAGAAAGATGAGGAGGGATTTGCTGATCAAAAACAAAAAGAATTGGAGCAAAAACGGAGGGATGAGGAGCTGGCCCGGAAGAAGGCTCGCGAGCAGTGGGAACAGCATGTACGCGGAAGACAGAAAGAGTCTGCCAAGAAAAAGCAAATTGAAGAACGGGCTCAAAGGGAAATGGAAAGGAAAGAGCGTCTCACCGAACAAAAGAAAAAACAGGATGCGGAGCGACTGTTAAAAAATCGGGAATTATCTTTAAGAAAGGCTGAACATGAACGGCAACGGAAACTCCGTGATCTAGAAATGGAACAGGATCACATACGCCAAGGACAGGTTCAAGAAATTTATGAAGAAGCCGTGATGTTATATAAAAGCAAGCAATTTTCTGAGGCAAAATTGAAATTTTTGTCGGTCTCCATCATGTATCCGAACTATAAGGCTACCCAGAGATTCCTTGACCGGATCGATCAGGATATCCTGCGGGAAGAAGAGAGATTTCTTAAAAAGGAATGGGATGAAATCGAGATCATACGAGAACTGAAAGAACTTGATGACCTGAAGCTTTCATTGAAGATAGAAGATCCCTTGATGCGGCATCGACAGCGGGCTTTAATTGATAAACTCAAGGGGGAGTACGAGGCAATCGTTTCGCTGGTAAAAGAAGAGAGGTACAATGAGGCTAAAATCAGAATCCTCGAGGTACAAAATTCCATTAAGCCGTCTGATCTTGATATTCCCGGGATCAATAAAATAATGAGAAAGTTAGACAGCATCCAATCAGATGTTGTATCTGCTCAATCCCAACCTATAAAAGAGAAGCCTTCCTCAAGAAATCGGTGGCCAAGAGAAAAACGTGAACAAAAGAAGGGTTTCTTAAATAAGGTGCAGAGAAAAGAGGACACTCAGCTTGAAAGACAGAGGGAAGTTCAATATAGAAAATTTTTGGAGCAAAAACAAAAGAAGGAAGGATCTCAGCGCCGCGAATTAAAAGAGAAAATCGATACATTGTTTGATCAGGTTTCAGCGGGGATAAAACAAAATCAAATTGAAGAGGCTGGAGGTAATCTGAAGAGAATCCTTTCATTTCTTCAGGATCCTCTTTTAGATTCCCAGGAGGCCTCAAGATTAAAAGAGAGATGGGATCGCGTTAACAAGGAAATTGAGGAAGCGCGTGGTAACTCCGAAAAGATACGGAAGGAACAAAAGGAAGAATGGGGGAGGATGATCAAATCTCAATCGGAAAAAGAAGAGAGGAATAGAAGACGAAATCAAATCAGGGAGCTCAAAGATAATATTGAAAAGGTGTACGAAGAGGCTTTGGAGTTATATCGAACAAGGCAAGAAGCGCTGGCCAGGGAAAAATTTGTGAAGCTGGAGGGATTGTTATCCGATGAATTGCTGGAGGGAACTTATCGACAAAGGTTTAGAGAGAAGATCCGGCGTGATCAAAAGAAGTTTAATGCCGAGCGGGAGAAAGAATCCAAAAAGTTAGAAGCGGCTAAGAAAAGGGAAGAGGAGAGATTAAGACGAGAAATAGAAAAGGAGCAAAGAGCTAAGAGAGCAGCAGGATGGCCGAAAATTGAAGAACAGCCACAACAGGTTGTTAAAACGGAGCCTCGAGTTGGCTCCGCTCCTGACGGTGAGGGATTGCTCGAGTCACCTGTCCCGATGCCCTTGGTCGGGACTGGTGCGGGGGCGAAAAAAGATAAAAAATTAGATTTAGAAGAAAAAATGAAACAGGAAAAGAAGATTCAATGGGAACAACGAAAGATTATTAGAGAAAAGCAGAACGAAGCAGAACGCTTGATGGAGGAAAAAAGAAAACAGGATGATCAGGTCTTAAGAGATCATCAAGCTATTCTTGATCGCCTGCGTTCCATTGAAGACCGCGCTAAGACGGAAGAAAGGACTTTGGAGCACAAATGGCAGAGGGAGTTGAATCGTCTCGAACAAGAGCGAAGGAGAGGGGAAGCACGATTGGAAAAGGAGTTGCAGAAGGAAGAGAAGCAGCGTTTAAAAGAAAGAAAGCGTCAGCAAAAATTGGAACAGCAATTGCCTGGACATGACCTCAGAGAAGAAAAGAAACAGGGTGAATTAGAGGTGTTAGAGAAGGAGAGACAGATCAAGCCTCAAGAGGAACAGCAGGAACTGCTGAATAAGCAAATAGATGAAAAAGAAAAGGAATCTCAGGAGAGACAGAAAAGAATAGAGGAGCAGCGATTGGCAAAACAGAGCTTAAAAGAGGAGATGGCGAAGAAGAAAGAGGAAGAAAGACAGAGAAAATTGGAGATAAAAAACCAATCTCAAAAGGCTAAACAAGAAAAGCTTGAGATAGATCGGCTTCTGAAACAAAAGGGAGAAGAAGATCGTTTGGCAAAGATCGAACAAGAAAACACGGTTAGAAAAGAAAAACAGGGAAAATTAGAGAAAGAACGATTAGCCAGAATTGAACAGCAAAGCCAGACTTCCATGGAACGAGCAGAACGACAGGAGCAGGCTCGATTAGAGAAAATGAAATCCAAAAGGGATCGAAAAAGACTTAATCAAAGGCAACGATTAAAAGATAAGATCGTTAACGAGGAGTATCATGAGTTTGAAAGTATGATTCAGGAACGCAAGGTGAATTTGCAGAAAGAACGGGAAAAGGTGAGGATCGAATTTGAGTCTCATCTAGAAGAGCTTTATGGGGAAGCCATCCGGCTTTTTAAGGCAAAGGAGCATCTCCAAGCCCAGCAGATTTTATTCGAGATTGATGCCATCCAGCCCGGCTATAAGGATACGAAGGCCTATTTAACCAGGATTGAAAAGGAACTTCAAGCGGGCCCTTTTAAAATTTCTTCTCAAGAAAAGGATTTATCAGCCAAGGAAGATCGTCTGACGGCTCGACAGCGAGCCTCTCAAGAGCAGGAACTGAAGAGATTGGTGGACGATCTTTATCAATCAGGAGTGGACCTGTATAAAGAGAAGAACTTCGCGCAGGCAAAGAAAAAATTCCTTCAGATTCATGAGATTTATCCCAACTATCGACTCAGCCGATTTTATTTAAACCTTATTAATGTAAAGTTGTTAGAGGAACGTCATGGAGAAAGACAGGAGGATCGCCTTGAACGGTTAGGCGGTCGATCAGCGAAAAAGCCACGAAAAGAACGACGAGAAACTTTAACACTCCTTGAGCGGATGTTCCCTGAGACCCGAGCCAATAAGGACTTAGATCAAGAAGCCGAAGATCGTTATCAACAAGCCCTGCGGTATTATCAATCGCGGTATTATTCCTTGGCCCGTCAGTCTTTTGAAGAACTTGAAGCGATCCATCCCAATTACCGAAAGACCAGACTCTTTATGCATCATCTCAATAAAATACAGAAGGATCACAAGTCAGAGGATAAAAGAAAAGTCATTTCCGAGGCTCTGGATTTTATTGAAAGAGAACACTTTTAAACTCTGGAATTGCCATTGACGTTTAAAATCCAGAATGATG
>CAYJUK010000064.1:0-4427 GCA_964373335.1 uncultured Planctomycetales bacterium | reverse complement strand
AATGATGGGACAATTTCCGGGCTTTGATACA
Source organism: uncultured Planctomycetales bacterium (assembly GCA_964373335.1). Taxonomy (GTDB): domain Bacteria; phylum Omnitrophota; class Gorgyraeia; order Zapsychrales; family CAYJUK01; genus CAYJUK01. The sequence continues at coordinate 4,396 of CAYJUK010000064.1, read as the reverse complement.
AAGATAATGAATACACCTAATCCCAGAGAACCAAAAAATAGTTCGGTGTTCAAGCCCATAACCGTTTTACAATTTCTAGAGTTTAAATGTATACAATTAAGGAAATACGGTATTAGGGTTAAAAGATTCAGTTGGATATTGCAGTTGGTTGTACAAATCCTAACAGTTGGGTTTGTCCTTGCTTGTGTAACCCCTTCCTCAGCCCGACCACCTTCATCGATCGAATTAACTTATGACAAGGAGCAGAAGATTCTACACTTTGACATCAAGCATGTAACCAGCAATTCAAGAGAACACCATATCCGCAAGGTTTTGATTTATCAAAATGAGGGACAGCCCAGAGAACTCTACTATGCTAAACAAACGAACCCTGCCTGGCTGATTGATGAAATTCCTCTCAAGGCGAAAGAAGGGGATGTCATCCGTTTGAAGGCCGTTTGTAAAAAGGCCGGTCATTCTGAAAAAACCCTGATCGTCAAATAAGATCTCAACAATACTTTCCCCTGCTGTTATAATACCTTCCAGATTTTTTTGATGATGAAAAAAATAGTTGGTGGGTTTTTAATATTAACCTTTTTTCCTGCTTGTCAGATTCAGAGGGAATCACAAATTATGACACCGAATTTTGCTAATCAATTAGCTCAGGAAAAGAGTCCTTATTTGCTGCAACATGCGGATAATCCGGTGAATTGGTCTCCGTGGAGTCAAACAGCATTTGAAAAAGCCCAGCGAGAAGACAAACCCATCTTTTTGTCTATTGGGTATTCCACCTGTCACTGGTGCCATGTCATGGAACACGAATCTTTTGAAAATCTGGAAATAGCAAAGATTCTTAATGATCATTTCGTTGCCGTCAAGGTTGATCGGGAAGAACGGCCGGATATTGACAACATCTATATGACGGCGGTCACGGCTTTAACCGGACAAGGGGGATGGCCCCTTTCGGTCTTTTTAACACCTGATCAAAAGCCTTTTTATGGCGGGACCTATTTTCCTCCTTATGCGAAGTGGGGAGTCCCCGGATTTAAGGATGTTTTGTTAACTATTCATGAATCTTGGATGAAAAAACGAGATCAGGTGCTTGAGTCGAGTCAGTCCATAACCCATTTGCTTCAAGAAAGGGCTGGCGCTTCTCAGGGGGATCAATCTTTGATCAATAAGGAAGTTTTGCAAAAGGCCTTTTTTCAGTTAAGAAATTCCTTTGATAAAAATTATGGAGGATTTGGTTCTGCCCCTAAATTCCCTATGGGACATTCCCTCTCTTTCCTCTTACGATTTTGGATGATAACTCCCCAACCCCACCATTTGGATTTGGTTGAAACGACTCTGCGAAACATGACCCAGGGAGGGATCTATGATCAACTGGGAGGAGGATTCCATCGTTACTCAACAGATGCCCAATGGCAGATCCCCCATTTTGAAAAGATGCTTTATGATCAGGCCATCTTATCCAGAGTTTACCTCGAGGCTTATCAAGCGACTCATAAAGAAGAATATGCTCAAGTCGCTAAAGCAGTTTTTGATTATGTCTTAAGAGAGATGCAAGATCCCTCCGGTGGATTTTATTCGGCCGAAGATGCTGACAGTTTGGAACCGGAAAGTTCAAATCAGGATACGAGTTCTGGCAAGTCCGAGGAGAAAAAGGAAGGCGCTTTTTATTTGTGGTCTTTTAAAGACATAGGGATTTTAACTGAAGAAGAAAGAGCCATTATGAGTTTTTATTTTGGGTTAATCCCAGGAGGAAATGCTCTTTCCGATCCGCAGGGAGAATTTCAGGGTAAGAATATCTTATGGATTAAACACAGCTTCTCTGAGACAGCCCAACATTTTCAGAAAGAGGAATCGGCTATAAGGAGTATTCTAGGTCAGGCGAAACGCAAGCTCTTTGCTCAAAGACGAAATCGCCCTCGCCCTCATTTGGATGATAAAATTTTGGTCGATTGGAATGGTTTGATGATCGCCAGCCTGTCATTGGGGGCAAAGGTTTTAAAGGAGCCGAGCTTTCTCCATGCGGCTGAGAAAGCCGCCCGGTTTATTATCGATCGTTTGATTTCTCCTCATGGCCGGTTGCTCCATCGCTACCGTGATGGTCAGGCCGCAATCCAGGGGACATTGGAAGATTATGCCTTTTTCATTCACGGTCTTTTGGATTTGTATGAAAGTACCTTTGATCCCTTTTATATTAAAAAGGCTATTCAATTGTCAGAAGAAATGCTGCGGCTTTTTTGGGATCAAAAGGAAGGGGGATTTTTCTTAACGGCCATTGATGCTGAATCGCTCATCTTTAGATCTAAAGAGATTTACGATGGCGCTCTCCCTTCTGGAAATTCAATTGCCGGGTTGATCATATTTCGATTAGCCCATTTCACTATGAATGCCAATTGGACGGAATTAGGGGAAAAGTTATTCAGGACATTTGGACAAGATGTCCTGAAGAGACCTAGCGCCTTTACTCAGTTTTTAATAGCCTATGACTTTTCATTAGGCCCAGTTCAAGAAATCGTTCTCTCGGGTGAAAAGAGATCGGTGCTGATTCAATCGATGTGGCAAACGATTTTCGACCGTTTACACCCCCGGAGAGTCATTCTCCATTACGATCCTTTATCTCAGGGGGCTAAAGAGACGATGGCCTTGGCTCCCTTTGTTAAGAATCAGTACCCCATTGATGGGAATCCGACGGCCTATGTGTGCGAGAATCATATCTGTCAACTGCCAGTTGGGGATCTTGAGGCGTTTGATGAGTTGATGCCATAAGGAAGGACGATTCGCTTCCTTTTAGGATTGAAGATTGTCAAAAGTTATTGCAGTGAGGCGAAATCTTTGATTTGAGATGTGATTAGACATGAAAAAACCGGTTAAAGTTATTATATTTGTGTCTTTATTTCTTATCTTCTTTTTTATTCTCGCTTTATTTATCATTCCCCGGATGATCGACAAAGATTGGATCAAAGGAAAGTTAACCGAAGAAATAGGATCAGCTATTGGCCGGCGTATTTCTATAGACGATATTAAGATGAATCTCTCTCTTCTGGGAGGATGTGTTCTGGAATTGCAGGGAATTTCAATCACCGATCATCCTGCCTTCTCAAAAGAAAATTTTCTCGTAATTGAGAAGATGAGGCTGGATTTTCATCTTCTGGGATTAGTGACTCAACGAAAACTCAGGATAGCCAAGTTATATGTTTATTCGCCGCAAGTCATTCTTATCCGGGATTCCGGAGGGCAATGGAATGTGCAGACTTTAGTACAAAGCGATAAGGATTCCACGCAGAACCGATTATCCCGCAATGACCAGAAAACGAAGAAATCTCCGGCTGATGAGCCATTTGTGCAATTCCCTCACTTGACCATGAGTATGGTACAGATTATACATGCTAATCTGATTTATCTTGATAAGACATTTGCTCCAGAAAAGATGATCGCAATTCCTTCACTGGATTTAAAATTTCATGACTTTTCGTTAGATAAACCATTTAAATTCTTAGGGAGAGTGATTCTTAAGGAGAATCAACAATCCGAAATCCCTTTCCAGGGGATGATTCACATCAGTCTCCTTAATCAAAGGGTGCGTTTCGATGATGTCCAATGGAAAAGTAATTTGTCTCAATTGCCTTTGAAGACAATTTTTTCGTTTTTGATCTCAGATCCGTCAATATTTATGGATGATTTTATTGATGGAAAATTATCTTTGGTGATGAGTCAATTAATCGTAGGGAAAGAAGGACTTTTGGTTTTATCTTTGGAGGGAAAATTGACCAATGGACAAATGAAATTAAAAGATTTAACTGCCTCCTTAAGCGATATTATTGTTCATTTCAAGATGTCAGATGGCGAGATTGTTATTAAGGAATTGTCAATGAATCTAGGAGAAGGGAAGATTAAGGGAAATGTCCGTGTCGATGATTATCTCAAGGTTCCGCAACTCCAGTTTGGAATTCAAGCTCAGGGGATCAATCTGAAGGATGTGCTCCCTCCGGAAATTCTTCCAGCAGAATTTGAAGGGAAGATTTTTTCAACCTGGGAAGGTCAGGCTAAGGCTTTATCCCCGGAGGAATTCTTAAATTCTCTGACAGGGGAAGGTCTTATCGATATTAAAGAAGGGAAATTAGCCAATTTAAATATATTGAAATTGCTATTAGGAAAAATCGGTCAGATCCCGCAGGCCTCTTGGGTACTCTTAGAGCAAAATTTGCCAGACTCTTATCAATCCATTCTCAAAAATAATGAAACCCTAATTGATAAAGCTCAATTGGCCATAAATATACAGAATGGAGATATTCAATTTTACCCTATTCTCATTGAATCTCGGGATTTCTTCCTAGAAGGCAAGGCGAACTGTGATTTTGAACAAAATGCAGCCCTTCAGGCCTCGGTATATTTATCAAAAGATTTGTCT
>CAYJUK010000063.1:7207-11475 GCA_964373335.1 uncultured Planctomycetales bacterium | reverse complement strand
AACTTTGGAGAGACGGTTAGATAATGTTATCTACCAGCTCGATTTCGCCTCTTCTCGTAAACAAGGCAGACAGATCGTAAGTCATGGTTTTGTTTATGTTAATGATGTCAGGGTCAATATCCCTTCGTATCTCGTCAAAGAGCACGATGAGATTTCCATTAAATCTAACAATAAAAGTTTGAAGTTTTTCCAGGAAAATATTGAGGCATCGAAGAATCGTATTCCCCCGACCTGGCTAGATGCCGACCACGAGCATCTGAAAGGGAAGATCCTGCGGCTGCCTCAGAGAGAGGACATTCATTTTCCTGTCAATGAACAATTGGTTGTAGAACTTTATTCAAGGTAGAAATCTCTCATATAGAATGAGGAGGAAAACTCTATGGGTGTAAAGTGGCGTGATTTTCAAATGCCCAAAAGGCTGGATTGTGATGAAGCGAGTTATACGGAGACGTATGGAAAATTTATTGCGGAACCTTTTGAAAGAGGATATGGGGTTACCTTAGGAAATTCATTAAGACGAATTTTATTATCATCTATTGAAGGGAGTGCTGTCACATCTGTGAAGATTGATGGCGTTCAGCATGAATTTTCAACCATCCCAGGGGTGTTGGAGACTGTTTCAGAAATTATTTTGAACATCAAGGGTCTTGTCCTGCGATTGCATTCCAAGGTTCCCAAAACAATTTACATCAAGGGTAGCCAAGCAGGAGAGATCAAGGGGAAAGATATTATTTGTGACGAAACGGTTGAGCTCATTAACCCCCATCACCATGTCGCCACAATCACTCGGGAGACTCAGCTGAATGTTGAGTTAGAGGTATCCCGCGGCCGCGGGTATGTTCCCGCTGATCAAAATAAAAAGGAAGGGACGACTCTTGGGACCATTGCCATTGATTCAATATTCACACCTATAGTAAAAGTGAATTTTACAGTTGAGAATACCAGAGTGGGTCAACGAACTGATTACGATCGTTTAATCTTGGATATCTGGACTAATGGTGGAATAAATCCTAAAGAGGCCCTTCTTTATGGGTCCAATATCTTACAAAGACATTTAGATGTCTTCGTAAGTTATGGACAACTACCCGAAGAAGAAGAGGAAGAAGAAGAAATATCTGCAGAAGAACAGCTTCTTTATGAAAAGTTACGTTTGCCGATTTCAGAGTTAGAGTTATCTGTCCGCAGTGCCAATTGTTTAAAAGAAGCGAATATCAAGACGATCTCTGATTTGGTCCGAAAATCAGAGGGTGAATTGTTAAGCTATCGCAATTTCGGGAAAAAATCCCTCTCAGAGATTAGTGATCTTCTTAAGGTCATGGGATTGCATCTGGCCATGAAAGTAGATGTTAAGAAATTAAGGAAGAAAGAAGCAGTCCCTGTCCAACAGTAAGGATTGATTTATGAGACATGGTGTTAGTGGAAATCGATTAGGACGTTATACCAGTTGGCGGAAGGCAACGATCCGCGATATTGCCAAAGCCACATTAATTCATCAACGAATCTGCACAACTAAGGCTAAGGCTAAAGAGGCTAAGAAATTAGTTGATCGTTTGATCACCATGGGAAAGCGTGGAACGTTAGCTGATCGTCGGAGAGCCTTCGCCATTCTCTGTAGTCATCAGATAGTCAGAGAACTGTTTGCTAAGACATCTCCTCGGTTTAAGAATCGTCCCGGTGGGTACACGAGAATTATTCCCCTGGGATTAAGAAGAGGGGATAATGCCCAGTTGAGTTACCTTGAATTGACTGAGAAAGAAGAAGTCATTGTCAGCAAGCCCCGCTCAATAGCCACAGAAAAGAAAGAAAAACTACCAGCATCTCCTCATGAGAAGATCACGGCTCCTGTTTCTGAACCTGAGCCCAGGAAAGAAATGAAAACACCGGTGTCATCGGAATTCACTAAAACTGAGACTCAAAAATCTCGACCTGGCTCAAAAGAGGATTTTAAATTGAAACCAAAAAAATTTACATCGAAATTTATGGGGGGCATTCAAAAGTTTTTTAAACGCAAAACCGGTGAATGAAATGCCGACGACTTTGAGCGTTAATCAAAGAGTCAAAGACATTGTAGGTTCGACAACATTGGAGATAACAGCCAGGGCTAAGGAGCTTCAATCCCAGGGAAAGGATATCATCAATTTTGCTGCGGGAGAGCCCGATCATGACACTCCAGAGGAGATTAAGGATTCAGGTATTAAGGCCATCCAAACCGGTTTTACAAAATATACCCCTACCTCAGGCACTAATGAGCTTAAAGAAGCCATTTGTCAGAAATTTCTTAAAGATAATAATCTAAAGTATAATCCTTCGCAGATTGTAGTCTCTTGTGGTGCCAAACATTCCATTTATAATTTGATTCAGGTTTTGGTTGATTCTGGTGATGAAGTTTTACTCCCTGCTCCCTATTGGGTCAGTTATCCTGAAATGATCAAATTAGCAGGAGGCCAGATTAAAATTTTAGAGACAACCGCAAAACACAAATTTAAGATCACCCCTGAACTGTTAGGGGAAAACATTACATCAAAAAGTAAATTGCTTATCCTCAATTCTCCATCGAACCCTACCGGAATGGTCTATCTTAAGAAAGAACTCGAAGCTATTGCAGAGATTTGTGTTCGCAGTCAGGTTTATGTCATCAGTGATGAGATCTATGAAAAATTGATTTATGATAGCAATAAATATACCTCTATAGGTTCGTTAGGGAAGGATATCTTTGATCTCACCTTTACGGTTAACGGAGTTTCTAAGGCATTTGCAATGACCGGATGGCGTATTGGATATTGTGCCGGAAGCCAAGAAATTATGGAATACATTAAAAAATTCCAGGATCATTCGACTTCGAATCCTACCTCCATAAGCCAAGTGGCAGCTGTGCAAGCTTTGAAATCTCCCGAAGGCAGCATCTCTCAGATGTGCCAAATTTTTCAAGAGAGAAGAGATTTAATGGTGTCATTATTAAACAATGCTCCAAGAATAAAATTTGTTCCTCCTCAAGGTGCTTTTTATGTGTTTTGTGATACCTCATCTTTAGGGGATTCGAATCAGCTAGTCAAAAGGATTTTAGATGAAGTTAATGTCGCTGTTATTCCTGGTGATGGTTTCGGGGCCCCTGGTTTTATACGTCTGAGTTTTGCTACGTCACAAGAAAAAATCAAGGAAGGGATTAAACGCATTATTCAATGGATTGAGAAAGAGACTAAAAATGGATATTAAAGAGCTGCTTAAACTGGCCATTGCCCAACGTGCCTCCGATTTACATCTCACCTATGATACCCCGCCTATTTTGAGGATTGATGGAAATCTTGTCTTTACGCAATCTGACCCTCTTTCTCGAGATGAGTTAAAGAAGATGGTCTATAGCATTCTCACGGATAATCAAAAAGAGAAATTCGAGAGGGACAGAGAATTGGACTTTTCTTTAGCGTTATCAGGGATGGATCGTTTTAGAGTCAATGTGCATATTCAGCGAGGATCAGTTGAGGCTGCCTTTCGGAGGATCCCGTTATATGTCCCCAATATGCAGGAGTTGGGGTTGCCGTCGGTCATTGCGGAGTTAGCTCGGAAACCTAACGGGTTGGTTTTGGTGACTGGACCTACGGGAACTGGAAAGACAACAACATTAGCTTCGATGATCAATCTGATTAATGAAGAAAGGGCTTGTATCATCATGTGTATCGAAGACCCTATTGAGTATATACATACGAATAGAAAATCAATCATCAAACAACGCGAGGTCTATAGTGATACTCATTCATTTGCCGAGGCCTTAAAGAGATGTTTGCGTCAAGATCCGGACGTGATTATCGTAGGAGAGATGCGTGATCTTGAGACAATCTCTACTGCTTTAACGGCAGCTGAAACGGGTCATTTGGTTATGGCGACCTTGCATACCCCTGATGCGGCTCAAACCATAGCTCGTATTATTGATGTGTTTCCTCCCTTCCAACAACAACAAGTCAAACTCCAATTAGCTGCCTGTTTGCAAGGTGTGGTTTCTCAAATCCTCTTGCCTCGAGTTGCGGGGAAGGGAAGAGTACTGGCAACCGAGATTATGGTGGCCACTCCAGGTATTCGAAATTTAATTCGTGAACAGGCTATTGAACAAATCCCAACGGCTATCCAAACCGGAAGCCAATATGGAATGCATACTATGGATAGATTTTTAAAAGATTTATACCAGAAAAATATTATTTCCTATGAAGTGGCTACCACCTATGCTAAAAACAGGGAAGAATTCAAACTCTTGATGGGAACGGAAAAAAAGAGAT
>CAYJUK010000063.1:1124-7197 GCA_964373335.1 uncultured Planctomycetales bacterium | reverse complement strand
GATAATCGAAAATAGAAAAGGATAAGCATGCCCTATACCATCACACTCCTTCCTGGGGATGGGATTGGACCCGAAGTCGTTGAGGCCATGAAGATTTGTGTTGAGGCCACGGGTGTAAATTTCAAATGGGAAGAGCACCCCGTTGGAGAATTTGCTATCCAGAAGTTCGGCACACCACTCCCCGATCAAGCAGTCGATTCTATTCGCAAAAATAGGGTGGCGATTAAAGGCCCCATTATTACTCCAGTTGGAAAGGGATTTCGATCCGTCAATGTTCAACTGCGCCAAACTTTGGATCTCTATGCTTGTGTGCGTCCCTGCAATTATTACGAGGGGACAAAGGCTGTTAAGAAAAATGTGAATTTGGTCATTTTTAGGGAAAATACAGAAGATTTATACGCTGGGATCGAATTTGAACTCCAAGGAGAGACAACTCTCCAACTGATAAAAAAGCTTAATGAGCTTCAGCCGAAAAAGATCAGAGAAGATTCGGCTATTTCCATTAAACCTATATCAGTTTTTGGGACACGACGTATAGTAAAGATGGCCTTTGAATATGCGGTAAAAAATAACCGCAGAAAAGTGACCGCTGTCCATAAAGCCAATATTATGAAATTTTCCGATGGCCTTTTTCTTAAAACTGCTCATGAGGTTGCAGAAGCCTATGGGGGGAAAGTGGAATTTGAAGATGTTATTGTTGACAATATGTGCATGCAGTTGGTTCAAAAACCTGAATTATACGATGTTCTAGTCCTTCCCAATTTATATGGGGATATTATCTCCGATCTTTGTGCCGGACTGATTGGGGGGCTAGGCATTGCTCCTGGAGCTAACATTGGAGATGAGATGGCCCTTTTTGAACCTGTGCATGGAGCTGCTCCGAAATATGCTGGAAAAAATATGGTCAACCCTACAGCAATGATCCTTTCTGGGGTATTGATGCTGAAGCATCTTAAAGAAATTGATGCTGCACAACGACTAGAAAATGCAGTCAGAAAAGTCCTTAGAGAGGGTAAGTTTGTAACCTACGACCTTAAATCCGATCGCAATGATCCTTCAGCTGTTGGTACTAGGGAGATGGCTCAAGCGATCTGTCAGCAGTTAAAATAACTTCCCTTGGGTAATTCAACCCATAAGTCAGAGGATTACTGTCTTCTCCAACCCGCCAAACATAATACCAGGGGCTGGCAGTTGTGGGTGAAGGATCCGAAATTCAGGTTCGCCCCTCGGAGTATTAATAAAGGTACCACGGACAGAAGTCTAGGGGGTTCCACATTTGAAAGGAGTACTAAAATGATTTCATTTAGTGCTCCTTTTGTATTTAATCTTAGAATTGTAGTTTGAGTTTATTAACCTCACTGCCGTTGAGCTATTGAGTAGATGCAATTCTAGGGTTAAGCTAAACTCGGTAGAGAAATCTATGACCGTCTTTCAGTTATGTCAAGTGGAAGATTGGGGTTTGATCGATTATCTTAAGGCGTATCAGATCCAGAAGCAAAAAGTCACCGAGGTTTTAGCCGGTCGACCGCATGTTCTCATTTTATGTGAACATCCACTTGTCTTTACTTTGGGGAGGTTGTATCAGGTAGAAAATCTTTTATGGTCTCGAGAAGAATTGATCCGCCACAAGTATGCAGTGATTCCTATTGATCGGGGGGGAGATGTAACTTTACATTCTCCAGGACAACTCATTTGTTATCCTATTTTTAATTTAAATTCGCTTAAATCAGGTAAGGATTTAAGGGATTTTTTACGGAAATTAGAGCAGGTTGCCATTGATTTATTAAAAGATTTTGATATATTGGCTAATAGAATTTTCGGCCGAACAGGTGTTTTTGTCGGCCAAGAAAAGATCGTATCGTTAGGAATCGGGGTTAAAAAGTGGGTAACCTTCCATGGAATGGCCATCAATGTGAGTAATGACTTGAATCTTTTTGGGATGATAAGACCCTGTGGCTTGAATGTCCAGATGACTTCGATCGAAAGAATCAAAAATAATAAGGTTGCTTTAGACGCAGTAAAAGAAAGACTGATACATCACATGAGGAAAGATTTTAATTTTTCAATAATCGAAAGGTGCTTGTGCTCATGAAAAATGTTTATCTTCCAGAGTTAGGAGAAGGAATCGCAAAGGCGACGGTTGCTTTTTGGCATTCTCAACACGGGGAGCACGTCCAAGAAGGGAATGACCTTGTTGAACTCGTCACTGATAAAGCTTCTTTTAATGTCCCAGCTAATGCTACGGGCATATTAAAAGAGGCTCGGTTTCAGGTAGGAGAGGAAGCATCTGTGGGAGTTGTTTTAGCAGTTATTGATGAAGGTTGATCATGAGATTTTAATGATGTTTTCATTGTGGCTTGCCATATGAAGAAAAAGCGAAAGATTCTTTTAATGTATATCACAAAAGTTTCGGGGCATCGTCAGGCAACAATCGCCATTCAACAGACCTTGCGTCAGATGGATTCTGAAGCAGATATCCCGAGTGTTAATGGTTTTGGTTATACGTATCCTCTCCTAGAGAAGATTGTTAACAGGGCTTACATGAGAGTCATTAAAAGTACTCCAATGATTTGGGATTACCTATATGATAATCCTAAGATTGTTAAAAGATCCCAATCGATTAAGAATTTTCTCCACAAAACCAGCTATAAAAAATTAGCGAGATTATTCGAACGATATCAGCCTGATACAGTCGTTTGTACTCAAGCCTTTCCTTGCGGAATGGTGGCCGATTATAAAAGAACGCATAATTTGAATCTCACCTTGATAGGAGTTTTAACGGATTTTTTACCTCATGCTTATTGGATCAATGAGGGCGTGGATTATTATGTTGTGCCCTGCGAAGAGGCCAGGGATCATCTGATCAGCGAAGGCGTTAATCCCGGGGCCATTAGAGTTTTTGGAATTCCTGTGCGCTCTAAATTTGCACAACGATTGAATAAAGAGCAATTATTTGATGAGTTTGGTCTTAACCTTAAGATTCCGACCATCCTCATCATGGGAGGTGGACAAGGACTGGGACCAATAAAAAGGATTGTTCAATCCTTCTTAAAGCTCAGCACGGATTTCCAGATCATTGTTATCGCCGGGACAAATAAGAAACTAATTAAATGGTTAAAAGATAAAACAATGAACACACAAAAGAGAATTTTGGTTTATCAGTATGTTAAAAACGTATATGAATTAATGGAAATGGCTAACTTAATTGTAACAAAGCCAGGAGGCATGACTACAGCAGAATCCTTGGTGAAAGGACTTCCCATGATGCTGATCAATCCAATCCCAGGACAAGAAATGCGCAATGCTGATTTCTTAAAGAATAATGGCATTGCAGTTCAATTGAATATGGAGGCGGATATTGGAACTCAATTGGAAGATTTATTGAGGAATCCCGATAAATTAAGGGCAATGAGTCATGCCGCCTTACGACATGCAAAGCCTAATGCGGCCAAGGATATTGCTAAGCTGATCCTTGAGCATCAATCATCCCCTGTGTTTGTTTAAACCATGTTCAAGTTCTTTTTATATAAATTTGGTCAATTTTCAGTTAATCGACTTCCCTTGAAAATATCCTATTGTTTTGCCGGGTATTTATCCGATATACAATACTATTTTTCCTTCCGAGACCGCCGAGCAGTGAAGGAAAATCTAAAAATTTTGCTACAATCTGATGATGATCGCATCCTAACAAAATACGCTAAAGAGGTCTTTCGAAATTTTGGAAAATATTTGATTGAATTCTTCCGTATAGCTCAGAATGTTGATAAGGAATATGTTAATAGAAAAATTACAATTAAAAATGTCGAAATCCTGAACTCTGTTTTAGAAAAGGGGAAGGGAGGAATTATTCTCTCTGCTCATATTGGCAATTGGGAGTTAGGAGGAGTTGTTGTCAGTGTATTGGATTATCCTGTTGAGGCCCTGGCCTTGCCTCATAAGGAGAGACCCGTCAATGATTTATTTAATCAACAAAGAGAGAGTAAAGGCGTCAAAGTGATCCCTTCTAATATCAGCGTTAAAAGATGTATTGAATCTCTTAAGCAGAATAAATTTTTGTGCATGTTAGGTGATCGGTCTTTCACTGTCAATGGTGAAGTTATGGATTTTCTAGGACGAAAGATGCTGATTCCTAAAGGACCCGCCCTTTTTTCAGCGAAAACAGGAGCCCCTATTATCCCTGCATTTTTAATCCGTGATCAAAATGATCATTTTACCTTTTCATTTTTAGACCCTATATTCCCTCCAGAAAGAAATCATGAAGGAATCAGTCATGAGGATCTGATTACCATTATGGGTAAGTATATCCGTATTATTGAAGATCAGGTTCGTAAATTTCCATCTCAGTGGTTAATGTTCAGGACATTTTGGGTGAATCAATAAAAGGGTTCCTGTCCGTGAAGATTGGTATTGTGATACCGGTTCATAATGAAGCTAGGTCTATTGGCCTTTTGGTACAAAAGATTAAAGCAAAGAATCTTGATGTCCTCGTTGTGGATGATGGATCCGGAGATCATTCGGGTTCTATTTCCTCAAAACAGGGTGCCTTTGTTATTCGAAACGATACAAAGATGGGGAAAGGTAAATCTCTCCAAAAAGGTTTTGAGTATTTTTTGCAAAAGAACTACGATGGTATTATTGCTATGGATGGTGATGGTCAACATGATGTTGCTGATCTGGTGTATTTTTTAAAAAAGGCTGAACAAGTCCCTATTAGCATTGTCATTGGGACTCGGATGGAGAATCCTAAGAATATGCCAGGCATCCGTTATTGGACCAATCGGTTGATGTCCGGTTTAATCTCCTTAACTTGTGGTCAAGAAATACCTGATACTCAATGTGGATACCGTTATTTAAGTTGTGAAATCCTCAAGCAGATTCATTTAACATGCTCCGATTTTGAAATTGAAACAGAAGTGATTATGAAGGCTACCCAAAATGGTTTCCCCATTTATTCCGTTCCCATCAAAACTATTTATGAAGATGAAAATAGTAAGATTAACCCCTTCAAGGATACGATCCGATTTGTAATTTATTTCATTAAAGAGTTATGTCGCTTTAAAACACAACGTTTGAATTTATGATTGCTCAGTGGATTTGGCTTGATCCAGAAGACGGAAAGTTTACTATTGCCTTAGTGGTCTCTGTATTGATACACGGGACATTCTTTATTCAATTTTCTTATTTTCGTAAACCATTTTTAAAAAGTGTTATGAAAGAGACAGCATTTGTTTATTTTCCCATTCAAGTAGAGGCAGACAGACAGTCTAATAAACGGAATAATAAGAGATTCAGTGCAAGTAATCAAAAAATGCCCCCGAAACCGAAAATATTACTAGAAAAAAGTGATGTACATACTGAAACGTTTATGAAAGATTTTTCAAAATTTTCCCATGATATGAAATTGTCCAAAAAACAATCTATTAAACTCAAGGCCATTGAAGAAAAAAGATATATAGCGGTTTCAGACTTTAAGTCTGAAAGAATTAAAAATCCCATTTATCTTACCTATTCCAATGCTATTAGAAATCGTATTAGGGACATGGTTAAGGCTAATTATGCTTCTAATGATATCGGGGAAGTCTATATTACTTTTGTGGTTACTGCTAATGGTGAATTACAGGCCATTAAACTCATAAGAGAGAAAACGACTGCTAATGAATATTTGGAAAATTTAGGTCTCGGAAGTGTGCGGTCGTCAAGCCCATTCCCGGCCTTTCCTAAGGAATTGGGTTATCCCGAATTAACATTTAACATTACGATTGCTTTTAGGGAAAAAGAATTATAGGAGTTAATAAAAAAAAGCTCTTTTTTTAGGGTAACCCTTAAGTCAGAAGCCCCTTCCCTAGGTTTATCTTTATCTTTCAAGAGAGGGTTGATTTTCTTCGAATGGGGATATCAGATAGAGGAGATTTTTTTATTTTGGAATCCTTGGGGGGAGTGTCTTGAAATTGACAATTTTCCCCCAGGATGTTATTCTAGTTCTCACGTTTTTATTCAACATAGATGAGGTAAGCTATGGAAGAGGAAAAATACATTGATGAATCATGGAAGGAATCAGTTGAGAAGGATAGGC
>CAYJUK010000063.1:0-1114 GCA_964373335.1 uncultured Planctomycetales bacterium | reverse complement strand
AGGATAGGCAAACCGTTCAGCAATCAAGTCCTGTAGGCAAAGAAAGATCTTCGGGTGCCTCATCAAGTACTGGTATTCCTTCTGCTGCTACTCAAGCAAAGACAAACGAGCATTTTATTAATCATGTAACAAGTCTAGGATATCAAGCCATGATATTTTTGGGTGAGGTCCCTAATCCTATATCAGATAAATCGGAAAAGAATCTTCCCCAAGCGCAGATGATCATTGAACTCCTTGGAATATTGCGAGAAAAGACACAAGGAAATCTGTCGGAGCAGGAAACTCAAGTTTTGAATTCAGCTATTTATGAACTCCAGATGAGATATATTGAATTGTCACAGAAAGGGCGAAAGCGTGATTGACAAAGACTTGCTTGAGATCCTTGCCTGTCCAGCCTGCCATGGGGAAGTGCGTCTTCAAGAAGAGGGAAATCATCTTAAATGTATTCAATGTAATCGAGTTTTTTCAATCTTGAATGGTATCCCGATTATGATTGTTGATGAGAACCTTTCATGATTAAAAAGAAAATACTTATTATCCATGGACCTAACCTGAACTTCCTGGGGCAAAGGGAAAAGGAAATTTATGGGGAAAAGACACTGGAGGAAATAAACGCACTATTAATCGATTTGGCTAAGAAAAATGAGGTGGCTTTAAAAATTGTTCAATTGAATCATGAAGGGGATATTATCGATGAAATAGGAAAGTCTCAAGGAGAGGATTTTTCTGCTTTAGTCATCAACCCTGCTGCATATTCCCATACCAGTGTGGCAATTAGAGATGCCATTTTGGCAGTGAAAATTCCTTCAATTGAAGTCCATTTATCCAATATCTTTTCCCGAGAAGATTTCCGCCACTCATCTTTAATCGCTCCTGTTTGCCAAGGAATCATCAGTGGCTTTGGTTTTCATAGCTACTTGTTAGGATTACAGGCCGCGATTGATCTTATTTCCAGAAGTTAATCATACCGAAAGTAATCTTTTTCGATCATCATTTTCTAAGAAAGTGAAGTTTTGAGAATCAAAATTGGAGTCTTTCTGATTCAGTACTTTGATAATATTCGGTCATTCGTATTTGATGGGCTGATAAATAAGAATATAAGAATAAGGGGAAA
>CAYJUK010000062.1:6315-11520 GCA_964373335.1 uncultured Planctomycetales bacterium | reverse complement strand
TCGTGCGCATCCGTCCCTTGTCAACAGCCTCATGATAGGCCAAATCCAGAAAGAGCAGCATGAAGACCCCGGTCTCGGCATCCAACCCCATTAAGGCAATCATCCCTACCCAGACCGCGATCGAGATATCATAATCTAAAAAATATAATAGCCAAACAGCCCCGATCAAGGAAAACGGAACCGCCAGCAAGACAATCCCGGTTTTGACCATAGATTTTGTGTTCAAATAAAGAAGAAAGCAAATCAAAAACAATGTCAATGGGATCACAATTTTTAATCTCTCTTTAACACGAATCATATTTTCGTATTGGCCGCTCCAGATTAAGGCATAACCTTGAGGAAGCTTGATCTTTTGATTGACGATCTTTTTCGCCTCGGTCACAAAACCCCCAATATCCCTTCCGGTAATATCAACATAAACATAGCCAGCTAACATTCCATTTTCGTTACGGATCATGGCCGGACCGGTTCTTAAAACAATATTGGCGATCTGAGCCAGAGGGATCTGCTGCCCCGAATGGGTGGAGACCAGGACCCTCTTGAGATTTTCAATATCATCACGAAAGTCTCGGGGGTATCGCACATTGACACTATAGCGTTCCCGCCCTTCAATGGTGGTCGTTACCTCTTCGCCTCCGATGGCGGTCATAATGGTGGATTGGGCATCTTCTATCGAGAGTCCATAACGGGCCAGCTCATCTCGATTGAGATCAAAGTCCAGGAAATATCCTCCGGCAACGCGTTCGGCGTAAACGCTGCGAGCCCCGCGGATATCCTTAATGATCTTCTCAATATGAATTCCTATCTCCTCGATCTTTTTCAGATCCGATCCTAAAACTTTTATGCCAATGGGGGTCCGCACCCCCGTCGTTAACATATCGATCCGATTCTTAATGGGCATAGTCCAGGCGTTGGTTGCCCCGGGGATCTTGAGGGCCTGATCCATCTCATTGATCAAATCCTCAGGATTCATATGATCTGGCCAAAAAGATCGAAAAGGTTTTTGTAGAAATTCCGGCATCCCGGAGTACCAGCGATTCATCTTCCTCCATTCACTCTCGGGTTTCAGAAGGACAACTGTCTCCATCATGGAAAATGGCGCCGGATCCGTTGAACTTTCGATGCGGCCCGCCTTGCCGAAGACTTTGTCAACTTCAGGGAAACTTTTTAAAATCCGATCCTGAGTCTGCATCAATCTCTGAGCCTCAGTAACAGAAATACCCGGAAGTGTCGTAGGCATATAAAGCAGGCTTCCCTCCCAGAGCGGGGGCATGAATTCGGAACCTAATTGCATATAAACGGGAATCGTTGATAATACTAAAATCACCGCGACAACAATCGTGGTTTTCACATGCTTAAGAACAAATCGGCAGACCGGCTCATAAACTCGGTACAACCTGCGGCTGATCGGATGCCGCTCTTCCGGATAATAGGTCCCTACCAGGAGACCCGTTGCCAATCGTGACACCCAGGGCCATTTCCATTGGAAAGGTTTAACGCGAGTGAATAACATCCGCATGGCGGGATTCAGAGTAATGGCCAGAACAGCCGCAATCGCCATGGCCAGATTCTTCGACCAGGCCAAAGGCTTAAAAAGTCTTCCTTCTTGATCCACTAAAGTAAAAATTGGCAGAAAGGCAATGGCTATAACCAGGAGAGAAAAAAAGACAGAAGGCCCAACCTCTTTTAAAGATCTCAATAGGACATCATGATAATCGCCTCTGCCTCCAGAGGTCTTCCATTGTTCTAACCTCTTATATGCATTCTCGACTTCTATAATAGCGCCATCGACAAGGACTCCGATCGAGATGGCGATCCCTGCCAGGGACATGATATTGGATGACAGTTTCATCCCATACATGGGGATAAAGGATAGTAACACGGCAATAGGGATCGTGGTGATGGGAACAAAGGCCGAGGGGAAATGCCACAAGAAAAGAATGATCACCAGACTCACAATGATCATCTCTTCGACCAGTTGATGCTTTAAGGTTTCAATGGCGCGAAGGATCAATTCTGACCGGTCATAAACGATCTCGATCTTCACTCCCGGGGGCAATGATCCCTCGATATCCTTTAGCTTTTGTTTAACCCGATTAATCACATTCAGGGCATTTTCGCCAAACCGCATGATGACGGTGCCGGCGACCACATCCCCTTGACCGTTGAGATCCGATAATCCTCTGCGGATATCCGGGCCCAGGGAGACATTCGCCAGATGTTTGAGCAAAATCGGAGTTCCGTTTTCATCGGTCTGAATCACAATCTTTTCCAGGTCAGGAATAGATTTGATATAACCTCGGCCGCGGACCATATATTCCGCACCCGAGAACTCTAAGAGCCTCCCCCCGACTTCCTGATTTCCTTTGCGAATGGCTTCGATCACCGTGGGAAGAGATATCTTGTAAGCCAACAAACGATTAGGATCAACGGTCACTTGATACTGTTTGCTAAATCCTCCGATAGAAGCCACCTCCGCGACGCCCGTGACACTCTGCAGGTGATAGCGCAGATACCAGTCCTGAAAACTTCTCAATTCCGCAAGGTCATGCTGTCCGGTGGTATCCACCAGGGCATATTGAAACACCCAGCCAACGCCAGTGGCATCCGGGCCTAATTCCGTCTTCACTCCCTCTGGGAGACGAGGGAGAATCTTGTTGAGATATTCCAGCGTACGGCTTCGCGCCCAATAAATGTCGGTTCCATCCTTGAAGATCACATAAACGTAAGAAAATCCGAAATCAGAAAAACCGCGGATGGCCTTGACTTGAGGAGCGCCTAAAAGGGCGGTGACAATGGGATAGGTGACTTGATCTTCGATGATATCGGGACTGCGGTCCCAGCGGGAATAAATAATCACCTGGGTATCGGAAAGATCCGGGATGGCATCCAGAGGGATATGACGCAGGGACCAAACCGCCGCGATCATCGCCGCGATTACGAATATCAAAACCACAAATTTATTTTTCGCGGAATATTCTATAATTCGCTCAACAATGCCCTCCGGTCGATGACCTTGAGTATGAATATCAATGGACATGGCCAGACCCTCCCTGATAAGTCGGAGATGGTTGTTGGGATGGGCTGGCGGAATCTTGAGGCGGTTGGGTAAAACCTTCGAGGGCCGCTTTCAGACGGCTTTCCGAATCAATCAGAAAATTTCCACTTGTCACCGCCATCTCTCCTTCTTCAATCCCTTCCAGAACCTGATAATCAGATTCCGTCTTCATTCCCACAACAATCTTACGTGGTTCTAATATTCCATCTCCATGAGCAATAAAAATAATCTGATTCGTTCCCGTATTCAATACAGCCTCAATAGGAACAGCAAGGGCCTCCCCAATATCGGCAGCAATAGAGACATTGACAAACATATCCGGCTTTAGCAAACCTTCCGGGTCTTCTAATTGGGCCCGGACTCGGATGGTGCGCGTCATCGCCTCGACCATCCGATCGATGGCTCGGATCTTTCCCAGAAACTTTTTCCCGGGAAACGCCGGGACCTCGGCACTCACATCTTGACCAATCTTGACGAGAGGAAGCTCGTATTCATAGATTTGGGCATACAGCCAGACCGGATCCCCGGGATGAATGAATAATAAGTTATGTTCTGCCTGCTTTTGCCGGGCAATTTCGGCGATCAGTTCATCACTCAGACCCAAATGGGTTAATCGTATCGTTGTGGCTTTAACGAGCCGTTGGGCTTGATCGACTATCTCCGGGATATCGCTTTGCCTGGCTCGTTCATAAGATTCAAGGGCCTGGATGTATTCAGACTGAGATTGGAATAATTCTGGATCATGGGCGATCATTCCAACCGCGCGGATGGTCTTGATTAATTTTTTCTTCTGAACACGGGTCGATTTCAAGCCGATCAACTGCTGTTTCTGCTGGGTTAAGACAATCGGGGTATAACCAGCCGGTGATTCCGCCATTGACTTCATCCCTGATTCTTCTTCATAAACCGGGATGAGATCCATCCCCATGGGAGATTTTCCCGGTTGATCTGATTTGTACCCCGGAATCATGGGATCAGTCCAATAGAGAATCTTCTTCTCGGCGCGCCGGCTCCGGGATGGCACGGGTGAATCTTCTTTCTTCACTAATTTCATATAACAAATCGGACAGTCCCCGGGTTTATCCGCAGTGATCTGCGGATGCATCGGGCAGTAAAAAAGACTTTTGTCTTCTCTAGAAGACTGTTGATTTCTGTTCTTGATAAAAAGGAAACCTCCGAAAATGAGGATCACCCCGATCATCAGAATAAATATTCTTCTTTTAGGGAGTGTCATACTCTCCTCCTTGATCTTGTAAACTTTTACCTACAATCTTTTCAAGATAAACAAAATTCTTGAGGGTATCGGCTAAGGCCTCATAATATTTCATCTGCGCGTTGAGAAATTCCCCCTCACTCTCAATGAGATTAAAGATATCGGTTGTGCCAGCCTCATATCCCGCCTGATCTGACCGAAAGGCCAGCTCCGTCTGGGGAAGAATGGCATTTTGATAAAGTTCCGCCGTCTTTCTCTGGGACATGAAAAGAGAGTAGGCGTTCCTGATCTCATATTCAATGAGATTATTGGCCTTATCCAAGGAAGCCTCACTGGCGTTGAGATTGCTTCTGGACTCGGAAATAGCTGATCCGATTCGATTCTGCCAGATAGGGAGAGTCACTTTTAAAGGGATCATCCAGGCATCCCGGCCATCATCAGGATCGTTATTCCCCATGGCCCCAATGCGTGAATATTGAAATCCAACGGAAACGTCCGGGATATTTTCTAACTTGGCCAGAGACAACGCCTGTTCATCCTTCTTCTTCATCGCCAGGGCCTCGCGAAGATCCGGATTGGTTAATCTGGCCTGAGCGATCAGGTCTTCCCTGGATATTAATAAATCAGGTAATCCGAAGTCAGTCATCTCACTCAAGGACATCGTATTGTCTCTATTCAAGAGAGAAATGAGATAAGCCTGCTTAGCTTCCTTTTTTTGATGCCAAACGAAAAGTTGTTGAACGACCTCGGAAACCGCGGACTGAGCCCTGGCAACCTCTCTTTGTGTCCCTTGTCCGCTCGCGTAACGAGCCTGGGAGATCTCTTCATTTTTCATTAACAATTGCTGGATTTCTTCTGTGAGCTTAAGACTCTTCTCGAAGGTCCAAAGATCGAAATAAGCCTCCGAGACTCTATAAATAACGTCCCGCTCAAC
>CAYJUK010000062.1:0-6305 GCA_964373335.1 uncultured Planctomycetales bacterium | reverse complement strand
TCTGGCCTCCACCGCCGCTGTCTCGGCCTGGACAACCTTACGGTTCTTCATCAACTTCCCAGGGAAAGGGATCATTTGCTCAAATTCGTAGATTTCTTCTTGAGGCCCCAATCGAGTTTCAATATCCGGCCCCATAATCGCATAACCCACCGTAGGATTGGGTAAGGCAGAGGCTTGCGGGATACGAAAACGAGCCGCCTTTAAACGTTCTTGAGCGGATCTGATCTCGGGGTTATTCTGCAAGGCCTCTTGAATTAAAATTTTTAAAGTCTCCTGACCTTTCTGTTCAATTCCGTACCCTTCGACCAAAAATATCACTAAGATATTCAAGGAAAAGAGAATGATGAGTCCAATTCTATTAATCATCTTAACTTCTTTCCTTTCCGAAATGAGGTTGATTCCTCATTTTAGGGTTTATCTAAACAATTTTAATTAATTATAATTCACAAATGAGGCTACAAGAAGCTAAAGATTGATTTCTTTAAATACGGAGGACAGGATTTCTTAAGGAAATGGGATGAAAATAAGGAGAGGAACCACCCGATTTTTTAAGTTTAACCAGAGGGTTTGTAGCGATGAAGGGCATAGGATTTGCCGCCTCCGCTAGAAAAGTCTTAAGGAGGGATTGAGCGATCATCATTGATTCCTGCCATCGTAATTGGCTGGCTAGGTCACTCATGAATAGGGGACAATCACAATGGGATTGATCGGAAGTGTCCCCCTCTTTCCGTGTGGCATGATCCTGAGAAGGAGTGGATTGATGACAGGAAGGCTGAGAAGATAAGGCCAGGGACTCGGTGAGAAAACAACAACAAATGATCGGAGACACTATGAGAGAAGCAATTAAGGCTGTTATCGATAACTTTCGACCCCAACTCCGGAATAAAAAATCTTTTAAGATAAGCAGCGCCTCACCTCCGGGTTGAAAAACTTTACTCATCACTCTTTTAAGGGGAGGAATGTTTTCTAATCTGGAGTTCGGGTTTGGAATTCTATTTCCCACTTTAAATATTCTTTCTAAATCGTTTCATGAGGTCAATGACCTCGTTTATCTTTTGATTTTTCAGGGTGGCCGACTTTCCTTTCAGGGCTCTGGCCACGCAGCCTTTAAGATATTTATGAAAAATATGATCCTGAACCCTTACCAAGGCCCCGACGGCCGAATTCAACTGCGTTAAGATATCCACACAATAGCGATTGTCCAAGATCATCTTTTGAATACCGCGAATCTGGCCCTCAATTCTTCTTAAGGCCAGCCCTTGTTCCTTATGCGACATAGGCTGCATTCGTACTTTTCTCATGGCTCTCACCCGCAGCAAATATACCATACCCCTGGATCGCATGTCAAGGTTGCAAAAAAATCTTTTATACTATACCCCCCTATAGTATCTGAAACTTAAGGTTCCACTTCAGCCAAGAGAATCTCATATTGAACTCAATTCAAACTGAGGAACCGGGATAGATAATTTTTTGGGAAGTTAATTGAGAAGCCGCTTCTTGATCGCAAAAAAAGGAAAGCTGTCCAGAAGCAGGGGCAACCAGACTGGCCGGGAGGGATCTTTCTTCTTCTAAAATAACCTTAAGGATATTGGCCTTGGCTTGACCATGAACCAAAAAGCAGACCTCCCGGGCCTGATTGAGGATAGACAAAGACAAGGAAATTCGACTGGGAGGGGTGCTGGGGCAAGAGACCGCGACAACGAGCTGATCCTTCTCTTTTAATTGTAGGGAAGAAGGAAAAAGTGAAGCCGTATGCCCATCCTCCCCTATCCCTAAGAGGATAAAATCAAACGCTGGGACCGGCCCCTCTCCCGCGGGAAAAAAAGATTTCAATTCCTGTTCGTATTTCGCTGCCGCTTTCTCAACTGAGTCAGCATGAGTCGGGATCAGATGAATGTTAGTCCGCGGCAGTTTGACCGGCTTTAACAGGGTCTCATAAATGACTCGGCCGTTACTTTCCGGATGATCAAAAGGAACGAAACGTTCATCAACCTGGAAGATATGCGTTCTGGCCCAAAAGTCGGTCTCCGAAAAGGCAGCTAATCTCTGGAAAAATGGCTGAGGACTCTTCCCTCCGGAAAAAGCACAGGTAAAAATATGCTTTTCTGAAAGAATCTTTCGTCCCCAAATGACCCACTTTTGATACAGATGCTCAATCAGATGTTCTAAATCTGGAGCGATCCATATCTCCCTTTTTATTCTCATCGTACGCAATGACTTATTCTTATTTTTTTAATACCCTTAGGAAATGATAAATTTCCTCAAGGATAAAAATTGATTTAAGACTCACTGCACGATGCCCCGCAGGCAAAGCAGGAATAGCAGCGATGGTGTTTGAGCATGATCCTGACAGACATGCTCTCTTTTAACGTCCCCCCCAGATCATAATCTTCATCATCATCAACGAGAGTACAGGCATACACCCTCATCTGGCCATTTCTTTTAACCACCATCTTGCTGTAGGTACACATAAATTTATCTCGGGTGTCCTGGGTATGGTAGGTTGTCATACAATCTTCCGTAATATGGGGCACCGAGGCGAGCGATCCCGGCGGGAGAAAGTCAGGGAAGCTGATCATCTTAAGATCGTCGGGCAGATTCATCTTTCTAAAAAAGGGCCGATATGCCCGATCGACTTCCCGGGTATTTTCATTCTTCTCTTTTTGGCGGGCCACGGAAACGGGAAATCCCATTTTATGCAACTCCGCCAGGCTTTCCAAGGCTAAGGCAAAATTCCCCGATCCTCTGGCGAGATCATGTCTTACCGGATCAGGATAATCAAGACTGACGCGGAGATTTAAGGGATGCGGCTTATCCTTTAAACTCAGTAAATCCTTCCAGCGCCGCTTTAAGGGGTGAGTTCCGTTGGTTAAAACCAAACTGGGACGGTCGTTGAGGACAAAGCTCAGGATGTCAATCATCTCGGGGATCACAAAAGGTTCACCTCCGGTAAAGCAGAATTTCTCCACTCCCAGATCAATGGCCTCCTTGACAAAAGGGATTATATCCTTAAGCGTCACCTTATTAAGACGATCATCCCCCGGTTTCGATCCCTCCAGACAAAAGTGACAGCTCAGATTACAGATCGTCCCGGTATGAAACCACAGTTCTTTTAATTGTTTTGGTTGAATATAACCGCGCGGTTCATTTTGAGGAGTTAAAAGCCAGTCAGGATGACTCTGATGATAACGAAGAGTGAGTTGGGGGGATTCAGATAAGGGATTCATTCATCAACCCAATGATAGATTTTAATGCGGACAGAGATGCTGAACCTTCATCTCAATGGACTTAATCAACTCTTCAAAGGATTTAGAAAAGGCGGCCACGCCTTCCTCTAATAATTGCCGGCACACCTGATGAATATCAATTCCCCATTCGTCTTTCAATGCCGCCAGGATTTTCTTGGCCTGCACCGGAGAATCCTCAAAAGCTGTTCTGACAACCCCATGATTCAGGAAGGCTGACAGGGTATTCTCCGGCATAGTATTGACCGTTGGATCCGCGATCAGCTCAGTGACATACTTGATATCGCTGTAATTGGGATTCTTAGTCGAGGTGGATCCCCACAAGACACGCTGGACTAAGGCGCCTTTCTAACTCAAGGAGTGAAAGGTTTTATCTTAAAAGAACTCCTGGAACTTTTCAAAAATTAACCTCGAATTAGCCGCGGCCGCCTTTCCTTGTAGGGAATTCAGTTTTTCTTTCTTCTGGGGATCCCTTTCATTTGCCGCAAAATCTTCTAATTTTTTATCGATCAAGGTGTCGATGCGGCTAACAAAAACACTGGCCACCGAACGGACATTCTTTAATTCTCGATTCTGATGAGCAAGTTGATTTAACCCTCGCAGATAAGCCTCGGCCGTTCGAACATACTGTTCCAGGGAAAAAATAAGCGTAACGTTGACATTAATTTCCTCGGCTAATAAAGCCTCAATCACCGGAAAACCCGCCCCGGTGGCCGGGACCTTGATCATGCAATTCGGGCGGCTGACTTTTTTAAAAAGTCTCTTCCCCTCCTCAATCGAGGCCTTTGTATCATGGGCTAATAAGGGATTAATCTCCAAGCTGACATAACCGTCCAGTCGGCCGGTGGACTCATAGACCGGTTGAAAATGATCACAGGCTTCTTGGATGTCCCAAATTGTCAAGTCATCATAGATCTCAAAGGTCGATTTTCCTGCTTCATACAAACGAACGATTCTTTCATCATAATCCGGACGGGAACTAATCGCCTTATGGAAAATGGTAGGATTAGAAGTCATGCCCTTCAGTCCCTGATCGATCAGTTGTTTGAGCTTCCCGCTGTCTAATAAAGACCGGTCAATAGAGTCCAGCCAAACACTCTGGCCGAGCTCAGCCAGTTGGTGCAATCTCGTCTTTGGCATCTTAGCCCTCCCTCTCAAATTAAAATGATATTCTTTTTACGGCCTTTTTTCTTTGAATAGCCTTTCGCGCCGCCTGCGCGATATCCACTTCCTTGAGATGATATTTTTTTAAAAGTTCCTGAGGAGATCCGGTCTCTCCAAAGGAATCTTGGACAGCCACCATCTCGAGCGCGGCAGGATGATGTTTCGCTAACACCTCCGCGACTGCCGACCCCAACCCTCCATACACCTGATGTTCTTCAGCAGTCACAAGGCAGCCGGTCTGTTGAGCCGATCGTACAATCGCCTGTTCATCAATGGGTTTGATCGTATGCATATTGATAACCTTAGCCTCGATCCCTTCCTTCTTTAAAATCTCTGCCGCTTGCAGGGATTCATAAACCATCAGACCACACCCGATGAGGGTCACGTCTTTCCCTTCCCGAAGACAGACAGCCTGGCCAATCTCAAAAGGATCGGACTCTTTGGTCAGCACCGGGAAAGGAGCCCGTGAGGTGCGCATATAAAACGGCCCCTCGACCCTGGCAATGGCTTGAGTGGCCTTGCGAGCCTCGAGAACGTCAACCGGACATATCACCCTCATATTCGGCAAGACCCTCATGATCGCTAAATCTTCCAGACACTGGGCCGATGCCCCATCCTCCCCGACGTTTAATCCCGCGTGGGAACAGACCACCTTGACATTGCGATTATTGTAACAGACATCCAAACGCAGCATATCATAAGCGCGATTCGTCATAAACACGGCAAAGGAACAGGCAAAAGGGATAAATCCAAGGAAGGTGAGTCCCGCGGCTGTCCCGACCACATCTTGTTCCGCGATCCCTAAATTGAAGAATCGATCCGGGCATTCTTTTTTAAAAAAGTCTGCCCGCGTGGCATCCTCAAGATCGCCGGAAAGGACCACAATCTTAGGATTCATCTTGCCTAAGGCCACAATCTCCTGGCCAAATCCATCTCGCGTCGGGACCATATCGAACATATTCCCTCTACCTCTAAATCTTTTCTCGATTTAACTGTGCCAAGGCCTGCTCGAGTTGATCATTGGCAGGGGCCTTGCCGTGCCATTTAGCCTGACCCTCCATAAAACTCACTCCCTTACCCTTGATCGTGTGGGCCACGATCATCGTCGGCTGTCCCGGCGCAGATCCAAAACGGTCAAAGGCCTTCATTAATTCCGGGAAACTATGGCCATCAACCTCGATGACGTGCCAGCCAAAACTCCTCAAACGTTGGGCTAAGGGTTCCAGATTTTTAATCTCGTTGACGGGCCCATTCTCTTGAACCTTGTTATAATCGATGATCCCGCAGACATTATCTAATTTGTAATGAGCGGCCGTCATGGCGGCTTCCCAGATGGAGCCTTCCTGCATCTCCCCATCACCAAGAAGACAGTAAACTTTCAGGTCCCTCTTTAACATCTTGGCCCCTAAGGCAATCCCGTTGGAGACGGATAATCCATGCCCTAAAGAACCGGTATTGAATTCGATCCCCGGGCACTTGAAATGAACATGTCCTTGCAGTCGGCTTCCTAATTTACGGTATGTCTTCAGCTCTTCTTTAGGAAAATAACCAAAATTGGCCAGGGTGACAAAGGCCACCGGGGTACAGTGTCCTTTTGAAATAATCAGTCGATCACGATCCTCCCATTGGGGATCTTCCGGACGATGCCTCATTTGATAGGCATACAGCGTAATCAGGATCTCAACGGCGGATAATGAACCCCCGGGATGACCAGAACCAGCAGAATTCAGGATTTGTAAGATCTCCTTGCGGAATAGCACGGCTTGGGCCTGTAAGGCAGGGATTGCGATATTTTTTGCGGGCACAAAGTCTTCCTTTGCTAATGCAAAGTCATGCGATTATTTGACGAAATCCGAACCTTTTTTGAACAGAACTGATGGCGCGCTTCGCGCGCCA
>CAYJUK010000061.1:0-11611 GCA_964373335.1 uncultured Planctomycetales bacterium | reverse complement strand
AACATTGTCTTCTCGTTTCACCCCAAATACTGTATGGGTATTCACAAAGTCCTGGAAAAAGACACCCCCGGTCAATGTTAATTTGAGCTTTTCCCCATAAGGGATCAGCGCTGTGGCATTGACGCGGCTGCCGAGATATTCCCAGTTGATTCCTTCTGTCCATTCCCGGTCAAAACCGTAGCGGAGATTCAAAAACCCTTTCCGCTGGGCAAAAAAGGCATACCCTCCAACTCCGGCGCCCAAACCGTTGGAGTCCCGGTCTTCGTCCACTGTGCCGGGTGTCCAGAGAAAATTTTTGTTGCTGTATTTCAGATAACCTTGCCCCATATATTTGTCACCGAACATCTGATTGTAGACAGAGCTGATGGCTGGAGTGGAAAGGTACGACCGCTCATTAACCATCGTATGAGTGTAGGTAACCGGGAAGGTCAAAACACTATTTTGAGAATAAAAGCTCGGCTGAATGACTGCCGTGTTGGACATCGTATCATAAAACCCCAGGTCGTTCTGTTTGGCATAATAAAAGAGGTGCTGGGCCTTGATGCCAAAGGAGTCATTGGGGCGGCGGGTGTATTCTACATATGTGGCATAGGCTGTGAGCCAAACCGCCTCATTGGCAATATCTGCCGCGACGGTATCGTTGTCTGGCTTCAAAACCACATTATCATCATACTCCCAGGAACTGCGAACGCTCAAACGCCAAGGCTTAAGGGCCGTCTTACGCAGGGCGATCGCTTCCATATATTCCGCAGCATATTTGGCCAGACTAGATGATGGCTCTAAAACGATCACTTCCTCAAAGGCCTTTTTAGCGTCACCGTATTCCTTGCTCTTAAGCCGGGCTATACCAATCTGATAGTTGCCAGACTGCTCCATCGATGGGTCCAGCGCCTTGGCCTTTCCAAAAGATTCAACGGCCTCAGAATATTTTTCCTCTTTCACCAGGACCAATCCTTTCAAAAATGCCACTTGCGCCGGCCGAATCCCTTCTCGTTCGGCCTCCTCAATCCATTTATGAACCTCATTAAGTTCATTATAATGGTAAAGACAGTCAATCAACTCAATAAGGGCCCCTTTGATCTTGGGCAGATTTGTGACCGCGTCCCGCAAAGATGGAATAGCCATTTTATAATTCTGCAGCTGCTTATAATTGAGTCCCAGGTAATAAGCGGCAATCGTGGAGGAGGGATCTTCCTCTCTGGCTTTCATTAAAACAGCAAGAGCTTCATCATAATTCTCATGTTTGTAAAGGCCGATGCCCTGCTCTAAGGTGGGATTCAATCTTTCATTTAGAGCCAGGCAAAAAGAAGGGAACAAAATGATGATGATCCAAAACGAGGAAAGAAGTCTATTCTGTCGGGGGGTTCTCAACTTTTTCTCTCAACTGATCTTTACAAAGAGATATTCTTCTTATAAACCTATATCTCATATTAAGATCATGTCTAAGACAATACTGCCTTGGGGTGGGGCAGCAGATTTTATTAGAAAAGAATGTGGTTAAAATATCATAAGTTAGGATAAAAGTCAACCCGTTCGAAATCCATGACCGGCCGCGGGCGGGAATTGGATATGACCGAAAAAACCGCTTAATCATCAAAATCCCCTCCCTCAAGACCAGTTTCATGACTGTCTTCCGTTTTCAAAAAAATCCTCGCCAGCCGCAATTCTTCGTAGGAGAAATCTTCACCCAGAATCGCTTTAACAGGACTCAAGGCCAGGCCGCCCGATTGTTCGAATGCCGATTTTATTTTCATTAAATCAGGCGCCGGGGGTCTTAAATATTCGAGGTCAACCCCTTGACCATCATCGGCCAATCTCTCCAGATGAGCGATGACCGTACCGGCCTTCAACCGTCGTCTCCTGGACATCTCATCAATGGATAATCCGGCCTCGGCAAGTTTCCTGGTCTCTTCGTAAGTCGATACTGCCGCGGCAGACAGAATATTCTTCGGTCGATCAAAAGGTTTGCCCCTTTGCTCAAGCGGAGGATGCCTCTGAAGATATTCGGTAATTTTATTCATGAATACCGGGCCGAATTGCTCCAGCTTCTGACGGCCCACACCGCTCAAGCGGATAAAACTTTCGGGGTCCTGCGGTAAGTCACGAGCCATTTGATAAAGTGTGGTGTCGGCAAAAATAATAAACGGCGGAACCCCTCGCTCATCCGCCAATTGTTTACGCAGGCGTCTTAATTCTTCAAAAAGGCCTTGTTCATGGCCGAGGCCGTCGCCTGCCGTGCCGCGCCGTTTAACCGGTTTATCTACCGGAAAGGCCCGAAGCTTAGGCAGGGTCATTTTGTCCCGGCCGCGGAGGAAATTCCGCCCCGCTTCAGTCAGTCCCAGAGTCGGATATTCGCCGGCGGCCCTGATCAATAAACCCTTCTCGATCAGTAACCCAATGACCTCCTTTAATTGAACGGCACTGCATTCACGCCGGCAGCCGAATACCAGCGAGGCATTGTGCTGCAGATTTCTCGCCCTTTCATTATCAATCCCCCGCAAAAGATCAATGATATATTGCGCACCGAAGCGTTCCTTAACAGTCACGACGCATTCTAAGATTTGGCGGGTCATAGCCGTGGCGTCGAACTCTTCCTTTGGCTGCAGGCAGCGGTCACAATGGCCGCAGTTATTTTGGTCAAAGCTCTCGCCGAAATATCCCAAAACAAATTTCCGGCGGCACTGATAACTCTCGCAAAAAGAGATCATCCTATTCAATTTCTCCTGGGCCCGACGGCGTTCATCGGGACTTTCGATTTGTTTT
This sequence comes from uncultured Planctomycetales bacterium, assembly GCA_964373335.1. GTDB lineage: Bacteria > Omnitrophota > Gorgyraeia > Zapsychrales > CAYJUK01 > CAYJUK01. Next base: position 8,848 of record CAYJUK010000061.1, on the reverse strand, counting down.
ATGAAATACTCCTGCTTAAATTTATCGCCGTAGGAATAAAAAAGGACGCAATCCGCGGGAAGTCCGTCCCGGCCGGCCCGTCCGGTTTCCTGATAATACCCTTCAATCGTCTTGGGTAAATCATAATGCACCACCAAACGAATATCCGGCTTATCGATGCCCATGCCGAAAGCAATGGTGGCGGTAATGACGGGAGTTTCATCCCGGATAAACCGATCCTGGACTTCTTTGCGCAGCCTCCCATCCAGCCCGGCGTGATAGGCCTCGGCTTTAAACCCTTCGGCGCACAAAGCCGCGGCCAGGCTTTCCGTGTCGCTGCGGGAAAAACAGTAAATAATGCCGGCCTGATCCTTATGCCGGTGTAAAAACGTCAGGAGCTGCTTAAAATGATCCTGTTTAGGCCGTATTTCATAATTAAGATTAGGACGATTGAAACTGGAAATAAAAATTTGAGGATCGTCCAGGCGCAGATGTTCAATAATATCACGGCGCACCGCGGGGGTCGCGGTTGCGGTCAGGGCAATAACCACCGCGGATGGAAAATCATCGCGCAGCCGTTCAAGATTGAGATATTCCGGACGGAAATCATGGCCCCATTGGGAAATGCAATGCGCCTCATCGACCGCGACGCAGCTGACATTGAGTCCGCTCAAGAAATCCCGAAATCCCTCGGTGGCCAAACGCTCCGGCGCGAGGTAAAGAATCTTGATCCACCCGCGCCTAAGCCGGTCTTGAGTGTCAAATATCTCTTTGGCGGATAGACTGCTGTTGATCAACTCCGCGGCAATCCCGTTGGCCTTCAATCCATCGACCTGATCCTTCATCAAGGAAATGAGCGGCGAAATGATCAGGGTGATCCCGTCAAACACAAGAGCCGGCAGCTGATAGCACAGGGACTTGCCGCCGCCGGTCGGCATCAAGACCAGTGCATCCCGGCGCGATATCACATGACGGATAATCTGCTCCTGCAGCGGCAAAAACCGGTCAAAACCGAATTGGGTTTTCAACAACGCGGCAACAGTATCTGTATTTTTATGGACGACCATCGCTTAGCCTTTTATGCTCTGTCTTTTGGGAAGGAAATTTTTTCATCTGGTAAAACTGTCTTCTCTAAAATAATCAATGAAAATTTCCCGGGTAGATGCGAGCCCCTGGTACACTTTCCACACTAAAAACCTCTACAACTGAATTCTTAGATCCTGCATCTTAATCAATTCCAGAAACGCCTCGGCGTTACCTTTGGCGTCATCAACCGGATTATGCGTGTGCTTGGTTTTGCGCAGATGCTTGAAATTCTTGGACGTGTCCTTCACCAGTCCCTTATAGAGAGAACCCAGATTCATGGATGAGTGGCCAAAGGGATTCTTGCCGAGAAAATGGTGAAAGTACCAATTGATGAACTGCCAGTCAAAGCCGTTGTTATCGGAAATGAAAATCGGTCGGTCTTTTGAACTCTCCGCAATCCATTTATCAAATGACTCCATCACCGTTTTAGGATCAGCGAATTTCAATGTTTCCTCACGACTAAATCCAGAAACTTTCAATGCCTCCGGATCCCACTTCTCCGAAACCGGCTTCAACTTCCCGTAAAACGTCTTGGATAAGGACGGCTCCACAACGATTGCTCCAAAGCAAACCATCGAATAATCACCCGGGATAGGACCATCGGCTTCAATGTCGACCATGACGTAGCTCATAACGATTTTTAGTCCTTTGAATTAGATCGGTCAGTCCTTATTGCATGTCTTTTTCATCAAGAATCCTGACAAGCGGTTCTTCCCAGCCAAAACAGGTCTGTTGACCAACGAGTAGCTCAAAAGTTTCTATACAGGCAGGATCGATCCGCGTATACTCTATGAGCATATGCACAACCTCGTTCATGAACCCGCCGACAGTGCCACTGGAATCATCCACACCGCCGACCTGCAACTTTTTATCCAGCCGCAAAAGCAACTTCACTAGAACTTCCGCTGTCTGTTTATTGACTGGCAAATCAGAAACAATGGCCGACAACCGGGCACATCCTTCACGCAATGAATCCTGATTCGCAAACCAAGTACGTGACGGTCCGGTATAGGGCTTTATATATCTCATAGATTCCATGATGGATTTTTTAACCGAGTCTAATTCTTCCTTATTTAATGCATCCCGGCGACCGCTGCATTCCGCTTGATGACGCTGCTCTTTATCTTCACCTCTCAGAGACTGGCCATCCGTAACCGCAAACAGAGCCAATGCCACAGCATGCTTGCAAAGCGTGCCTTTTTGACCAAGATAGCATGTGCAGTGAACATCTTTATAGCGTCGGCCTGATACAGAAACGCGATAAGGCTGGGTTCCAAGAACAACAGCCGTAAAATCACCAAATGCCTCTTTAACTTCCGTCACTTTACCGTTCTCATACGAATCAACCGCGCGCTTAAACGTCACCTCGTCGGTCGAAAATTTGATCTTGTTAAGGTCGTAGGTTATAGTCATGCCTGTACTTTTTAATCTGATTTATGAGCTGTGTCTGGAATTCAATAATCCGACAACAAAGGGGAAATACTGAAGAACAGGGTAATTCTACTTATCTAAAAGTAAATCGTCTTTGAAGAACCTCATGACTGCTTCCCAATCAAACCGCACATACTTGCCTATTTTGATGTGCGGGATCGCTTCCTGTCCCAGCCTTGTCCTTCGATAAATCCAACTCTCGGGGAATTTTACCCTTCTGGCCAATTCCTGATATTTCAATAGATTACAAACACGGCTCTGAAAGTTCGTATTCCAAAATATTGGCTGCCCCGCTTGGAATCGAACCAAGATACTGAGATCCAGAGTCTCATGTCCTACCAGTTAGACGACAGGGCAATAAATTTATTATTGGGGACTTTCTCTTAACATTAATTTAGGTGTTTTTTCCCTTTTCTTGTCTTAAAAAATTCTTCGTGCAGGGGTTCATTTAAAGTCTTTGGAAGGGTCTTAAGCGGACATTACCACAGATGATCCCGCATCCAGTGATCCAGATCATTCAGCTTAGTCCAAAAATTCTTTGCGCCCTTGGATAAATGATCGGTGCCTTGAGCCGTTTTGGCGCTCAATGTCGTACACCCCGATAAACAAGAAATACAGAAAATGATCACTACCGTCTGCTTAAAATTTTTTGGCATGAAATTTCACCCGCCTTCTCATTCATCAAGGAAAATTCCTACTCAATCCCTGCGGCCTGTTTTAACCTTCGAATAGTCTTCTCTTTGCCCAGAACAGCCATCGTCTCAAATAGCCCCGGCCCCACCGGTTTCCCGGTCAACGCCACACGAACCGGATGAACGAGATCCGCCGCGGTGACTCCTTTTTCAGCGACCAAATCCCGGAAGACCTGTTCCGCCGTCAGGTTATTGTATTCCTCAATTTTACCCAGCCGGTCACAGAGGGCGGAAAAAATCTCCTTCTTTTCGCTAAGATGAAATTCATCTCTTAATTGTTGGTCAACGCTCAAGGTATCCAGAAAGAGATACCCGGTCCAATCCAAGAATTCTGTCAAAGTCGCGCTGCGGCCCTTGTATAAATTTACAATACTTTTCAACCTTTGGTTATCGTAGGGCTCGGTCAGATATCCCTTTTCCTTTAATAGAGGCGTCAACCGCACGATCAACTCTTCCGTATCCATCTGTTTAATATATTGGGCGTTTAACCATTTTAATTTTTCTAATGAAAAAGCAGCCCCGGCTTTATTGATTTTTTTAATTGAAAATTTCTTGACCGCGGCCTCAAGGCCGATCATCTCCTGGTTATTACCGGGCGCCCAGCCTAATAGCATTAAATAATTGATGACCGCCTCGGGAAGAAAGCCGCTTGATCGGTATTCACTCACCGCCACCGCGCCGGCCCGCTTAGACATCCGCCCGCCTTCCGGATCCAAAATCAAAGGCAAATGTGCGAACTTAGGGATCTTAAATCCTAAGGCCTGATAAATCATGCTCTGTTTGGGGGTGTTGGAAATATGATCCTCGCCGCGGATCACATGGGAAACTTCCATCAAGGAATCATCTATCACACAAGCAAAGCTGTAGGTCGGCGAGCCGTCGGATTTCATCAACACTTGATCCTTGATCGTCTGCGTATCAAACTCAATCTCATCGCGAATCAAGTCATAAATTTTAATCGTCTGCCTGGGGATCTTAAGGATAACGGCCTCCCCATCCCGATAAGCCTTTTCTTCCCGGAGCAATTTCTCGGCATACTCTTTATAAATTGGGAATCGTTCGCTCTGACGGTAAAACTCATCCCAATTGAGCCCCAGCCATTCCATGCTCTGTAATATCTCATCCAGATACTCCGGCTTGGACCGCTCCTGATCTGTGTCTTCGATGCGCAGGATGAATTTCCCTCCCTGAGAGCGGGCGTACATCCAGTTGAAAAGGGCTGTTCGCGCGCCTCCAATATGGAGAAAGCCTGTGGGACTAGGAGCAAATCGGACCCGGATCATTTTAAGGTAAGCTTCCCTGTCGGCAGAATTGACTATACACCGAGGCATTAATTATTTGGCAGCCATCCCTCCCTCCGGATGGGCTGCTGCTTGGGAGGATCAAAAGACGAACTGACATTTTTATTGTCGGGATTTTGGGTGAAGGGATTTAGAATTTCTGCAAATGGAATTTAACCAGCCGGCTCACGACCTCTTCGATCCGCTGGCGCTCTTTATCATTGATGGTAACAAACTCTATGCCGGTATCATAAAAAAGCGGCTTTTGCTTGACATCATTTTTGCGTCGGATATTCCAGACAACCTTGCCCTTGCACTTGATATGTTCTCCGGCATCCAGCAGATCCAATTCTAATTCTACATTAGAAAAAAGTTTTAAAGTTTTCTTCAGAACAACACAGATGCCGCCTATCCCGATATTTTCGGTATGAGTGAGCAGCACCTCGGGCTCTTCGTCCAATTTTCGCATCACAATCAAACAAGGATAAAGCACTCGGGGGAAGCGTCTACGATCTAATCCATTCCATGCGACCATAAGTCCCTCCTTTGTTAATGATAATGATCCTCTTTCACCGCCTCCTGAGCCTGATTATCTTCGGAGCCGTTAAAATCGAGAAATTGTTGAATCCTCCGAATGCTCTTCGCCCTTCCAGAGGCCTCATCTATTTCTATGATAACGCCGTGCAGATAGACATCATCGGTCGCCACTTCAAACCGCACGGGTAAACTCGTCAAAAAACGTTCAATAATCTTTTCTTTATTCTGCCCGATCACAGAATCATAAGGGCCGGTCATCCCTAAGTCCGTGATGTATGCCGTTCCCCCGCGCAGGACCTTTTCATCGGCGGTCTGGATATGCGTGTGCGTGCCCACAACCGCTGAAACCTTCCCATCGAGGAAGTACCCCATAGCGATCTTCTCGCTCGTGGTCTCGGCATGCATATCCACAACGATGATGGGCGTTTCTTTCTTGATCTGTTCGACTAACGCCTGCGCCATACGAAAAGGGCATTCGACATTATAACGCATAAAAGTCCGTCCTAAAAGATTTAAAATCCCGATTTTATGGCCCGTCCGTGTTTCCGCGATAACCCAACCCCGGCCCGGGGCCCCATTAGGAAAATTGGCAGGACGTATGATACGCGGGGTGATCTCTAAATAATTATCTATCTCGCGCTTATCCCAGACATGATCCCCTAAGGTCAGGACATCGCAGCCAGAAGCAAACAGTTGATTAGCAGTTCTAGAAGTGATTCCCCGTCCACCCGCGGAATTTTCAGCATTCGCAATCACAAAATCGAGTTGATGGATGCGCCTTAATTCGGCCAAAAGGTCCTCAACCGCATCTCGCCCTGCGCGCCCAACAATATCCCCTACGCAAAGGATCTTCATTATAATGAACCTTGAGCGCCCTAATTCGTGTTACCTAAGATTGGGCGCTTCCTCTCAACTTATTTTGCAAATTCGACGGCTCGTTTTTCTCTTATGACTATCACCTTAATGTGTCCTGGATATTCCATTTCCTCTTCGATCCGTTTACGGATATCCCTGGCCATGACCAGTGATTCATCATCATTGATTTGATCCGGATCAACCAGGATGCGAACCTCTCGTCCGGCCTGTAAAGCAAACGCCTTTCCAACACCCTTAAAGGAATTAGCGATCTTTTCCAGGCTTTCCAGCCGCTTAATGTACGTCTCGAGTGTCTCCGCTCTCGCTCCGGGACGAGAAGCGCTGATGGCATCCGCGGCGCACAACAAAACACCATAAATAGTATTATTTTCCACCTCTTCATGATGCGCGGCGATGGCATTAGTCACCACTGCATCTTCTCCGTATTTTCGGGCCAAATTGGCGCCCACAATAGCATGGGTTCCCGCTTCGATATCCTGACTAACCACCTTCCCAATATCATGCAATAATCCGGCTCGAATGGCCGGCTTGGGATCCAGGTTCAATTGGGTGGACATATGTCCCATCAAATGCGCGACCTCTTTGGTGTGACTGAGGGCATTCTGTCCGAAACTGGTTCGAAAACGCAGACGTCCCACCAATTTCAAAAGCTCCGGATGCATCCCATGAATTCCTAACGCAAAAGCGGCGGCTTCCCCTTCTTCTTTAATCCGCTGCTCGATCTCATGTTTAGCCTTCTCAACGACTTCTTCAATGCGCCCAGGATGGATACGGCCGTCCGTGATCAATTGCTCCAATGCAATCTTGGCGATTTCCCGGCGGACCATATCAAACCCAGAAATTGTTACTGTCTCGGGCGTGTCATCAATAATAATATCCACCCCGGTCGCGGTCTCAAGGGCTCTAATATTTCTCCCTTCGCGGCCGATAATGCGGCCTTTCATTTCATCGTTAGGAAGGCTCACAACGGTAATAGTCGTTTCTGCCGTATGGTCTGAGGCGCACCGCTGGACGGCTTGGCTGATAATCTGACGGGCTCTTTTATCGGAGCTATCTTTGATTTCCTCCTCCATTTTTCTAATCCGGGACGCCTTCTCTTGCGTTAGCTCCTCTTCTAACCGAGCCAAAAGGATCTTCTTGGCCTCTTCCATAGTCAAAGAGGAGATCTTCTGCAAGCGCAGTTTTTCCTCCTCGATCAACTTGTTTAATTGTTCGTTTTTATGCTGAACCCCCTCTTCCTGCTGGTGTAAGGCTGCCAGCCGGGAATGAACATCTTTTTCTTTCTTCTCTAAAAGATCCACCCGCTTTTCCAGATTCTCTTCTTTTATTAAGACCCTCTTTTCGGTAGCAATAAGCTCTTCACGTCGTTCTTTAGTCTCTTTTTCAAAGTCCTGGCGCAGCTTGATCATGAGATCCTTGCCTGCCAGTTCAATCTCTTTCTTCCGATTCTCAGCCTCGCGGGCCGTGATCTCTTTTAATTCTTTAGTCTTTTGCTCGGCTTCTTTTAACTTCTTTTCGGCAAAAAACCAACGAATGGAATACCCCGCAAGGAAAATGACCGCCACAAAAATAAAAAGTGCTACTTGCGTGATTTCAATAATAACTTTTTCAAACATCGCTTGTCACTCTCCCTTGATGATTGATAATCAATTTTTGATAACCCCATTGTGACTCTATCCATTACCCGCTCATCAAATCCTTGAGCGGCCAAAACAAATCAACCGGGCCCTGAGGCACCCTTTTCCTGTTAATGCGAAAATAGCCTATCAATTACTAATAACGAACGATACCGGAATATCGTGTTCTTCACGATGAGGCAAGCGATTGACCATCTGAAAATCAAAGGCCAGCCCAATGGCGGGAGTCTGGGAAGGAAGACGTTTCAAGAATCGATCATAGTAACCGTGACCCCGGCCTAAGCGGTAATTGTCTTTATCAAAGGCCGTACCGGGAACAATGACTAAATCGATATCTTCAAGAGCCAGGGGACTCTGATTATGGGATCTCGGCTGGGTGATCCCATAAGGACCCAACTCTAATTCTTCCTCTAAATTTTCGACTAAATAAGGGACCAACATCTTCTGATCTTCCAAAATTGTGGTCAATCCAAATTTTTTCCCTAAACTTTGCGCTTGTCTCATCATTGGGAAGGTATCAACCTCTCCCTTGATAGCTGCATAAGAGAGAATGATACGAGCACGTAAAAACTCCGGCACTCTAAAAAGCCTTTGTAAAATAACCTGGCTTTTTCGACTGCGCTCTTCCTCCTTCTGATTCATCAAAAGGTTAATCATTTTTTTCCTAAGAATACCTTTGGGATCGATAGATCCCTCCCTATTCCTAAAATCCTTTCCTGCACTGAAACGTAAAACCCTTAACGGGACAATCTCATTTTTAATTCGGGGGGTATCATAACATTTTTTCAAATAATTCACAACCTGATTTTCTTTTGAATGGGGCTTTTTGAATTAAAATCCCTCCCACAGGGGTATGATCAGCGATATGGTTCCGGATAAAGATAGCTAAAATGAAAAGAGCTTCTTTAATCTTTCTTTGATCTCCTTTTCAGCCCCGATATCGGTTGGCTGATAATACAGCGACTTTTCCGGCATATATTCCTGCTGGACAAAGTGTTCATGGCCATTGTGCGCATATTGGTATCCCTCTCCATGTCCCAAGATTTTTGCTCCCGGATAAGAGGCATCCTTCAGGGTGGTGGGAACTTGCTGCAGTTTTTTATGCTGCACATCCGCTAATGCCTTCTCGATTCCAAGATAAACGGCGTTCGATTTGGGAGCACACGCCACATACACCGCCGCCTGGGCTAAGGGGATTCTCGCCTCCGGCAGCCCGATAAATTCCGCGATTTGAGTCGCGGCATTCGCCACCACCAGGGCCTGGGGATCCGCGTTGCCCACATCCTCAGCCGCGCAGATGCAAATCCGCCGAGCGATAAACCGCGGATCT
>CAYJUK010000060.1:10448-11628 GCA_964373335.1 uncultured Planctomycetales bacterium | reverse complement strand
TTTCTTTTCATCAGAAAGAGCGTCCCATTTTTCTTTTATCTTTTCCCGCAATTTCTCTTGAAGTTCCTGCGGGAGCGTCTCTAAAGGAACCGGTTTACCGTCACTGGTCCTGGCGCCGCCCATTTTATCGAAATCGATTTCCATATTTTCAATCATTTCCCTTAAAAGCTCATTTTCCTTCATTTGCTCTTTTGAACGATCAATCAAATCTTTAATATCCGGCCAAATTTTTCTTAAGATTGTATCAGCCAGCAAACCAGTTGTGGATTGTGCATAAGCTTCTTTACTGGCTTCTCTTAATTTTTCATAGACTTCAATCAGTTTAGGATCGGAAACAAGCGGATGCAGTTGTCCATAAAACCAATCGTGAACAACCATAACTCCAAATTGAATGTGTAATGGATTGGCAGCCTGGAATTGAGCACGGGCTTCTTCAATATTTTTATATTTCGTTGGATAATATTTTTCATAAAGTCTTTTCAATGGCAGACTAAGCCCGGGAAGTCGTTCAGTACCCAGTTCATTTATCCTGGGATCTTCATGGGCATTCATGATCCATCGAAAGGCAGATTGAAGGTCTTTTCCTTCTATTTGCTCAATGGCCCTCTTCCATTCTTCATCATTAGTAAATAACAAATGGAATATTTCATGTCCAGTTACGCCAAAGGGGACTTCTTCATCATCATCCTGCAAATCCCGCTTTACATATTGCATAACCCTTCTGTCACCCCGTTTGAAGACACGCCAGGTCGGCTGAGGATTAACCGCTTCCTGGGCAGATAACGGTTTCCATTCTTCCAGCTCAATATCCTGATGAGAAAGGATTCGGGCCAGATTGGATAAAATCCGGACACTGATTCTTAACGGTTTATCATCATCTCCATTCCCTTTTGATCCCTGCGGCTGATTGGCCTTGGCCATGCTCATGGGATAGCTGACAGTTTCATCAGATTCAACGGTCTCTAAAGCTTGAGCAACAGTTTCTCTGGGGATCCATTGAACTGATTCTGCATGATCGGATATACCCACTTCGCTCAAGTCGCCTTCGAGCAGTGCCTTTAAACCTAATGTCCGTAAACGCTCTTGATCAAGCTCCCATACCTTGACCGTATTATCATAACTTGCGCTAAAGACTTTGCCGTCCGCGGAATAGACTGACAACACACTATTTGTATGCCCG
>CAYJUK010000060.1:0-10348 GCA_964373335.1 uncultured Planctomycetales bacterium | reverse complement strand
GCTAAAGACTTTGCCGTCCGCGGAATAGACTGACAACACACTATTTGTATGCCCGGCAAGGGTTTGGACTTTTTTATTCCTAAGATCCCACACCTTTATCGTTTTATCACCACTCGCGCTGAAGACTTTGCCGTCCGCATAATAGACTAACAACACACTTTTTGTATGCCCGGCCAGGGTTTGGACTTTTTTATCCCCCAGGTCCCACACCTTGACCGTCTTATCATAACTCGCGCTAAAGACTTTACCGTCCGCGTAATAGACTGACCCCACACTAGCTGTATGCCCGCGCAGGGTTTGGACTTTTTTATCCCCCAGGTCCCACACCTTCACCGTATTATCAGTACTCGCACTGAAGACTTTGCCGTCCGCGTAATAGACTGACCACACACTATCTGTATGCCCGGCCAGGGTTTGGACTTTTTTATCCCTAAGGTCCCACACCTTTACCGTCTTATCATAACTTGCGCTAAAGACTTTACCGTCCGCGTAATAGACTGACAACACACTATTTGTATGCCCGGCCAGGGTTGCCTCAAGTTCACTGATCTCAAATTGCCGTTCATCTACATAATCCATATCTTCCTCTTCTGTCTCAAAATTACTTTCCTCTCCGGCAAATCCTTCTTCCGAAATTACCTGTTCGCCTTCAAGCGATTCGTCCTTTCCTTTGATCTGGATAACGGATTCTTCTGGCTGGATATCTTCTTCTATCATATCCTTAGCCTTGATATCTTCCCACGGCGTTATCTTGACCGGTGACTTCATCAAATCGTACGCCATAAACACATTGTTCACCGTCTCCTGATATTCTTCACTCAAATACTTCAGATTAAACGCCCGGTAAAGTTCGGGATACACCGCATCATCCGGATACGCCTCCAAATGTTCGACCACATTCACCAGCCCCCGGGTTGAAAACGCCTTCGGAATATTCCCTTTACGATAATCCGCGCGCAGATCATTCGCCGCGCGCACCAGCCGCACAATCAAATCTGTCTCTACCTTTGGCGCGACGGACTTTAAATACTCCACTTCCTCTTCTTCCGGCAGATAATCGATGTAATGAATTAGGAACCGATCTTCCAGCTCACTCGACAATTCACTGCCCGCGTATGCTGAGGTCGGCGGGTTCATTAACGCGATCACTCGGAAGTCTTCGTGCGCTTTGATCCGCCGTCCGTCCGGTAAGGTGATTTCCTTAAACTGCAAGAGATTATTCAGTACCGCCAATACTCCTGCAGGGGCTCGGTCGATTTCATCCAGCACGGCCCAGCGGCCGTGCTTTAATGCTTCTACCAATGCGGAAGGTACCCATACTGTCCTGCCATCCAAAAGCACCATGCGCAGGGTCAGGTCTCGGGTGGTGATTTCTTCATTAAAAGACATCACTTCGATGGGCTGATTTAATAAATTCGCCAGCGTATAGATAATGGAATTTTTCCCTGTCCCCCGTTCGCCGACAAGCAAGATGTTTTTCTTAAGCAGAAGATCTTTCATTATTCGTTTTAAATGTCTTTTAGTCGTAGCTGTCAGGAGTTTCAGGACTTTTGCAGGCACTTTTGAATCACGGTATTTCCTGGCAGGGACTTTGGGTATTTCTAAATCACCGAGACGTAAAACTCCCTTTCGCTCAAGGTAACCTTCAAGAAATTCTCTTAACCGGCTCTTTAAAACATTTAAATATATCGATGACTCTTCTTCGACAACCAGCGCCTTAAACAATTCCCTCAATGATTCAGAGATATCGGTTTGATTCAGTTGATTCAAGACCGGTTGATAATCAAATGCATACTGCGTTCGCAGGAAAAATTTAAGTCCATAATATCCTTTTGAGTACATTTGAGTGAGGATTCCCAAAACATCTTTGCGGAATTTGATTAAATCCCGCAGTATTTCTTGTTCAAATTCAATCCTGTTGCTCTGAGGATTTTTTACTGCAGAGAGTAAATCCGAGTCGCTTTTCTTTAAAACAGCAGATGAAATTCCAAGGTGTTCTAAAACTGGCCGCACAAATTTGAGAAAAGCAAGATATGTTGTTGTAACTAACCATTTATAGACATCTTTATTCAGAGAAAATTTTTCTGGATGATTCGAATGATTGAGGACCCCGGTCCCATCGGCAAGTGTCCAGCTTAATTCTATTAAATTATTAAGGATATTTTCATCAAGATATAATGTTTCTTTATCAATAGCCCCATAGATTTTCTTAAATGGACCTGCCTTGAGTTTACCAGAATCAATTATTGATTTGAGTTTACTCCAGGGTTCATCTAAATCAGGCCGTTTCCTGGCAATATAGTGTTGAACGATATCCGCAGATTTAATCAACGATTTTCTTTCCTGCAGCAGAAGATCTCTTTTGATAACGGAATTAATATCAGCAACAACTTCATCCCGGGTTAACTCTTCGCCGCTCTTTGATCGAGCAAAGCCAATGGTCAGCACCGCCTGCTTAACAAAAATGTTATAAAGCATGTGGGTGAGGATGTTGAAGGCGGCGGCAAGAATAAAAGGCAAGACAAAAAGTGAAACGTGAATCGTGGATAGTGAATCGTAGGGGATGGAGAAAAATAAAGAAAGGATAAGAAGACCGAACTTAAAGCCCAACCAGGTTGCCTGACGGATAAGCGAAATACCAAACTCGCGCGACCGGCGCTCTTCATCCGTCATCTCCACGTGGTCCTCGAGGAATTTGGCCTTGAGGGTTAAGAAGAGTTCGTAGACTGGGGAGAAAATGATTTGAATCGATCGTTTTCTGATGTGGGGGGAGATGTAATAATCCAAGCCGAAAGCCTTAAAAATGCTTTCTCCCAATTCATGGGTTGCAGGCAATGTCAGTTCACTGTCTGTTTCTCCTTCAGTTTCAGAAAATTCCTTAGGCAATAACTTCAAAAATGTCTTTGATTTCACCAAAATCTTCCTTGCTTCTTTAATAATATCTTGAATACTTGTTGTTGATTGCCCGTGCCGTTCGATAATGTCTTCGATTCGACCCGTCTGGATAAATTGAAGGAAAATGTTAATCTCCCAATCCCGGAAGCTGTGACGTTTCAAAATCTTGTCAACCTCAAGGAATAAATCTCTTTGCGATGGGTCTGAGACTCTCTCTTCAACAATTTCCTTTTGCTGTAATGGTTCGACCGCAGCCAAAGTATCCTTAAGCGTCAGCCCTGAATCCGTAAATAATTCTTGATCTAAACTCCTTCTTTCCGCCCTGGCAATATTTGCGATGTTATAAATATAATTCGCAAGCGCCTTAAGGATAAACGGTCTTGTATGGATTGCCAAAGCTTTATCCTTTGCTTCCGGATAATAGGTGGCAAAACTTTCAAGCAAAGCCCTCGCCCCTTCTTGGTAAAGGTCCTCAAAATCATCTTGGGTAAATCTCTTAACAACAGCTCCTAATTTAGCCCTAATCTTATGATATGTTCTCTTCGCTGGCAGAATGACCATTTTAAGATTTGCATTCTGTAATGCCTCTTGAGCTTCTTCGTTACCTTTTTGAGCTTCTCTAGCTAATCGGATTTCCTCATCGTGAGTCAAATCACGATAACGATTTGCGGTTGATTCAAATGGTTTCTCGATTGAAAATTCAATAACGGGAATCTCTCTCTGAGGGGCAATTTGTTCAACGATCTTTCGATCACGATATCTAACGGAGGCGTCTCTGACAAAAATATGAATGGGGGGCTCGTAATAAAGCAATTGTCCGTTAAAGTAAAATTGTTCATCGAATACTCCCATAATCGAAAGCGCCTTAAAGATATTATTTCTATCGAGAAAATCTAATGCTTTATTCAGGGCCAAGCGATCATCGACATGCTGACTTAAGTCTTCGGCTGTTATTAAGGGGTTCTGCATTAATAAATCTAAAATGATCATCGATACCTCTATATCTTTCTCGAACTGCCCATGGATATCAATATTCGCCATGAAGGGAATAAGCGCCTCAGCCAATGCCCAAACGAATGTCTCTTTGACAGGAATTTGGTTTTCAATATCATAGGTGAGTTGTTCCTTAAAAAATCGCTTTAACAGTTTCCTAGAATCAGAAGAAAATTCTTCCATTAGATTAAGAAAATTCGTGAAGCCTCTAAATTCAAAAGGCTCTACATCTTTTAACTCCAAGACAGCCAAAAATCTTCTATCTTTAAAGCGAACTTCTAAATTCTTCTTTTCATCAACAAACTCCTCTTGGATAGGACGTTTGATTTCCTTCTTCTTTTGGAGCAGTTTACGAAACGCCTTAATCTGTTCAATGATTTGCTGAGGGTACCGCAGTTTCTTCAATAAATCATCAATAAGTTCATCCGTAAGATTCTTCAATGACGGATCATCATCAAACGCCAATTGAGAAACCAAATCTCCTTCAGCCAAAACAGCGCTGATGTTTTCATCGATCGTATCCCGCGCCATCAAAGTATAAACGTAAACCTCCTTTGTCTGTAACCAACGATGGAGGCGATCCATCCCTTGCTTCTTTTCTTGTGGCGTTAAAGGTTCATCAATGAAAATCACATGATTGGCGGCTGTCAGGGATATGGCCTCGCCCCCGGTCGGAAGCGTTGCGATGAAGATTTTCTGTCCTTCCTGATCATGGAACTCTTGAATCCTGATATCTATTTGACTTTCACTTAACCCACCCAAAACATAATTAGCCCCAAATTCCCGGTAACGTTTCGCAAAATCTTGCACAACCTTGCGATAATTCGAGAAAATAACAACCTTATCATTGGGATGCTTTTCGATAATCATTTTGATGAGTTCATCGGCCGCCTCGTATTTCGATGAAATAATATCTTTTCGTGTAATCGTGATGTTGATTCTCTTGCGGCCCATGTTGATAAATCTTTGCTCCTTCTCTGGCTGAATCGAATATAATCGACCTGTATTTGCCGTTACGAGTCCTATCGGTTCTTGTGTTTCAGGATCCCTTTCTATGTAATACGTTTTTCCACCCAAACGCACCCTGGGCACGCTAAAGGCTACGACCCTTTTTTCTCGACCATCATCAAAAATGATATTGTCCTCAACCAAATTAGCACCAATGGCCGCTTGCCTTAATTTGGTAAACTTCGCTAAAAATGTTGCCTGTTTCGGTCGCTTTTTGCCGCTATAGGCTGTTAACCATTTCACAAAATTTTTCTTAATCCTTTCATAAACCTCACGATGCTTGGGGTTCAAATAGACAGGAACAGTAATCCGATGCAGTTTCGGCAATTCCAAGACATCGGCCTTAAGCCTTCGCAGGAAATAAGGAGCCATATCCTCTTTCAATTGCCTAATCTTCCCCGCTGTGCCACTGTATTTGAGTTTGAAAGCTTCTTTGGAGCGGAATTCTTTTGGATAAAGCCAATTGAGAAGATTGAAAATCTTAGAAACTTTTCGTCCCACAATCGGAGTTCCGGTTATAAGAAATTTATATTCCGCATCAAATTCCCTGATCGCCTCAGTTTGCAGAGATTCATTCCTTAACCGATGAGCCTCATCAACGATGATCACATCGAAATCCATCTTAAGGAGTTTCTTTCGCAGTTCATTGGGCTTACGTCGGTCATCGCGAACGGCCTCAAAATTGACAACAATAAATCTGGCCTCTTCCATTTCCTTCACTTTTTCAGCATTATTCATGGATTGACGATTAACAACGGAAACTGTTTGATTCCCGATGACTTTTGTTTTGATTTCTTTTTCCCAAACTTTTCTTTTGGCTGAACGGGGTGAGATGATCAAAACTCTTTTCGCACCCCTCCCACCTCGGATATTCAAAGCGGCCAATATCGCTTGAATTGTTTTGCCCGTTCCGGGTTCATCCGCCAAAATAGCCTTCTTTACTTTTATCAAAAACAGTACCCCTTCTTTTTGATAAAACTTAAGTTGAATCGCACTCTCATTAATCCACTTAATTTCCTCTTCGATAATCGACGTATAATATTTATAAGTCCGTTTATAGGCTCTCCTTAGTGCAGGACTATTCTGCGGATTTCGACTTTCTTTTTCGATTTCTTTCAGGAAATTAAAGTCCTCCACAATGTCATGATAAACGGCACGAATCAATTCTTGGGTAAAGATATCTACAAATTTTCGAGGAGCTATCTTTAACACCCCTGTTTGACGCATTCTCACAAACGAAAATTTCCGCTTGCCAAAGGTCAAACCTTCTAATTCCGCGGTAGGCAGGGATTCCATATATCCTCTTAAAGAACCTTTAAGGGAAGCAACTGTAAATCCATGGATGCGAGCCAAGACACGAAGAGTCCCTTCGGACCCCAAAGTTGTTAAAAGTCGATTTAAGTCTCCACTTTCTATAATTTCTGCCATTTGCGGTGATTCTTCCTGCGGTTCAGGGATTTCAAGCCTTTCTCCATCACGATAAATAAGGCGGTGGTTTTGATCATAAACTTCTCTGATAACTTTATCTTGGTAAACGACCATCATCCCTTTTTGTCCGGCATACTTTATTCCCACATGAGCTTTTAAGGCATTATTGGCAAGAAAAATGGAACCATTCGACAAAACATAAGCATTTTCAATAACCCCTGAAGGGTATTGATCAACCACTTTGGATCTGAATTCATGAGGATAACCTGGGTAAGCTCCTACAAACTGGCCACCGATCCTCTGTCCCTTTTCGACCGCTGCCTCGACATAAAGAGAATATCGGTCTCCTTCTTTAGCTTCTCTATAAACCTGGCGACCTGACTTATCATAAACTTCCCGTACCACTTTATCTCTGTAGACTACGGTGAAGCCTTTCAATTTCCCATATTTCTTGCCTAACTTAACATGCAAACGGCCGAACCCAAGTTTGATATATCCCATCCCGTCCGTATAAACGTTCTCAATCACACCGGTAGGGTATTGATGAACGAGTTCTGAACTAAACCCTTTCTGAAACGCGCCGATAAATTTGCCCTTTCTCCTTTTCCCATTCTTGATGACGGCATTGATGTATAAAGAGTTTCGCGCCCCTTCGGCAGCCTCTCGATAAATCAATTGACCCCTTCGATTATAAATGGCTTTGATCTTTTTGCTTTTATAGACAACTATTAATCCCGATTTTCCGGCGTATTCTCTTCCAACGTAAGCCGATAACTGCCGTACAGCCAGGTTGACTTTCCCGGAGATTGAAGCACGGACATTCTCAATAATTCCGCTTGGATACATCTTTAAAATTTCAGTTCTAAACCGAGGGAAGGAACCAATAAATCGACCACCGGATCTCTTTCCATTTTGGATAATTGCACCAACATACAAGGAATTGCGATCCCCTTCCTGAGACTTCCTATAAATCAACTTGCCGAAGTTATCATAGGCGACTTGCAGTTCTCCATCTTTAAAATGTGCGGTTATCCCTTTTGCTCCTTTGTGAGTCGGTAATCTTTGCCACCACGGTTTCCCTAATCTAAATCCTCCTTCAGGATTTAACTCTGCATTCGTTAACACAAAATCCTTATACTTTTTTAGAATATTTGGAGGAACAAGTTTAGGAAAGGCTTTAACAAATTCTCCACCTACTCTTTTCCCTTTTACAATTTTAGCGTTGATGAAGATAGCATTTTTATCACCAGCATAAATCTTTTGACCTTCTCTATCATAAGCAGCCAACAACTTCCTATCTTTAAAGTGCGCGGTGACACCTTTAGCATTCTGGTGAGATGACATCAACTGCCAATAATTCTTTGTGGCAAACGTAAAGCCGCCGGCAGCGGTTAATTCAATGTTTTCAACAATACATTCTTTATAGGTTCTGAGAAGCGAAGATGGAACATTGTGAGGATATGCGCCGACAAATCTCCCACCGTATCTTTTCCCATTTTTGATTCTGCCATGAATATAAACGGCATTTTTCTTACCCCTTTCTTCACTGGTGTAAATTTGTACGCCGTCTTTGTCATAAGCAGCTATCAGTTTGCCTTTCTTGAAATAAACTACAACTCCTTGAGCCAATTTGTGCGAAGCTAAACTAGCCCAATAAGACTCACCGGCTAAGGTCAACATACCTGTTCTATTTAAATGAACATTGGTAATTACGATATGTCTGAATTGCAACAATAATTCTGCTGGGAGATGATAAGGATATACGCCATAAAATATACCTCCAACCTTTTTGCCATTTTTGAGTTTGGCCTTGATATAAACAGAATTGCGGTCCCCTTCTTTAGGTTTTGTGTAAATCAATTGTCCCTTTCGGTCATAAGCGGCTTCCAGTTCACCATTTTTGAAATGGGCCGTAATGCCTTTAGCCCCTTTATGGCTTGGTAAGGGTTTCCACCGAGACGCTTGCTTTCCAAAATGAAATTTTCCCTGAGAATCTAATTCTCCAAGCGTGACTACAAATTCCCTATACTGATCAAAAATATTCCAAGGAGCCTTAATAGGATAGGCGGTTACAAATTTCCCACCCACCCTTTTTCCATTCACAATTTTCGCTCCAATATAAATTGAATTGCGCTTCCCTTCCGCTTGATGTGTATAAATTTGCTGTCCGTTTTTGTTGTAAAGAGCAATCAGCCGACCGTTTCGGAAATATCCAGTGATGCCTTTGGCACTTCGGTACGCTTTATTCTGCTGCCAGTAAATTTTCCCGCCGAATTTAAAGCCTCCTTTGGGATCAAATTCAATATTCTCAACAACGACTTCTTTATACAGCTTTAGCAATCGAGAAGGCACCCATTTAGGATTAGCTCTGAGGAAAATCCCGCCGTGCCTTTTGCCGTTTTTGATCTTAGCATCAATATAAATCGCATTTCTCTGAGTTGTCTCCTTACCAAAATAAATCTGTTGACCTTTTCCATCATAGGCAGAAATCAGTTCTCCTTTTTTAAAATATAAAGTAATATTTTTCGCGTTTTTATGCGTATATAAACTGCTCCAATATCTTTGGCCTCCCAGATATAACCCTCCCTTGGGTTCAAAATGAACATTAGTAACGACCACCTCATCATATTCTTCTAGGATTGAAGATTGGAAATGAGTCCCAAAGACTTTTAGGAATCTTCCACCGTATCTTTTCCCATCTTTGATTTTGGCATTGATATAAACCGTATTGCGGTTGCCCTCGCGCGGCGGCCAGAGATAATTTCCGTCCCGATCATAGGCCTCGGTAATGGCACCATCCTTAAAATGCACGAGAACCCCTTCGGCATGACTGTGAGACTTTAAAGAAGTCCACCACCAGTGTTGATCCGGACGGGCATATCCACCGCTTTTGGTTAATTTCACATTGGCGATGACAAAATCCCCGTACTTTTTAAATATAATCATCCCCGGAATCCTATTGGGATATGCCCCAATAAAATCTCCTTTGATGAGTTTTCCATTCTTAATAACAGGATTAAGATAAACAGAATTGCGGTCTCCGGGTGCCGGTTTCTTATAGATTTGTTTACCCTTCTTATCGTAAACAACGAGAAGCTCTCCATTTTTAAAATGTGCTATGTTGCCTTTGGTGTTCTCATATCCCGGCAACTCGTGCCACCAGTGGATCCCGGCAAAGGTAAATTCCCCTATGGTTCCCAAATGGACATTACTAACGATGAATTCAGGATAATCTGTTAATAGTTCATTGCTACTGCGGGGAAATGCTCCAATAAAGTTCCCGCCTACTCTTCTACCGTTTTTGATCTTAGCATTAATATAAATGGAATTTCGAACGCCCTCATTTTGACTTGAGAAAATTTGAATGCCTCTTTTGGTGTAGACCGTTATTAACTCACCCTCTCTAAATTCCGCTGTCAATCCTTTGGCATTTTTATGGGACGGCATTTTTTGCCAATAGGGCCATCCGACTAACCTTAACCCTCCCTGGGCATTCAAATGGACATTGGTAACGACAATGTCCTGATAATCATCAAGAATTCCTACGGGCACACCGGATGGAAAAGCACCAATCCGTTTTCCGCTCACCCGCTTGCCGTTGATAATCCTTGCATCGATATGAACGGTATTTTTCTCTTCTTCAACTCTCTCGTAAATCTGTTGACCGCCTTTGTCATAAGCAGCTTTAAGATCCCCATCTTTGAAATGAGCTATAACACCTCTTGCATAGCTATAACCCGCCTTTCGATCCCACCATTCTATCCCCGCGAAGGTGAATCCACCGCCCAAGTTCAAGCGGATATTTGTCACAGCAAATTCGTCATAGCTTTTTAATAACTGCGCTGACGTGTGGCGAGGGAAGAAACCAATGAATTCTCCTTTAAGCAATCTTCCATTTTTGATTTTGGGATTGATATAAACAGCGTTTCTTTTTTTATTCACCGTCAACGGCGCCTTGGGGTGGCGGAGGTTGAAGAGCATGTGGGTGAGGATGTTAAAGACGAGTGGTAAAGTGATGAGTGGT
>CAYJUK010000059.1:0-11675 GCA_964373335.1 uncultured Planctomycetales bacterium | reverse complement strand
AATTTCCCTAACATAAATTTCCTTAACCCCAAATTCCCCTCACCCCAACAATAAAAATTCAATCCAAGGATTTAAAACCATTTCAGTTGAACTCATCAAATGTTTTCTTCTCTTTATCACCCAGGACTTCATTGATAGCCGAAATACTCGCCTTCAAATAAGTCTGTCCGGACCTCAACCCCTGTTCCACATCTTCTCCAAAATACGAATCAATCCTTTCCATCAGTTTCTCACGCTCCGCTTGAGTCACCGCCAGCAATGTCATTTGACCAGCCGTATCTGGTTTATCACTTATAAGGATATGGGTTACCGTCAAGGCGGCTTGCAAGAGTTTCTCCAATGCCGCTTTCTTTTGTTCAGCAAATTCATTTTGAAGGGAAAAAAATCTCGATTTATCGAAAGATTCCATTTCCACGATAAACTTGGCATTATAAAGCTCTGCCCAAGAATTGTAATCTTTCGAATTCAAGTCGATCAATTCATCGCAGGCCTTGATGACTAAATCGGTGGCCCTAATAATAAGGGCATTGTTGGATCTGAGATGTTTCTCGATAAGGTTTCTGGCGACTCTTAAATCCGTATTATCAAAATAGAGATTATCCATGATATCACCGATCTTATCGACATCGTCCTCATAGGCTTTCTCGATCGGTTGGCTCCGCTGCCTTTCTGCAATAATATGGAAATAGTTTAAGGAGGTAATGAAGGATTTCACAAAGGAATATTTTTCCCCATCCGGATTGTATTTTTTAAATTCCGTTGGGTTTTGATAAATCTCGCTTATCTTTGAAAGTCCGTCAGAATCTCCAAAGGGATAACAGATAGGAAGCCGGAAGAAGATGAGGAGGATGATGACAGAAAAATTTACGAAAAAAGAAATTCCCCTCTCTTTAGGCAATGGTGACCTCCGGAGACAAATAAACATCCTGAATAGCATGTAAAAGTTTGACCCCCTCATTGAAGGATTTTTGGAAGGCCTTTCGACCAGAGATGAGTCCCGTCCCCCCCGCTCTTTTATTGATTACGGCCGTTACCACAGCATCTTTAAGATCATTGTCTCCCGAAGCGCCTCCGGAATTGATCAGTCCGATTTTACCCATATAACAATTGGCCACTTGATACCGAGTCAGATCAATAGGATGGTCAGAGCATAATTTTTCATAAACCAATTTATGGGTCTTCCCAAATTTAAGAGCGGTATATCCCCCGTTGTTCGTTGGAAGCTTTTGTTTGATAATATCGGCTTCGATGGTCACGCCCAAATGGTTAGCTTGTCCGGTAAGATCAGCAGCCGTGTGGTAATCCACCCCATCTTTGATAAAGCCGGCATTGCGGGTATAACACCAAAGGATGGTCAGCATCCCCATCTCGTGGGCTTTTTGAAAGGCCGCGGAGATTTCTTCAATTTGTCGGCCTGATTCAGCTGATCCAAAATAAATGGTAGCTCCGACACCAACCGCTCCCATATCTAAGGCTTGTTGAACTGAGGCGAAGATTTTCTGATCATGAATATTCGGATAACTCAAAAACTCATTATGATTGATCTTCAAAACAAAGGGAATTTTATGGGCATATTTTCGGGAGACTAAGCCTAAAACCCCCAGGGTAGACGCCGCGGCATTACAGCCTCCTTCCATCGCCAACCTGACAATATTCTCTGGATCAAAATAAGCCGGGTTGGGCGCGAAGGAAGCCCCTGCCGAATGTTCAATCCCCTGGTCAACAGGCAAGATCGAGAGATAACCTGTCCCCGCCAGCCGGCCGTGATTGAAGAGGGCCTGCAGGTTTCTTAAGACGTTATTGGATCGATCAGATGCAATAAAAACCCGATCCACATAATCTCTTCCCGGCAGGGTTAACTGATCCTTGGGAATGGTTTGACATTTATGATCCAAATAATATTTAGCCTCTTGACCAAGCACATCCAATACATTCACTTTATCCATTTTAATCGACTCCTTTAGTGCTGTATTAACTCATATTTATGAGATTAGCCCTCGATAATAAACCTCAGAACGGTCACTTTACTTTTCCTTTCATATCACTTTGAGAAACGTCATTCATTATATTTTTTCAAGATTTAAATTCCTGCTCTCATGGCTTACCTAACTCAATGGACATGACCCTGAGCTCGCACTCCAAATGCCCCAAATCTTCCCTGCTTTCAGCCTGAACATCCATCTCAATCGAGGTGCTCGCACCCGGTTTTAAACTTCCTTCAAAAGAATACTCGGCCCCTTTGAGCTTGCTGCGCCAGATGTCATAAGACTGCTTCTGATCGGGCTCCAAGCGCCTTCCCCACCAGATCTTTAATTTAAACCCATTATAAGTGGCATAATTCGGATTACCGATATCCAGGAATAATCTAAAGCCGCCCTCAATAGAAATGACTTTTTCCAGGGCAATCAAAAATGCCCCGGTATTTGTATTAATCCGCTGATAAGCCGTAGATCCCGGCTGCAAATAAGCCACTTCATAATTTAAGTCCTTAATACGATCCTGCAGGGACTCATCCAATTGCCGGGAAAAATCACTCAGGCTTTGTTCAAGATTGCGGGTATATTCTTCCAGGCCTGACTGCAGCCGGTTGGAATATTCCGTCAGGTTTAAACGGAGATTTTGCAATTCTTCCTCGAGGACTTTTATCCTCTGATCAGGATCCCCAGTCTTCTTCCAGGGCTGAGCATTCACCGGGTGAGAACAAAAAATAAAGACGATGATCAGAGGCACTGTCCGCAATTGCCGATGAATCAGGCTAAAATTCTTCAACCCCAATTTTGCAATAGAAACTGATTCTCGACTAAGTCGCGGGAAAATTTTGTGCAAAAGTTTGCTCGGTGATGCCTCCTCGGAAGAAATTTTTTCTATTGCTAAATTGGGGTTGAATCTATTATTGCGCATAAAACTAATGACCTCATTATTTCTCACTGGTCTTTCCTTGAACTAATGTCCCCTGGGCAGCAGAGGCAGTATCGGATAATTTCTTCCCTTGCCAACCGATGAGCATGACCTTGGGTTCGAAGACTAGCTTAATATCTCCATAATAGTAGATCGTGATCCCATCCCGAGATCCCACTTTTATTTCTGTAGGCTGCCCATAATCATCGGTGATTTTCTTAAGAGATACATATTTTCCTACGATTTCTCCTCCTTCCAAATCTTCCCGCAAATCATCGATCTCATCTGAAAAGGCCTTTTTCTGAAAGGAATCATATCCCCATTCTTTAAGAAACAGTCTCTTATCAAAATCAAGTTTGATATCTCCAAAGTCATAAGTCACCTTTCGATCGGAATCCGTGATCGCAGAAGCATCCCCATAAGTGCGACGGATCTGCCCTAAGGTCGTAACTCCTACTTTGACCATTCCCGTCAGCAAATCCTTCTTTAATCGGTTCACATTATCCTGGGAGGCTAAAAAATAACTTTCCGCCCCTGACAATGCTCCTAAAAAGAAAATTACCCCTACCCCAATCACCAGGATTAAACTGATTTTTCTTTTCATATGAAAACCTTTCGTTATAAGTGAATTGGAGTCTTGTTTTTCCCAAAGTTCATTGACTTCTCTGCGCACAGCGTTCATCAAGGGGGCAATGGTCTCGCGGGAGAAATCAAAGGTGAGTCCTGCCGTGGCGTAAATCTCCGGTAAAGGTCGAGATCCTCCTAAAGCCAAACCTTTTCGATAAGCCTTCAGGGCGGATGGGGCATCCTTTTTCGTATTGCCCCATAACTGCAAGGCCCCCAGTTGAGCGATACCATATTCAATGTAATAAAACGCGGCTTCAAAGATGTGCAGTTGGCGATGCCAGAGGCTGGCCAACTCTTCCTCTAATCCGTTCCAGTCCAGAAATTGCCCGCCAAAACGAAGATAAATCTCCTTCCAAGACTCTTCTCGCTGCTGTTGAGTGTGCTGAGGATTCTCATAAATCCAATGCTGAAAGGCATCGATGGTCGCAACCCAGACTAAGATAAAAATGATCCCTTCGAAAAGCTCAAAACGCGAACGATTAACATCCCGGGGTGAATAAAAGACAGACAACTGCTCCGAACCCAGAATCTCCATTCCCATGGAGGCTACTTCATTAAACTCCATAGGACCATGCCGATAATCTATTAATGGATCACCGGCGCAGGCCAAAGAATGAAAGGCGTGACCTCCTTCATGAAGGAGTGTGCGCACGTCATCATCAACGCCCACGGCATTCATAAAAATAAATGGTTTGCGCACCTCTTCTAAAGCAGATTGATATCCGCCCGGGGCCTTTCCTTTGCGGCTCTCCAAATCCAGTAATCCCATCTCAATCATTTCTTGAAATTGCCGGCCGAAGTCAGGTTCGATATGATGGAAGATCCGATTGATTCCCTGAATTAATTCCTCAACCTTCTGAAACGGTTTTAATGGTGATCTTCCCAAAGGATCCACTGATGTATCCCATGGCTTTAAGACCTCTAAATGTAAATGCTTTCGGCGTTTTTCCAGGAGATCCTTCCATAAAGGAACCACTTCATTGGCAATGGCATCGTGATATAGAAAACATTCCTTGGGGGAATAATAAAAACGGTGATACAACGAGAACTGATAATCCCGGAAATTTTCAAAACCCGCATTTTGGCCCATTTGATTGCGTAAACTCAGCATCTGATCAAAAAGCTCATTTAATCGATCCCTATCCCTGAGTCGTCTTCGGGCCATAGCCCGCCAGGATTCTTCGCGAATTGAAAGATCCGGTTCGAGTAGATACCGGCCCATCTGCGGCAAAGTCCGCTCCTGACCTTCAAAAAAAACTGTCATAGCCCCACAAAGTGTTTGATACTCCTGGCAGAGCAGCTTGACCCGCGTACTGAGGCTGACATTTTCTTGACGAAAAAGTTTGACATCCATTTCAACCGCCCTGGCATAGACATCATAACGATGATTGGATAAGGGAAATTTCTTTAAAATCTCAAGATACTTTTTATTCAGATGATCTTCTAAAGGGTTAACAACCGGAAGTAGAGTCTCTATAAATGTCTTATAGGCTTGGGCTCGAGGAGGATCATCCGTCTGGCAGGTCATATGGATATAAAGGATGGTACCCGTTTGTTCTATCGCCGCTTGGAGTTCGGAACGATCATTAATCCATCCCTCCAATTGAGATTGAGAAAGGATAGGGCGATCAGCCAGCTTTTGATAAAGGGCCTTCACGTCCTGCGGATCTTGGAGATTCACCTTCTCTGGGACAAAGCGTCTGGGTTGATATTGGGGTAAACGGGTTAGATCAATAGATAAGATTTGACTTGAGGACATAGACCACTTTTTACTCTTAATAAAAATTTCGTATTAAAAAATGCTTGTTTTATGAAATCCTGGTAGAAAAGAGCGGAGTTTTCATTAAGAACAAGCATAGGATCTCATCGGGACTCCTTGTATTTTGATAATATTATATAATGGGAATTTTCAGAAAGGTAAAAATTCTTGACAAAATTCCCTTATTCAGTATACTCTGCTCCTAATCTTTACGACATATGATGGGGTTGACCGATTCATTCGGAAAAGAGGATAGATTTTATGGCGAAATCTTGTGCAATCTGCGGAAAAAGTTCCATTCCCGGACAGAAATATAAAAGACGCGGTATGATCAAGCGTAAAGGCGGGGCTGGTGCCAAGATTACTGGAAAAACGTTACGTACCTTTCAACCTAATCTCCAAAAAATCAGAATTAATCTTCAAGGGACAATCCGAAGAACCCTGGTATGTACCTGCTGTATCCAGGGAGGAAAGATCATCAAGGCCTAACATCCGATTCTCCTCCCATTTGTTCCTGTGATTCTCTCCCTGTTTTTAAACGCCCTCTAGACTCTCCAATTCCTATTCCTCTTCTGCCAATTAAGAACTGATACGAATATCCTTCAGCTGCAGCTGAACGGCCGGGGCTTTATTCCAATCATCAATCGAGACTTGATAGGCCAAATCTATCAATCCTCCCGTCTGAACCAATTCTCGGTATTTAGCCATGCCAAAACCAACGGCACTGAGCGTCACTCGTCCATCCGTCACCCAAAACTTAATGGTTTCCTTCCCTAAAATATTGACGGGGGTCTTGACTTTGAGTCGCCGGGTACAAAATAACGGATGAGGGTTTCCTTCTCCAAATGGCTCCATTTCTTCAATCGTTTGGGCCAGATCTAAAGATAATTCCGACAAGGCAACCTCGGCATCAATCTCCAGACAAGGAATCAGATGATCTACGGAAAGATTTTGTAGAGAGAATGTATTGATCAAATCTTTAAATTTTTCGATATTTTCTCTGCGGATGGTCAATCCCGCTGCTCCTTCGTGACCGCCAAAATTTTCCAAGATCTCCTGGCAAAAACTCAAGGCATCACAGATATGAAATCCGTCAATCGATCGTGCCGAAGCGGTTCCTATTCCAGCCTCATCCAATGAAATAACGATGCTGGGACGATAGTATCGTTCTGCCATACGGGCCGCAACGATCCCTAAAACACCTTTATGCCAGCCATCTTTACTCACAACAATGATTCGCTGGTTTTTAAAATTCACTTCTTGTTCAATGATTTGCATCGCCTCCTCTAGGATACCCTTCTGGATCTTCTGACGATCTTGATTATGTTTATCCAGCAAGCCAGCCAGCCGGAAGGCTTCTTCCCGATCATGAGCTAAAAGAAGATCTAAAGCCACATGGGCCGAATCCATCCGTCCGGTGGCATTGATGCGAGGCCCCAGAATATATCCCACATGGTAGGGGCGCATCTTCTGATTCTTCTTAATCTTGGCGACCTCGAGCAGGGCCTGCAGTCCCATCTTTCTCGTTTCACCAATCTTGGGCAATCCCGTTTTCACTAAAATCCGATTTTCTCCGATTAAAGGAGCCACATCAGCAATCGTCCCTAAGGTGATAATGTCCAGATGTTCCTCTGGCAGGATCCCTAGAAGGGCCTGGGCGAATTTTGCCACAATCCCTACCGAAGCCAAATGTTTAAAAGGATAAGAACAATCTGGTCTTTTAGGATTAACGACCGCGTGAGCCGCAGGGATCCTGTTTCCTTTTGGCTCATGGTGGTCGAAAACAATGATATCAATCCCCTGCTGTTGAAATCTTTCAATCGTCTGAAAGGCCGTCATCCCACAGTCAACAGTGATAATGACTTTCACGCCCTTTTCCTTAACAAATGAGGCAATGGCATCCGTAAACCCATAACCATTATGCATACGGTGAGGGATAAAATGAACCACCCTGATCCCCAGATTCTTCAGGATATGAGATAACAACACAGAAGAAGTCACGCCATCCACATCATAATCTCCAAAGATGAGGACGAGTTCATTTTGGCCTTGGGCAAGTTTAATACGCTGAATGGCCCGGTCCATGTCTTTCAAGAGGTAAGGATCGTACAAGGCCGCTATCTCCGGGAATAAATACTCTTTAGCTTCTTGGATATTGGTAATCTTCCGGTTAATTAATAAATGCGCTACCAGAGGAGGGAACCCCAGAGCCTTGATCAATAAGGATTGCCGCCTGGGATCAGACTCTTTCAATACCCATCTCTTATGTTGAAATAAATCCGGCATAACGTAATTACATTCTTCCCGGAGCACTGACTCCCATCAGTCGAAGCCCATTGGCTAAAACAATTTTCGCGGCCATAATTAAGGTTATCCGTTCGGAGGCCAACTCTTGATCTTGATCAATCACCCGGTGTTTATCATAAAATCGGTGGAAACTGGTCGCCACACTCTGCAGATAAGGTACCAAAGGATAAGGATCCCGCTGCTGATAACACTGGATGAGGATGTCCGGGAAATTCCCAATGGTCTTCATCAGGTCGAACTCTTCTTCTGCCTCTAGACGGTGAATCGCTGATGACTGAGGTAATAAATGAGCCGCTTGGGCTTTGTGTTCAATACTGCAGATCCGGGCATGGGCATATTGGATATAGTAAACAGGATTTTCCGGGGTTTCTTTTTTAGCCAATTCCAAATCAAAATCCAAGGGACAATCGATATGCCGCATCAAGAAAAAAAATCGAGCGGCGTCCACTCCGACCTCATCCATGACTTCCTGAAGGCTGATATATTGACCCCGGCGAGTGGACATGGAGACTGGTTTTCCCTCCCGATAAATTGTGGCCAGCTGAATGATTAACACCTCAATCGCTTTTTCCCGATGTCCTAAAGCCTGAACAGCCGCCTTCAATCGCGGGATATAACCGTGATGGTCTGGTCCCCAAATATTGATCACCCTGGTAAACCCCCGTTCAAATTTATCTTTATGATAGATGATATCCGGGGCAAAATAGGTGAAGCTCCCATCAGTTTTGCGAATCACCCGGTCTTTGTCATCTCCGAAATACGAGGTCTTAAACCAGAGGGCTCCTTCCTGCTCGTAAATCCACCCTTCTTTTTTTAATTGAGGCAGGAAATCTCTGATCTTCCCAGGATCAGCAACCTGCGACTGATGGGTCCACCGGTCAAAGGGAACACGGAAATCGGAAAGCTCCTTCTTGATCATAGTCAATATAACTTTAACACCAAAGAGAGAAAAATCTTCTGCTGGAATTTCATCGAGCTGCTGCAGATCTTTAATGCCCTGTTGTCTTAAAAATTCCTGGGCTAAATCTCTAATATAATCGCCCTGATAACCATCTTGAGGAAAGTCAATCTTCATTCCTAGGATCTCTTGCGCCCGATGTCGAAGAGACCGTCCCAGGATATTGATTTGGTTCCCTTCATCATTCACGTAAAATTCCTTCTTAAGATCAAACCCCATAAAATTGAAGATATTGGCCAGACAATCTCCCACAGCTGCCTGACGGGCATGGGCCACACTCAAGGGACCAGTGGGATTAGCACTGACAAATTCCAACAAGACCTTTTCTCCCTTTCCAAAATCAGATCGTCCATAATCATTCTTTTGTTTCACAACCTCATAGAGAGTCTCATAATGAACCTGGGAGGATAAAGTAAAATTGATAAAACCGGGTTTTTGAATTTCGATACTCTTGATCTGATCCTTGAGCCTGTCCCGTTCAAGCCCCTTTTCAATAGAAGAAATTATCTCTTGGGCCAATTGATAGGGATTCTTTTTTAAGGCCTTTGCTAATCGAAGGGCTAGCGTACAAGCGTAATCTCCATACCGCTTATCGTGAGGGATTTCCAGATTGACTGATAATGGTTGGGGTAAGGAAGGATAACAAGACTTAACGCATGTTTCAATCAGCTGCTCTAATTCTAATCTTGATTTCAGCAACATAGAACGGATATTCGATTGAAAGGGAAGGATTTATCCTCGAGGAATAACTGCTGGCTCTTACCGCCAAAACGTCTGGTTAAAAAATGATTTTCTCACTGGAGACTAACCCTTGAAAAATATGAAGATCGGCGATTTTAAGTTTTAGGAGCCGGGGTTACCACTTAATATTTTTAGCTTCCGACCAGAGATGTTCCAAACCGTAGAATGTTCTCGCCTCCTGCTCAAAAATATGCACCACCACATCTCCTACATCTAATACGACCCAACGGAAAGGGGCTTCCTTAAGATCTGAAGGAATATGCATTCCTTCTTTGTGGGCGATATTGATATTGATTTTATTCAAATCATCTTCAATGCCACCCGCAACGGCCAAGACATGACGATCTGAATTCCCTGTACAAAGAACAAAAAAATCGCAGAAATTGACCAGTTTCCTCATATCTAAAATGACAATATCTTCAGCCTTTTTAGAAGATGCAATTTCTGCGATTTTTATAGTTAAATTTTTAGATGTTACTATGACTTTCTTGATTCCTGATCAACCCTTTCTTAATATGATTTTTATGTTTATTCCCTCATTCCCTATGAATTCAAATCTTTGGTTAAGTCGTAAAATTTTTTAATAACTTTGGGCAATTATTTTTTTGCTTTTTCTGCCTGCTGTTTTCCTAACACTCTCCAGCACTCGTGTGTACCAGATTTTGATTTCGTCACAGCAAATTGTCGCCCCCCTTTTGTTCTAACCACATATTCAGAGGTTTTGAATTTGGTTTTAGTTTTGACATCGTAAAACGACAATTCTTCCATAACGCCTCCTTATTTGTAAAATGGTTCATAGAATGCGATGAGTCTAGCTGATAATCCCTGAAATGTCAATTCAAAAAATATCCCTTCCGGGCAACATATACCAATTATGAATCAAAATTTTGTGTTAAGAACAAAGATAAAGGGATTTTAAAAAAATTGGGTCAATCGAACCAGGCTTACTGAGAACTAAACAATTAATCTTCGTAAATGTTGCTCTTGTTGATCTGAGATAGGTCCGACAACAGCGAGATTGAACTTATTTTCCCTTAGAATATCTTGCGCCACACGCTGGATATCATAAATCTTGATCGTTTTAACTTGCTTGATGACATCGGTTAAGGTCTCGATCTTATTCTTGGAGAGCAGGGATTCTCCTAACCAAAGCATATGATCCAGGGTATCTTCTAAGGCTAAAAGGAATTGACCTAAAAAGTAATCTCTCGCCCTGGCAAATTCACCTTTGCTAACCCCCTTCAATCTTATTTTTTCTAATTCATGGAGAATGACCTTCAAGGCCTCAACAATCTTGGTGTTATCAATTCCGGCACGCACCATAAATATCCCAGTATCATAAAATGATTTTGTACTGCTGGAGATAGAATAGGCTAAGCCTCTTTTTTCCCTCACCTCGTTGAAAAGCCGACTGGACATGTTGCCCCCTAAGATAATATTTAAAAGGCTTAAGGCATAACGATCCTTATGCTCCTCTTCATAACCCAGCACCCCTAATGCCAAATGCATTTGTTCGATTTCTTTTCGAAACAAACGGATTCTGGGATGGCCTTGGGAAATATCAGCCCGGAGTGGTTTTTCCAGGTTATGGATGTCAGCTTTAGGAAACTTTTTTTCAGCAAGCTTTAGGAACTGATGATCTTTGAACCTGCCACAAACTGACACAACAATATTACTAGGGAAATAATACCTATGATGAAATGCCTTTAAATCCTTACTCGTTAGCCGTCCCACTGTCTCTGGTGTACCGGCTAATTTTTTTCCCAGCGGATGGTTAGGCCACATCAATTCATCCAAAAGCTCAATCACAAAATATTGAGGAATATCCCGGTACATCTTGATTTCTTCGATAATGACTGTTTTTTCTTTTTTGACATCGACAAAACCAATCAAAGGATGATTGACCATATCAACAAGGATGTCAAAGGAGCGTTGAATATATTGGGTCGGCACCTTGGCAAAATAACAGGTTTCTTCTTCTGAGGTGAAGGCATTCAGGGTACCTCCCACCCCCTCGATGGATTCCTTAATGGCTTCACAGGTATATTTTTTGCTCCCTTTGAATAAGATATGTTCCAGGAAGTGGGCGCTTCCCTTTTGCTGATCCTGTTCATAGCGGCCACCGGTGCCAATGAAAATCCCGATTCCGACACTCTCACGATCTTTAATATCATGGGTAACGACTCTCAATCCATTATCCAAAATGCGTTTTCGGTACATTCAGATTTTCTCTTTAAAAAACCTATAATGCTTTAACAATAATATGAACAACACTGAAGGGAAATTGTAATAAGATTAAAAGGATTATGCAAGAAGAAAACTCCAAAACTCTGGGAATGATACCATTGATCCTTACCCCCTGATCCCTGCGGAGGCGGCAAAAAT
>CAYJUK010000058.1:0-11710 GCA_964373335.1 uncultured Planctomycetales bacterium | reverse complement strand
TATCCCGCGGATCCCAGATGTCCTCCCGCCCGTCCCCATTCGCGTCCCCGCGGATGTACCGAGCGCAGGCCTGATCCCCTTCTCCTACCTCAGCCGCACTGATCTCACTTATGCCGAATATTCCTTGAGAATAGACACCAAGAAATATAAAATTTCCTGAAGAAGCAAATAGGCTCAAACAAAAAATAATAGAAAAAATTCTCTTCATAAAAATTCACCTCTCGATCTTAATAAAACACAGACCACACATTGGGATACACCGATGATACCTCAATGCCATAGACTCTGCTCACCAGCACTTCTGTGCAGGCAAGCCTAGGAGTTTGTTATCGATCAATGTGTTAAGTCGAAAGGAAAATCGATAGTGAGGAGATGCTCTTCACTGACTTGGATAAAAATTATGGCTGTGTAGGGAAAATTAAGAGGAAGGAAAATTAATCTCAGATACAGCCAAATATTAACACAGGGGACAGGAATTGTACACAATTAGTCTTTTGCTGAGTTTTGCTGAGTCGCCAATTGCTTTCTTCGAGTTTGATCAAATATTATGAAACAAGGGATATCACCCACCCTATTTCAATTTCTTTAAAAAACCGGAATTCTTATCTAGAGTCTGAGTTGCTCTATCAATTGTATTAATCACAAGTTTCATGATCTCTACGGACATTTCAATAAGCTGCTGATCAGTTTTACCTTTATGAATCCCCTCCTCCCGATCAAGGATAAAATTCTCACATTTATTTCTTATAATTCCAAACAAGTTGGAAAGTTCATGCGCCACGGCTTTCCCGGAGACATCTACAGAAATGGAGCCCTGTGAATGACTCACCGTTGTCTTAAGAATCATTTTATTTTCTAAAATTTTATTAATGATTTCTTCCAACTGTTCCAGCAATATTGGCTTGTGCAGATAAGCACTGACACCCAAATGCTGAACGTTATCAATTTCTTCCTGAGGGAGAAATTCTCCAGTAATCACAATCACTTTTGTTACCTTATCCTTCTGTCTTAAAATTCTTAATACCTCTTGACCGTTAAGATCGTGCAAACGAAAATCCAGCAGGATAATATCAGGTCTTGAGATCTCAATAAGAGATAATGCTTCTTTTCCATTCGTGGTCGTAGAGACAATACAACCTCGTTTTCCAAGAAAAGAATGGATGGCACTACAAACATCCGGCTCATCTTCGACAAGGAGGATTTTCGGGGAATCTGTCATCATTGTTGATATTATATAAGGGAAATGACCCTTAAAGAAAATTTTTAAAGCAAATCTTCAATCAGAATGAGTTCGGGCATTTGAACAGGTTTCGCTCCCCGGGGAAGATAAGCCTCAACTTCCGCTTTTGAGACAATGAGATTAAAGGCCTCTCGATCCTTCCCTTCCTGCAATAAACCTAAGACCTTCTCTCTCAGCCGGTTGTTTGTAAGATTAACAATTATCCGGATCTCCTGCTCTCTATTTAAGATGAGCAACACTTTCATCCGATTATCCTCATTCTTTCAACCTTCCCTAATATAAGGGAAATTATCCCCAGGGATCTCATCTATAAGGTCTTTATTTTCAACCCCAGAAATCCTTTGAGAAGAAGTAAAGAGAAATAAAGGAAGCATCAAATATTTTAAAATATCATATAATTTATTTCCAACCTCAAGCATTTCTTAAAGACCTCCTTTATCTAATAGAAGTATAAAACATTATTTATCATTTTTCAATACTATTAATTTTAAATGTTAAAATTTTTAAAACACTATATATCATATATTTACATATTAATTTATAATTATTAATCAATTTATTTAACATTATAAATAAAAATATTAAAAATATGTTAAAATTATAATTGACAATCAGACTGCAAACCTATATGATTAAAAAAATCATAAAAGAGAATTTCAAATGAAGATTTATGAAAAAATCAATTTATTAATAGAGAAAAACGCATTCAACCTGAGTGCCCTCCATAGGCAAATTAAGGAACTTTTTGAAGAGAATGCTATTGCCTATTTAACACTGTATCGGACCGTGCATGGGTTAACAAAGGTTCGAGAGTCCACTCTTTTCCAAATCGCCTGTGCTTTAAAAACAACACCAGAAGAAATCAAGAAGAATACTGATGCAGAGGCCAAGATCAACCGATATGACTATAACAAAAAAGCCTATCTCGAAGTAACAGATAACTCTTTGGATTTTCTGCCGGCAAGGCTTGTCCTTTTGCCCGGAGCCAAAACGCAGACCGAACAGGATCCTATTGAGAAAGGGAATTTTGTGAAATGGATTTTTGGACTTCAAGGTGAGATGACTTGTGTGGTGATGACCGACAAAGGGTTAGAAAAGCAGATCATCTTGAAAAATCAATCCTTCTCTTTTAGAAGCACACTTCCCCATTACTTTGAAAACAATTCAATTCAAAAGACAGTCTCCCTGCTCATTCAATATCCAAAATATATTTAACCTCGAGAATGCCGTTGATGATGAAACGGATCACTATCAAGAAACTATTAAGCGAGCAGGAAGATCCTGAGGATCATCAGGATAATGGTTAGAAAATTTTAGGAAGGGTCTCCAGGCGGAGAATTGGCCGTATCTCGCGCGTAGTCATCCTGAAGGCGTACAATGTCATCCTCGGCGAGATAATGACCGGTGGCTACTTCAATGAACATCAGCGGAGTTTGATCGGTATTGCCGATACGGTGAATCGCTCCCCAAGGAACATCCACCACACAGCCAGGTCCTACGGGAATTTCTTTCTCATCAACAATGGCTAATCCTTGACCTTTCACAATAATCCACTTTTCTGAACGATAGGCGTGTCTTTGAAGGCTTAACCGGGCTCCCGGATTCACTTCCACGGATTTCACCCAGACACCCGTTTCTTCAAAGATTTTGTGAAAATGCCCCCAGGGCCGTTGTGAATATTCCTTTAGATCCACCAATCCTCCTCTTCATTTCACTGCCAAGAGTTGTCCGATCGGGTTGTATCATATCTTATTTTAATTCAACCAGCAAGAGGATAAATCTATTCATTGATGGGGACGGGGAGTTTTTTCTGGTATTCAAACCCTCAGC
Organism: uncultured Planctomycetales bacterium; assembly: GCA_964373335.1. GTDB lineage: Bacteria > Omnitrophota > Gorgyraeia > Zapsychrales > CAYJUK01 > CAYJUK01. The sequence continues at coordinate 8,640 of CAYJUK010000058.1, read as the reverse complement.
CTTCGTCACTTCGTTCTTCTTAAAAGAATAAAATAAAGAATGGCAAACATACCCCCCGCCCCTATGGTATTGACAATCATGTCGCTCAATGAGGCCATCCGTCCGGGGACGGCGGACTGAATCAGCTCATTCAAACCGCCAAAGGCAATACAAAATAACAGGTTCCAGGTCAATCTCTTAAGATCCCACCTCTTGAAACAACAATATATGAAAAAGAATAAAATGGAATACGCCGGGGCATGCAGGATATTTCTGAACATTTGCTGGGTAAGGGAATTGCCCCCGAGACTGCCGGCTGGTTTTAAGGAGACCCCTATCAATCCAATCATATAGATGAGTGTTACAATCCGCCATAATAGGGAAGGAGATTGATTATTGTTCATCTCAATCTTTTCCCTTCTCGAATCTGATATGAAAGCTGTTAATCACCTGATGCGTAGCCGGCACCGATTTCAATTTTTGAGTGTCCCGGATAAATCTTTTAAGACTGCCCAGGGTATCGATGTCTTCCAAGGGTCTCAAGAGATAGACTTTTTGCCTCAATTGCCTGGCGCGGCTCATCGTCCGGGGAAAGACCTGGTCAGTGCTCCAAGGGATCCCAGTGAATAGAGCCGGGTGCGGACTGCTTAAACCGATTAAATAATAACCGCCGTCACGCGAGGGCCCGAGGATGAGATCATACTGATTGAGCCGCTGAAAGGCTGACGATAAAAGCGCCGGAGTAAGCGAAAGGCAATCCGTGCCGATCATCACCGTTTTTTCAAATCCCTTTTGGACACTATCTACAAAAGCACCGAACATCCTCTCTCCCAGATCACGCCCACGTTGGCGCTTTAATCGATAGCCTTTCCTGAACTGTTCCAGAAAAGGCGTTTTTAAATCCCCGGTATAATAAATCACCCTTTCATCACACTTCACTTTCAAGGCAATCTTGACGAGATCAGTAACAAAGGCTTGGTAGAGTTTGAGAACGAGATCCGATGAGAGATCCTTGGCTAATCTGGTCTTAACCTTTCCTCGGACTGGTTCCTTGGCAAAAAGGATCAGACGAGTTTTGCCGCGGGAATGATTCTGAGGGATAGATTTTCTGTGCAGAGTCATCTCTCCTTATGAGATGGAAAAATTCCTCTCAGCCAAAAGCAGCTATAAGCCCGGGTGTATTGGCAAAAGGTTTTTAAAAACCCATCTTCATGCCATTTGCGACTGGAAACCAGGATCTTATCAGGTAAAACGACAACCTTCCCTGCCTGACGCAGTTTATTTGAGAAAAGGATATCTTCCATATAAGGTAAAGCATCAAAGGTGCCAATCTGCTGAAATATCTTTCGTTTGATAAATAAGCCCAGGTCTCCATCCAGCATCTTGGAATACCGGGCACGAAAATTGATGATGCCTTCGAAGACCCGGAAAATCCAGGAATGATCATCAATGCTCATCGTAAAACACCCGGCGCAAACGTCTTGACTCAACACCTTCTGCACTCCTTCCAGAGCCTCCGGATCGATTTCGGTATCGACATGCAAGAAAAGGAGATCATTCGACTTGGCCCAAGCCGCCCCTTGATTCTTCTGAGGTCCGCGCCCTCTTGCGGCACCGATGACCTCCCCATACTGCCGGGCTGTCTGTTGTGTTTGATCCTGACTACCTCCATCAACAAAAATAATTCTCGCTTTGGTCTTGAGCCTTTCAAAATAATCCCTCTTCTTTAAAAGCAGACTCTCTTCGTTTAGGACCGGGATAATGATATCCATCCGATATTCCTCTGTAGATGCGTTAACAACAACCACCCGCTGAAGCTGATTGTGAGGATGGAAAAGGGACTGTTCCGCATCCGGCAAAAAGGCCAAAGTGCGTTGATAAATCGCCGGTGATTTCAAAATGCTCCCGGAATCGCGTGTCTTTTAACATCCGGACGGTATTCGAACAAACTGCCGCAGGTTTACCCTTAGGGAAAATGTGATGATGATCTAAGATAAACTGATGCGGACAATGAGGAATCGTCCCTTGATAGATGGCCATCTGTCCATAATCCTCACAGGCATCCTCGAGATGATCCAATTTAAAAAGCCGATAGGTGAGGGAGTAAAAATTGGCGAAACCAATCTTCTCAATCGTCTCCTGATCCATCAGATCAATCTTAGAAGAGGCATAGATGCGCGGATCGATAAAACCAATCTTTTTCGCCTTCCGTTCAAGATCCTTCCAATACAAGGCCCCACCCAGACATTCCCCCAAGAGGACAGGATCCTCTTTCGCCCCGGCAGGCAGCCGGCGATCGGCATAGACATCAGAAAAGAAAAACTCCCCGCCCTTCTTCAAGACCCGGTACACCTCCTCAAGCACAAGATCTTTATAAGGAGAAAGATTAACAACACAATTCGAAATCACAACATCAAAATATTCGTCAGGGATACCTAATGACTTGAGATCCTCAATGTACCCTTTTAAAAAACGGACATTCGATTGAGGAAAGCCGAATTTCTTCATCTGCACCGGAAGATATTTTCGCGCAATCTCAAGCTGCTCATCGGTCATATCGACACCGACCACCTCTCCCTGAGGCTCGGCATAATAGGAAAGGATAAAACAATCCCGCCCTGTCCCGCACCCCAGATCTAGGATCTTCATCTCCCTTAAGACAAATGGAATGGGAGACCCGCATCCGTAATATTTGGTTTGAATCTCTTCTTCGATGAGGTTCAGAGGTTCTTGAACATAGACCGGGAGTTTCTCCAGACTACAGCAGGCGCTGGTTTTTAAATCTTTCTTATTCTGCAAGATCCTTCCATAATATTCCGCCACCTTTTGATGGGTCAGACGATTTTCAGCAATGGGCATAGGTTCCCTCCTTCTTCTTTTTGTCGTATTGTCAAAAATTTTTACTTTTAACCCTGGTTCCGCAGTATGGCAGAAGGATTTAGTTATTTTGCAATAGGTTAAGAGTTTTTTAAAACCAAATTTTCCACTACAGCCAATATCATGTAAGTCCAAATTAGCGCGCACCAATGGCAAGCCAATGAAGTGAATCCGAACCCAGTCCCGACGCAGTCGGGACGGTTCGTTGAACGCAATTGGCTTGCCATTGGTGTGTGAGACATGGATTTGGAAAATCCTGGATTTTGCTTTAACCGCTTTCGCTCAGCGAAACAGCTCTTCGAGCTTGGTTTCGAATTCGCTTCAGCGGCCAAAGCAAAATCCTGCTGTCAATCCAATTGGGACAGCAATGAGCCAATATCATCTCTCAGCGAGCATGATTCAACCCCAATTTTGCAATAGAAACTGATTCTCGTCTAAGTCGCGGGAAAATTTTGTGCAAAAGTTTGCTCGGTGATGCCTCCTCGGAAGAAATTTTTTCTATTGCAAAATTGGGGTTCGACGAGTACTGCCTCACCCACTAGGTAAAGAATTTCACTCATCGAACTCTCGAGGATTATTCTCGAATTCGGAGTTGGGGTTTGATCTTTTATGCGCTCCCGTGAAACCTTATCATAATGAAAAGGGGGCATCTTGAAAAGAACTTTTCCACCTCAACCCTTCCTTCCTCTTGTTTTTCCTCAATTTATATTTTATATTTCTATAGGTATTACCCTATTGAATTTCTGAAAATTTTAACCTCGCTAAAATGAGGCAAACACACAGGAGATTTCAATGAAAATATTTTTAGGATTATTCCTCGGGTTGGTTTTGAGTCTCTGCTTCTTAAATCGTGTCTTAGCTGCGGAATACACAATTCTTCCACTGGCTGAGTATACCGATCAATTTCCAAACCTCAATTCTATAAAAGATATTAATTCCCGCGGCCAGGTTTTATTGAGCACCGAGCATAATACCTTGGCTATCTGGGATCCTGTTTCCGGGTTAAAAAATTGGAATCAGATGGGAGTCGAATATCTGATTTTGGATTTCTTTAGTTCCGAGAAGATTGTCAAGGCAGACCAACTGCAATTTATGGCAGAACGGCTCAATGATCAAGGCTACATATTAGCCAGATGCCAGGGCAGCTTTTGGCTTTCCTTAAAAGGAGAATATCTGCATCTGAATGAGGTTATTGTGTTAGCCCCTTTCAAAGACAACTACAAAATTATCGATCACCTGTCTTTATCTGCACCCATGACTTCTGATGAATATTTCGAATTGAATAATCATGGGGATATTGTCGGGACATTCCAAGATTATAAAGGCCTAATCTTCCCATTGGCTAAATGGTCAGACAATCAAGAGATATTTATCCTCGATAGGAAGGCATCATCCTTCGCCATCAACGAACGTGGACATATTGTCGGCTCATTGGTCTCTGATAAAAAGAAACTCTTTAAATCAAAACACCGGGAACACGCCTTTTTATGGACCCCGGAAGCAGGAGGAGTCGATCTGGGGACTCTGGGAGGTCCCAGCAGCAGAGCACTTGATATTAATGAAGAAGGTGAAATTGTGGGGTGGTCTCAAGTAGACACCTTAACCCGCGGATTCCTCTATCATAACGGTCAGATGAACGACCTGGGAGATATCCCTCAGGGGATTTTGGTTGAAAGCAAGGCTCTGGGAATTAATAATAACGGTCAAATCGTCGGTTACGGGATTACTGTTGACGGAAAAAAACGTGCCTTGATTCATGACCGCCAAAAAGGATGGCAGGATCTAAATGAGCTTAATGATCAGGCAGCGGAATGGGAACTGACGGAAGCGACAGCGAACAATGATTACGGGGTTATCGTGGGCAACGGGAACTGGCAGGGTCAATCGTATGCCTTTCTGGCTATTCCCCTTGCAAATGTGGCCAGAAAATAACCGCATTGATCCCTCTGATTAATTAATCTCCGCCGGGCCGATGATCCCTCCAGAGATGATCGTCTTCATTGTTTCTTCAACCGTCCAATCGGTTGAGATCGTTTGGGACTCTTTGATAAAAAACAGAAAACCCGTGGTAGGATTAGGGACGGTCGGGATAAATACCTTAAGAAGCGTTTCATTATTTTTTTTATTGACTATACTTCCAGTAACAAAGGCCGCAGTTAAAATGCCATTCTTAGGAAGGTCAACGAAAACGACTCTTTTAAAAATCTGCTTTTCCGGCATGGAAAGACTCTGGGAGACTTGTTTCCCTACCTGATAAGTTGTCTTAATAATGGGGATCCGGCTGGTGATATTCTCGATAAAATTAAAAAACTGTTTTCCGATGACATTACTGGCAATCAGCCCGATAAAATAAAGGATGATGAGAACAATGATGATCCCTAATCCGTAAATCTTAAATCCAATACGCTGATCAACATATTCCACAATACGTTTATCAATAATAATGTATATGAACCGAATAGCTAATAATGATAAAAGTACTGGGATGATTGCTAAGAGTCCTCTTAAGATATAAATTCTGGCGTGATTGATAAAGCTTTTCATTTTCCCTCTCCTGATTCTTTATGATGATTCACCTTTCTCCTTCTTCTTCATCTCCCTAATAGACTTCCCAAAGAAATATCCTATCGATACGAAAGTGACCAGAGGCGCGAGATAATGAGGCAGATCAATCCCAAAGCTCTCTATAATCATCATGGTCCCCAGAAAGAAGATCGAATACATCGCCCCATTTTTTAAATAGACATAATCGCGTATCTTATCCACTCCCTTGATCGTCAATTCTCGAACGACTACGGCTCCTAAGCCATTTCCTAAGATGATTAAAGGGACGGACATCGTAAAAGCGAAAGCACCCACCACCCCATCAATGGAAAAAGAGGCATCCAAGACCTCCAGATAAACCAGTTTACTGATATCCGACAAGTCCTTTCTATGGGTCATTTCCAATTCAACCCGAACCGCGTGTTCCTTAAACCCATGCGTAATAAAAAACGCCGAAGACCCTAAGGAAGCAGCAAAGGCCATGAGAGGATCCCGCTTTAAGGCACACCATATCACCACGGTCAAGATAATGGAAACAATGGCAAAAAACCATCCTCCCTGCCGGCTAAAAAACTTTTCCACCGCTAACCCGAACTTCTTCTCTTCCAAAAATAACCAATGGAAAAACAGGAATATCAAAAAAATTCCTCCGGCGATCAAGAGGATTGGGGAAGATTTTTCCAGGGACTCTTTGATATGAGGATCATTACTAAAACTAGCCCAAAAGGCATTCCAAGGGCCTAAAGAGGGCTGCGACATCCAAACCAGAAAGATGGGTAAGAGACCCCGGACCAAAAAAACACTAAAGAAAATCCCCCAAATTAAGAACCACTTGCGCCAGCGAGGACTCATGGTGGACAGCACATCCGCGTTTACGACAGCGTTATCCAGACTAGAGATGATCTCAAAAACAGCTAACCCAAACATAGATAAGATGATTTCCGTGATTCCCATCATGATGCCCTCAATTGATTCTCTTTAAAATGACCATCGTTCCGCTTCCCCGGCTAAGAGGCTTAATCGCTGGATGTGTCTATGGATCGCCCGAGGATTACGACTGATCTCGTTCAATAATCTCTCCACGAGACTGAAATGAAGGGTAATCCCCTCGGGTTCGATGACAATAGGGAAAAACGCTCCCAAAGATTGAGAGGAAGATTGATATTCAGAAAGGATATTAACGACTTGAGGATTGGTTAAAAATCTCTTTGCTTTCAGGACATCATCCGCCGAAACAACAAAATCTTTCAACCCATCTCCTAACTCATGAGATGGAATAACCTTAGTCATGATCTTCTGACCCCTACTCCGAATGAGAAATGCTTTTTCAACGGGCAGTGCCTCACCAACAGGGTAAAAAACTTCACTCATCGAGCTCTTAAGGAGAGGATTATTTTTTGATTCGGAGTTGGGGTTCTGAGAATCTCCTCTGAAATCCCCCAGAAAATGATCAATCTCTGTCTGGCCAATCCAATTCTGAAATCTTAAAAGGATCCCCTGGTGAGTGGGGACCTTTAAATAAATAATCGTCTGCTGGACTTGCTTGTGATTACGGATAAACAAATGCCTTTTCTCGTACAATTCAAAATCTCTTCCCTGCTCTTTAAAAAATAACCTATAAAAATCGGGTGGATGAGTCATCCTCTCCAGTTTGGCCTTCAACATCACCTCAAATTTCTTGATAAAGGGAGAGGTCATTGTTCTTAATAGAGTAAAGATAGCCATGAAAAGAACAATGCTGAGAAGTGTTATGAGCCCGGTGATCAGACGTTCGTTATCCATACCCTGATCTTCTATTCCTCAAAGCTGTCAAAATGAAGAGCCGCTGAGTTGATGCAATATCGCTGCTGGGTTGGAGGAGGACCGTCCTCAAAGACATGTCCCAAATGGGCGCCGCAGCGAGCACACAAAACTTCTACGCGGCGCGTGAAAAAACTATGATCTTCTTCCCTTCGGATATTTTCCTTAGCCACGGGATCCCAGTAACTCGGCCAACCGGTTCCCGAGTCAAACTTGGTCTCAGAACTGAAGAGATCATTACGACACGCGATGCACTGATAGGTTCCCTTCTTCTTATTTTCAAGCAGGGTACCGGTGAAGGCCATTTCGGTTCCCTTCCTTCGAGTGATATCAAAGGCCTCTTTGGGAAGAATTTTTTTCCATTCCTCCTCGGTCTTCACCACCTTTTCCACCTCCTCGTAAGCGCGAGCCCGGACATGATAGAGTTTAATTGTTCCCGCTTTCTCTTGAAATGGATTCGTTTTCATCTCCCCCCTCACGATAATCGCGATTAACAAAAATAGAAAAACGCCTAAACCCAATCTTACCAAAATGAGCTGTGTCCCCATAAGAAAATTCCATTATTTGCCAACTTTTTCAGGAGACTCTGTAGAATCTCCTTCTGCCTTTTCCTCTTCCGCATGAGGAAAAGGGATTGCAAAGACCTCTGGTCCTATCTTTTCATCAATCGCTACAAACTCAATCTCCCAATCCCATTTCAGGTCCTTCAGTTCAGGGACCAGCCCTCGCTTAATCCCTCTCAAAGGCAGGTAACCCCCGTCAAGATTATTTTCATATCGTTCGATCCGGGTGACCTTCTCCTCAATAGCGAGATCGAATTGATGGCCACTTTCTAATATTCCCGGCCAGTATTTTCTGGTCAGGACGACCAGAGCCCGATGATGGTCATAAAAATACTCGATCTTGACAATGGGGGGAAACTCCATCCCGTGTGAATCTTTGATGTGTCCGGTAATCAGATAAAGATCCGCCTTAGATCCCCCTTCATAAAGCTCTTTCAGGAACTCCGGAACCCCGCCTACTTTAGCCAGGCTTAAGACATATCGTTCCCCCATCTCCGGCAAGGAAGGAAGTCCGAGGATAGAAAAAACCTGGGATTGCGGCAAATCTCTTTTAAATTTATGGGATACTTTAAAAGTCAGGGGATCAAATGCGGTTTCCATCCCTTGTTGAAAAAGAGTGGTCACTTCCTTTTGAATAAGCTTTAACTGATCCGGGGGATTAAAATATATTTCTTCCAAAAGATCATCTTTTCCGTCATATCTATTGATTCGTTTCAGGTGAAAAGAAGGCAGGGTCTGAATCTTTTGCCGGATGAATTCCGAGATCTCTTCTGCTTTTTTATCTGTGCTTGAGAGATCGAAAGAATTCCGCTCTTTCATTTCGAGATACTCGGCTAACCATCGCGTAACCTCTTGTCGACTTTGGGCGGTTTGTTCA
>CAYJUK010000057.1:0-11844 GCA_964373335.1 uncultured Planctomycetales bacterium | reverse complement strand
GAGCAAGGACTCAAGAATTATCGCCGTTAGGTGATAAACCTGAATCGGGTATCATCTTTTGGCTAATATATTCTGCTTTATTGCTGAAAATCTCAGGTTGCTGATTGACAAAGAATATGAATCGGTGTAATCTACAATTGTCATCACGAGGAAAAAGAAGTGGTTTCGGGTTTTTGGAGTGGAATCTCAATCTTGGAATTATATGATAATTCCCGGGTTTAACCTCGTGAGTAGTCATAAAGAGGGGTAGTACCAACTTCTTCTGGTGCAGGAAAGTTGGTGCTGACACCGTTGAGACGCTAACGGAAGGAGTTGGTTTATGGCTCAAGGAAAAGTCAAGTGGTTTGATGAACGAAAAGGTTATGGCTTTATCACGATGGACTCAGGGGAAGATGTCTTTGTCCATTTCAGTGAGATTCAAGGAGGTGGATTCAAGACCTTGAAGGAAGGCCAAAGCGTAGAATTTGAATTAGAAGAATCCGCAAAAGGTAAAAAAGCTACCAAGGTTGTCGCAGTTAATAAGTAGAAGTGAAATTGGATTCTCAGGAGCTCAGAGAGACCTCACCAAACGATCTAATCTAGCCCAAAAGAGTTATTAGAATAAACCCTCTGAACGTTATGTCAGAGGGTTTGTTGTATCAGCAAACACTCAACGAAATCAAACTTACTATACGCTTCTATTTTTGATATCATTTATCAAGAATCTCTCAACAGTAGTTTGTTAAAAAACGGCTCAATTAATAGGAGCTTGCGTCACAATTATCCCAATATCAATGTATTAAGGACAAGACATGCGTTGATAGAGCTTGAAATCAACATATGTCAACGCATCATAGCGATGATAAAATTTTTAAAACGAGTGTAAAAAATATTTTTTTTAACAAACTACTCTCTCAATATGATCTTGCTTAGGAAAGTTTCAAAAAATTTCAATCTCAGACCCATACTCAAGGAAATCTCTTTTGATATTAAAAAGGGGGAATTGGTGGGTTTTCTCGGACCCAATGGATCTGGGAAAACAACACTGATGCGCATCATCACGGGTTTCTTTTATCCGAGTTCGGGGGGTGTTTTCGTCAGGGATTATGATGTGTTAAAAAATTCTCTGCAAGCCCGGAAACATATAGGATATTTGCCGGAAAATCCACCCCTTTATTATGAAATGAGAGTGCAGGATTATTTGAGATTTGCCGCTCAGATTAAGGACGTGCCTGCCCGTGAAATTCCTGAGCATGTCGACCGTGTTTTAACCGAGTGTGATTTGAGGGAGGTAAAATCTAAAACCATCGGTATCCTTTCCAAAGGTTTTAAACAGCGGGTGGGGATTGCGCAAGCCATTATTCATGATCCAGAAATTCTCATCCTCGATGAACCCACGGAAGGACTGGATCCTCAGCAGATTTTACAGGTCCGTCAATTGATCAAGAAATTTAAGGGAACGCGGACGGTTCTTTTAAGTACTCATATCCTCTCTGAGATTGAACAAATTGCCCAACGGGTGATGATCATCAATGACGGAAAGATTATTGCCGATGCCCCTTTAGAGGATTTGATCAGATCGGCACAGGACAAGGAGAAGATCCGCATCGTTTCCAAGGGAGACGGAGATCTTCTTCAGGGATTCCTCAAAGACATGCCGGGGATTGCGGGATTTCATATCGAGAGAAAAGATACTGTGATCTTTGTGATGACCTTAGATGTTTCCGGACCCAGGGATCGAGTCAAGTTCCAAATATTAGAGAAGATGATCCGGTTGGGGTTCCCCATCATAGAGGTTAAGGATGTACGGCCTACCTTAGAGGAAATCTTTTTGAAACGCATTTCTATGGAATCGATCACTTAAGATGATAAAGAAAACCGGGATCATTACTCTTAAAGAACTGCAGATTTATTTTCTTTCCCCGGTGGCTTATATTGTCCTCATGATCGTGATCTCAATCTTTAATATCTTTTTCTATGTCATCCTTGAGCAGAATCAAGAAGCCACCCTGCGTGATATCTTCAAGCTCATGGAGTTTATGTTCATTTTTATCGTCCCCTTATTGACGATGAAGGTTTTTGCTGAAGAAACAAGGACCGGAACGATGGAGTTCCTTCTTACATCCCCGGTGAGCAGGACTTCTATAGTCTTAGGCAAATATGCCGGGAGTTTGATCTTTTTTAGCCTTCTGATGGTTCTCACCTTCATTTATTTTTGGCTGATCGAATATTTTGGGACTCCCGACCGGTCCGCTGCGGCTGTTGGTTATTTTGGGGTTTGGCTAGAGGGGGCATTTTTTGTCGCTGTTGGATTATTGACATCTTCCTGGACTAAAAATCAGATCATTGCCGCCATCAGTTCCTATCTTATATTATTTCTGCTTTATTTCTCAATGACCTTTTTGAAATATCTGCCGGAACAAGGACAAGGGATCATCCGCGTCTTGAGTGTCTGGAGTCATGCGGAAAATTTTTCCAGCGGGATTTTGACGACCAGTGATTTGATCTTTTTCCTGAGCGGGATATTCATTTGTCTTCTTCTAACCCGTTTGAGCATCGCAAATAAGATTTAGAAGATTAATCATGATGCCGGATTACAAGTTATCTCCTCTTATGAGTCAAGTTGTTGTCCAGATAAAAAGGGGATGCATTATTGTTTTCATTGGTGTTTTAAGTCTTCTGTTGTGGGGTGGGATAAATTATTTAGCCTTAAGATATGAGGCGCGATTCGATCTCACTGAAAATAAACAGCACACCTTAACCGAGGAAACTAAAAGTATTTTGAAAGAGTTAAAGAAAGAGATTTCAATCACGGTCTTTTATGTGGGGATCGCTCCGAAATACCTTGAGGATTTGTTAAAGGAATATGCGCGCATTTCTTTAGGAAAGATCAAGACCGAGATCATTGATCCGTTAGTGGATATTGGTTATGCCGCGCAGTTCGGGCATGTCATCAAGGGCAGTCAACATAAGGCCATTGTTCAATGCGGTCCTGAACGCCGAGATATCGATTTCACTGAATATCCCTTATCAGAGCAGAGTCTCTCCAATGCCATCATCAAGATTACTCGTAAACCTTTGATGATTTATTTCTTAACCGGTCACGGGGAATATGACATTGAAGACAAAGAAGGTCATGGCTTAAGCACTTTGAAGGTCTTATTGGAAAGTAATAACTGGCAAGCCCAAGGATTTTTCTTGGGAGATAAAAAAGAATTCCCGGAAGACGGTGATCTGCTGGTTGTCGCTGGTCCGCAAAGAGCCCTGTCTCCCCATGAAGAGGAGGTCGTTCAGAAGTATTTGGATCAGGGAGGAGAGGCCTTATTCCTGATTGAATCAACTCCAGTTGGGGATGAAGATCATGCCTTGACTGAAGAAGAGAAGAAGAAAAATCCTTCCTTGAATTCATTATTGAATCCCTGGGGATTGTCTATTGGGGATGATGTCGTGGTGGACCTCACCAATCATGTCAGCGGGGATGCGGGTTGTCCCGCTACGAACAACTATCCCCCCCATAAGGCCATCGTTCATGGTCTGGATTATACTTTCTATGTCCGTCCCCGGTCAGTATCCTTTATCAGTCCCTCGCGAGCAACGATCAAGACCAGTCCATTAGTCTTGACCTTATCAGCAACCAACAGCTGGGCAGAAACAGACAAAACATTGAAGGTTGTTTATGATGAAGGTGTTGATTTGCGGGGCCCGGTGCCCTTGGCCGCGGTGATCTGGGAGCCTCAAGAAGATAAAAAGAAATCTGATACACGGTTCATTGTGATTACCGATGCTGATTTTTTAACAAATGATTTTATCACTTCCTATAGTAACGCTTCTTTCCTCATCAATGGGATTCGGTGGTTGACGGATCTCCCGGATGTCCCCATCACAAAGGTGGGAGAGGTCAAGGTGCATCAACTCGATCTCACCAGTCAGCAACTCAAGGAGGTGGCCATTATCTTGATTTTGATGCCTATACTGATCGCGGGGTGGGGAATCGGGGTCTGGATAAGATATAATGCCTGACAAGCCACAATTGATAAACACAGAAAGATATTTGTGGTGGTAATTTTTTATTTGCAGCATTCATATTTTTTTTTTGAGTGATGGGTTTTACGATCAATTTTCCAAGAAAAGCTCAAAGTGAAGCTTATACCACTTATTAATCAAAATTTCATATTAAGAAAATGCTTGTTTAACCCCATATTTTGCAATGCAAAATTGGGGTTTAATGAAAACTTCGCTGTTTTATACGAAGTTTTCATCAAGAACAAGTATAAAGTTATTGCGATAAACCTTCTCATCCTATTCTTGATTCAAGGAGATTGGGGCAAGGTGAATGCTGAAGGAAGGAAAGATACAGAGATACTTAAGATTAATCCTCCTTATGACCGTTTAATCCCATTGCATCAGAAGAAGAAGTCCCCGGGACCCTATGACTGGATGGCAGTTAATAATGAGGAAGGCCAGACCTTTGAGCAATTTGTTCAGTCGAACCCCCGTAAGCCTAATCGAAAGAAAGAGGTGATTTACATTTTTTTATTGGGCGATTTTGATCCGTTAAGACAGGAGATCATCGAGAAGACGGCCAGATTTATGGAGGCCTACTTCATGATGCCGGTCAAGATGGGGGAGGCTATTCCGTTGAAGGAGATCCCACCGGAAGCCCAAAGGATACATCCGTTAACCCAAGATCATCAGATCTTGACGACTTATGTGATTGAGAAAATCTTAATCCCCCGCAAGACCCAGGAGGCCTTTTGCACGATCGCCTTTACCGCCTCGGATCTTTGGCCGGGGGAGGGGTGGAATTTTGTGTTTGGCCAAGCCTCGATGGAGGATCGAGTGGGGGTCTGGTCTATTTACCGCAACGGTGATCCTCTTCTCAGTAAATCCGATTACCACTTGTGCCTGAAGAGGACCATTAAAACCGGAACTCACGAAGTGGGGCATACGTTCGGCCTGCCGCACTGCATTTATTTCGAATGCAACATGAACGGCAGCAACCACCGTAAGGAATCCGATGAGCGGCCGCTGTGGCTGTGTCCGGTCTGTTTGAACAAAATTTGCTGGATTCTCAACATTGAACCCAGAGAGTGGTTGTCAAGAGTTAAAAGAATCACTCAGCAAGTGGGATTTGAAGAGGAAAATGTTTTATTAAGAAAATCATTAGAGTCGCTCAATTAATAAGGGACAGATAAGCGGATATCTGTCCCTTATTAATTTCAATGCTGATTTTATTTTTTTTATGGTTTTTTGTCTCCTTTTTTTGAATGGAATTTAACGATCAATATAAGAAAGTATATACTATTTTTTTTTCAAGAGGCTAACTGGCATTGGGGAAAACGTTTCCCCGATCGACGAGAAAATAAAATACGATTAAAAGATTTACTGCACATGATATAATAAACACCCAAGAAGACCGGAATTGCCCATCTGCCTCTCCTCCGAGAGGCAGCTAATCCGTTTTAACTATGACCCAGTTGATCTCTTCCATAAAAGTCAATTTAAGATTTTATGGTCGGCTGAATTCCTTTCTTCCTTATGAGAAAAGGCGGACATTTTACTGTCTTGTCAAGGGTCATCCGGCGGTGAAAGATACTATTGAAGCCTCAGGAGTCCCTCATCCTGAGGTTGATGCTATTTTCGTCAATGGGAGATCGGTGGATTTTTCTTATCACTTACAAGATCGAGACCGGATTAGAGTTTATCCTGATGTTCCCAATATCCCTCTTAAAAAGATTAAAAGATTAAAAACCCCTATCCCGGGAAAACCTCAATTTCTCCTGGATGCCCATTTAGGAAAACTGGCCAGGCTGCTCAGGCTTGTGGGTTTTGATACTCTTTATCAACATGATTATTCTGACGAGCAGATTATGCGCATAGCTTTAAAAGAGCGAAGGATTATCCTGAGCCGAGATGTGGGACTCTTGAAGAATAAGATCATACCCTATGGGAGTTTTGTCTATTCGACCGAACCGAGGACACAAATTCGGGAGATCCTGAAGCGATTTCGTTTGGCTCATGAGATCCAACCTTTTCATTTGTGCCTGGAATGCAATGGCCGGATCAAGAAAGTCTCAAAAGAGAAAATATTATCTCAACTGCCTCCCCGGACTCAAAAGTACTATAGAAATTTTTATCAATGTCTCTGGTGCCAGAAGATCTATTGGCAGGGATCGCATTATCACAATCTCCGGAGGGTTATTGCCAAGGTTTGTTAGGGCGGAAAATTGTTAGTCTAAAATACCTATGGAGTTATAGCTCACTTGAGAGAAATATTTTCTCCCTCGGTGGCAAATCAGACTTCCCATATGTTATACTTGAGCTAAGTTTACTGTCTAGTGAGGTAAAGGACAAACTATTCCCAATAAATACGTATATTTCTTATCCTATCTCAATACGTCTTTGGATTCCTAAGCCTCCCCCAATCACATCTTGAATCTGCTAGCAGTCGAAAAGGGTGACATCAAAAGTCCACCCCAAACAGTTCATTTAATTAAATTTTGGCCATGAGAAGACTGTCTATCATATTCCCATTGTATTTATTTATTATTGTCCTGTGTTTACAGAATCACGTTACCTTTGTTGAAACCAAAGAGGTAGAGGAGCCGTCTCCCTTTACCATTGAGTTCAGAACGACCGCGACTGAAGACGAGCAAGGACAATTAGAAGGACTTTCCCTTCCAGCAGGAAAATATTCCCTCAGGAAGAAATCACCTTATATCTTATCCTTTCGACCTAAGGAGGCTTACTGGGTAGCCCGATCTAACCAGATTCAAGCGATCAATAAGGATGTCTCCTCCACCACGATTGCCAGAACCAAAGGAAATCGGTGGGTTATTAGTATCGTTTTTAATAAAAAGTTCAGCCGCCAATTGGTTAATATTTGCGAGAAGAATAAAGGTAAGGAAGTTGCCATATTGATCAACGGCGATTTGATCACGGTCCCGCTTTTAAATCAAGGTCTCTCTCAATATCTTAATAAGCAAGGAGAGTATCCGTTGATTCTGCCTACCACTTTTCGGACTCAATCAGATGCACAGGAGTTTATGAGTCATTACAATCTCACCATCGGTTCTTAAATTATCCCTCTTGAGAATCGGCTAGTCCTTAGCAGCCATCCTTCAGAATTTCAGACATATATAGGTTCATATATTTTTTCTTAAAACGAAATTTTGATTAATAAGTGCTATAATTCCTTAAAATCTTTTACCCATTAGAAACCGTCTTCCCATGCAACGGACATTTCTCCAGTTCCCCTCCAAAACAGTTTTCTTTCTTTTAACTATCCTGTTCGGAATTATTATTTTTTACCCATTTCACAATTTTCAGTTGCATTTGACCCAGGGAGATCATGGACACAATTTGTATTGCTTTCGAAAGACATTTGAGGGGGCAATCCCTTATCGGGATTATTGGTGGGTTTACGGCCCTTTGATGCCCTATTATTACAGTCTTTTTTTTCATCTTTTTGGAGTCAGTATTCATAGTGTTTTATTAGGGCAAATGATCCTTAATTTTATCTGCGGGTTACTGGTCTATCGCACGCTGAGCCTTTTTGTGCGGCCATTTTTAGCCTTCACCGCGGCCATCTGGTATTGGATTTTTTTCCCACCGTTTGAACATACATATAACCATATCGGCGGAATATTTTGTATTTTATGGATTGTGTATTATTTTTTTCTTTATATTCGAAGGCCGCGGAGCAGATATCTCTATTTGGTCCTGGCTGGTGTTTTGATCCTGGCTCTGATCAAGTTGAATTTTGGGCTGTCGATGTGGGGAGGTTTGCTGTTGGGGTTATGGTTCACTGACTGGCTGTTAAAAAATCCGCCCCTACGATCGAAAAGATGGTTTTATTATTGTTTCCTGCTGCTGCCTTTTGCGGTTCTCATTTTCTATGGCTATTTTGTCAAAGGACTGCCGTTTTATGCCATCCGGCAATGTCTGCCTTATCTGAGCGGCGATCAGCCCTTTCATTCTTCATTTAGGGACTCAATACTCAGCTTTATGAAATTTTGTTTTGTGAATTGGCAATCCTATTGGAGTCATCAATGGTTAGGGGGATTGACTGTTCTCAGCCTGATCGCTCTTATTGTTCTTTTTAAAAAACGCTTGTTGGACAGCATACAACAAAAGCAAATCTTAGTCGTCCTGGGGGTGCTCGGTATTTTTATATTCCTTAACCTGCATGAATTTTTTTTAAGTGGGGTGACCTACCGGGCTCAATGGAGCCGTCCCTTGCAGATCCTGGCTGTTTTTTTTATCATTGGGATGGCAACTCAAAAATTTCCTGGCTGGATCGCGGTGAGCGTTTGTCTGTTCATTATGGTGTTGGCGGGAGAAGCTCACTTGACGAGGGTCAACTTCATTCATCAGGTGAAGAAACCCTGGCAATATATCCCTCTTAAGGAGGGAGGAATTTATATTGGGAATGATCCTCCGTGGCTCGCTACGGTTTTGCAAACGACAGAATTCCTTAAAGAAAATTTAAAGGAGGATGAGACTTTTCTGGCCTTGGTTTATGAACCGCTTTATTATTTCTTCACCGGGAAGGACAGTCCTTCCCGTTTGTTAATCTTTTTTAATCATATCCATATTCATCCTGATCAGGAAGTCGAGATTATCACCCAGATGGAAACCCGCCGGGTCCCTCTGGTGCTGATCTCAAACCGTTATCAAACGCATGAACCTGTCTTTGGCAATTTTGGACAGACCAACTGCCCCTCATTATCGGCCTATCTCAATAAATATTACCAAACAGTGGCTACCTTTGGGCAATGGGAGCAATCAGCGGAATGGTTTGCCAATCATGGGGTAAAAATATTAAAAAAGATTTAGAAATTTTCCTTCAGAAGCAGTTTAGAAGCCTTCTCCTTTATAGATTTCTTTTTTGAATTAGGATATAATCGACTTTATGCCAGTCCAGAAGAAGATTCCGGAACATCAAATGATCCATTCTCCGCAAGTCTGGGTCGTTGAAGCCTCCGCAGGGTCAGGCAAGACGTATTCCCTAGCCAAAAGATATGTCCAACTCTTGCTTCATCCTTCTTCCCCCGAACCTTTCCCGATGCGGCATATTCTGGCGATCACTTTTACTAATAAAGCCGCCTTAGAAATGAAGGCCAGGATTCTGGAACTGATAAAGAAAATATCTTTCAAGAGACTCACCCCGCAGGAAGAAGCCGATATTTTAAAACCGGTAGGGGTCGATGCCCTCACTGCAAGTCGCCAGGCCTTTACCCTTATGGAAGGGGTGATCCATCATTTTCATTTTTTTCAGGTCCAAACGATCGATAGCTTTATTCATACACTACTTTCGGGATGTGCCTTTCAAGTCGGCTTAACAACTCATTTTAAGATTAAAACAAATCCCCGGGATTATTTAGATTACGCCCTTGATCAGCTCATTGATCTGGCCTATCAGGATAAACATTTGATGAAAATCTTTGAGAATTTTCTCCATAATTATTTATATCTGGAGAATCGCACCGGGTGGTTCCCCAAAGAGGAGATGTTGATTATCTTAAGGACACTCTATTCACAAAGAAATACGTATGCCCATGATTTTCTATTAAGTGGTATTGGCACCGAGGACCTAATCAAAGAAAAGCGTAATATTCTTAACGATCTTCGGAAACTCCAAGAAACCCTGCCAGAAGGAACCCATGCCACCTTTGTTAAAAAACTCAGTCAATTTTTAAATACACATCGAACAGGTTTTGACCTTGATAATCTTTCTGATTATTTGGCTCATGAAGAACTGCCGGTTCGAAAAAAAACAGAAGTTCCCGCAGAGGATGATCAACTGTGGAGTAAGATCAGAAGAGACCTTAAGCGGCTTTGTCTTCACGAGGCCTTTTCATTATTTAATCCTTACATCGAGGTCTTTGGAGAGCTAAGAAAAATTATCATTAAGGTGTCTGCCAAAGATGATGTCTTGTTTTTGGAAGAATTGAATCAGCGGGCCCGATTGTTATTTGAAGATCATCATATGACGATTCCGGAACTTTATTACCGTTTGGCTACCCGATTTCATCATTACTTGATTGATGAATTCCAAGATACCAGCCGTCTGCAATGGGTGAATTTATTTCCACTGGCTGAAGAAGCCTTGTCCACCGGAGGATCCTTGTTTTATGTCGGTGACCGGAAACAGGCTATCTATGGGTTCCGCGGGGGAGACACGACCTTGTTTGATGAAATCAAGAAGGAGTTTCAGGCTTTTCAAATTCAGACGCATCATCTCACGAACAATTGGCGCAGCCAAAAAGCCATCGTCGAATTCAATAATCTTGTTTTTTCTCTGGATAATCTCAAACGGTTTATTTTACAAAAAGCCTCGCTTGAGGATCAGAAAAACAAGAAGACATCTGTAGTCTTCGCAGAAGAAGATTGGCAGCGCCTAGAACGGATCTTTCAAAATGTTCAGCAAACATATCGTCCCATCCATTCCGAGGGATATGTCCGCATGGAATTGGTTGACTTGGAGAAGAAGGAAGACCGGGACGTGGTGATTCGGGAAAGGTTAATCCTGCTTCTGCAGGAATTGAGTCAACGTTTTTCCCATCGAGAGATCGCCATCCTCGTCCGCGGCCATCAGCAGATGGAGCAGATCACTGCCTGGCTTTTGGAAGAAGGCATTGAGGTGGAGTCGGAACGAACATCGAACATCCGGAATAACCGTTTGATTAACGAATTGTTAGCCTTGTTGAGGTTTTTGGATTCACCGATTGATAATCTGTCTTTTGCCGTTTTCCTCCTGGGCGGAATTTTTTCCCGGGCAGCAGGAATAGAGTCCGGGGAACTGCATGATTTTATCTTTCAACACCAGACTAAGAACGACAAAGAGAAAGATATTTATATTTATACGGAATTTCGGAGTCAATTCCCTAAAGCTTGGGAGCTGTACTTTGACGAATTGTTCAAAAATGTCGGATTGTATCCGTTATATGAACTCGTTTTGACCATTTATCACAAATTCCGATGTTTAAATTGTTTCCCTGAATACCAGGGATTCTTGATGCACTTCCTTGAGATTGTTAAGCATCTCGAGGAAGATTATTCCGACATTGCCAGTTTTTTAGAGGCCTTTAGCAAACTTCAGGGAGAGGATCTCTATGTCAGGATCGCTAACCACAATGCGGTTGTGATCATGACCATCCACAAAGCCAAGGGATTAGAGTTTCCCGTGGTCATCCTCCCTTTTTTGGGGATGGATATTCAGGTGGGGTCCCGAATGGAAGACCATTACCAATCGTATCTCCTGCATGAACGGCAGGAAGGGCTGACATTGTTACGCCTTAAAGAGAAATATTATCAGTTCTCCCCAGAGCTATTTGAAATTTACGCTCAAGAATACAAAAAGGCCTTTTTGAGCGAGCTGAATACCATTTATGTCGCCCTGACCCGGGCTCAAAATGAACTTTATGGTTTTATCCCCCAAAAATCCGGTCAGGGATTGAATTGGGTGAGTTTTCTTATTCCTCCCGAGAGCTATGTACAAGGTCGGCAGACGACTTATGCGATGAGTCAGGGTGAAAATCTTTCTTTGAGCCAGATCCCTCCTTCGGAATATCAAGACTGGGTCCGGTATCTGAAAGACGAGTTTCTATCTTACGACCACGTCCTCCATCGCGATCTCATCCGCAGGGGAGAGGTCCTGCATAAGATGTTATTTTTTCTTGGGAATCTTTCCGGAAAGGATAAAGATCAAGTCTGTTCTTTGGCCGAACAGAGAACTCAAAGAGAATATCCTTATCTTAAAGATTTAAGGAAGGAAACCACCCTGCTTAAGGAATTGATCTCTCAGGAAGATCTTCAGCAGTTTTTTTCGACTCTGAAATCTACCTCATGCCTGGAAAAAAT
>CAYJUK010000056.1:9945-11924 GCA_964373335.1 uncultured Planctomycetales bacterium | reverse complement strand
TTGGTATCAGGAATCGGATATATCCGTAATGGGATTCGGGTGTTAAATACCCCTTGGCAGGAAGGACGGTCAGCATGAATTTTCTCTGGGCCATTGGAACAAGTTATTTGATGGGTTCTTTTCCCACGGCGTATCTCATTGGAAAAATGAAAAGGATCGATATCCGGCAGCATGGATCGGGGAATATCGGTACGACCAATGCCTTTCGTGTGTTAGGAAAAGGCGCGGGGGTTTGTGTTTTGATCATCGATGTGATGAAAGGCATTTTGGCAACTACACTCGTGGCAGAAATTTTTCAGATTCACACTCTTTCCTCCCGGATCTTTTTAGGATTGGCGGTCGTGGTTGGACACATATGGACTTGTTTTCTAAGGTTTAAAGGGGGAAAGGGGATTGCCGCCACTTTGGGTGTTTTATTGGGGATCACGATCAAATACGTGAATCTGCTGCCGATCCTTTTGTTGACCATTTTAGTGTGGGGGTTGGTTTTTTTGTTAAGCGGTTATGTGTCGCTTTCTTCGATTATTGCCGCGACCTGTCTTCCTTTTTTCATGGCGGTGATGAATCAATCGGTCGAAGTGGTCACCGTGTCTATTATCCTCTGCATTTTTGTCGTGCTGCGTCATCGTTCGAATATCCGCCGGATCTTGAGCGGAATGGAGCCCCGGGCGCATTCCCTTTTTCAAAAGCAAAAATAAACGTCCCCTTTTTGAACAGGTGTTATTGCTCAATAATTAAGTAACGTTTTTGATGAATAAGTCATGCCCCCTTGAATGGGGTTAGGCGTTTCCATCACTTCACCCTCCCCTAGCCCCTCCCATCCAGGGAGGGGAAAAAAGTTACCAAATTACTGAGCATCATTGCTGTCCCAATTGGATTGACAGCAGGATTTTGCTTTGGCCGCTGAAGCGAATTCGAAACCAAGCTCGAAGAGCTGTTTCGCTGAGCGAAAGCGGTTAAAGCAAAATCCAGGATTTTCCAAATCCATGTCTCACACACCAATGGCAAGCCAATTGCGTTCAACGAACCGTCCCGACTGCGTCGGGACTGGGTTCGGATTCACTTCATTGGCTTGCCATTGGTGCGCGCTAATTTGGACTTACATGACTGAGCATATACAACAATTACCTTTCAAGCAGGCCCGTGTCCCCGGTAAACTTAATTTATTAATTTTGAAAAGGAAACGTTTTCCCGGAGACGCCAGCAGGGTCTTGTTTATAGGATAGGGCATGTTATACTTTTATTAAATTCACAATGAAGAAGACACATCGAGGAGAGAACAGTTCATCCAAATCCAGACAAGAATTTAAGACGGATCCGAAAACGATCCACTTAAAGGATAATCAGATGAAAGAGGTTCTGTATAAAAAAAGGCAGTCGGTAAAACTCCAGCGCAAGGTGATCACTTTGAGCGAGAAGTCGGAAGACCAAGACTGCAAGACCCATGTGCGCAAGACCTTTGTTTATCTTGTCGACAGGGTGCAAAGGGTTGAAGACAGCATGGGTCTTCCCCAGGTTTATATTCGAAAGATCTATAATTCTCCGACAAAGATCGAGAAATTTTCGTTCCGGGTCAAAGGAACGTTTTATATCCGGAAAGACCGTATCCTCTTAAAGGTTCACTTCTGTCATTCCTTGAGGATTTTTATCTTGTGGAAGCTAAAAGAGTTCGCTCCCAAGAAGGCAGCCCCTTTATCCGAGACATAATCAAAAGATTTTTCCCCCCACATCCGGCTACGTAAGCACCTTAGGCAACCTCGATGGAATCGGGTCAAAAAAGGGTGGACGGTTATAACCGTCCACCCTTTTTTTGATCCATCATTCAGTCAGCAGAACGCTCAACAAAAGATGGGGTAAATGTCTTTGCTGATTTGCTTTCTTTCCCGTTCCTTCCCATTCCTTTCCATTTTTTAAATTGCAAATGACAGGAGATAAAGTATAATCCTATCATCAAAAACAAAAATTTATTTTTATCCCGC
>CAYJUK010000056.1:0-9935 GCA_964373335.1 uncultured Planctomycetales bacterium | reverse complement strand
CTTTACGGATCACCGTGTTATTCATCCATAGATTTCCTCGAAGAGGATTAGGTGAAAATGATGAAGGGAATCTTAAGACTCTTTGTCTTAAGTTGGATCTTAGGTGGATGTGCCAGGGTTCTTGAAGACTCTCAGGCATTGAAGGACTTGAGCCCCTTAACTCCAGTCCAATCCACCGGATCCGGACAGGAAACCCCGCCTTTCCAAGGCCTCGAGGCCTTGCCTGCCCTTAAGAATATTCAAGATGAAACAACCATCCAGGAACCTCTCACGGAAGGCATCGTGTTTGGTAAAACAGATTTTCAAGGTGTTTTACAAACCAGCTATGTGGTCCTGGCCGTTAACGATCTTAAAAATGAAGAGAAGAATTATCAGATCATCATCGGTGAAAAAGGGAATCCGTCCCTGTTCTCCTCAAAGATGCCGATCGTTCAACCGGGATATTTTTTTATTCAATTGCCGGCCGGGAAGTATCAGTTTCCTTCGATTAGTATCCCCGTTGGGACCACAATGGCTATGGAAGCGATGGATGTCCGGTTCGAGGTCAAATCCGGGAAGGTGATCTATTTAGGGACCCTGAAAGTTGTGGGGACCAAGGAGAGAATCAAATTGGGGGGAGTGCCGGTGTTCCAACCTGGCTTTGAATATGCAGCTCAAGTGCTGGATGAGACGCGGGAGGCTGAACGGATCTTTCAAAAGCGTTATCCCAATATCAGGATGGATATTGATGTGGAACTGATGAAGGTCAATACGCTAGTAAACGAAGGAGAGAAAGAAGGGCCGAAATCATGAAGGTCTCGGATTTATTTGTCAGGTGTCTGGAGAATGAGGGAGTTAAATATATCTTTGGGGTTCCGGGTGAAGAGACCGAGGATCTGCTTTTTTCATTAGAGAATTCTTCGATTCAGTTTATTCCTACCCGTCATGAACAGGGAGCGGCCTTTATGGCCAATGTCTGGGGACGGCTCACCGGCAAGGCGGGTGTCTGCCTGGCCACCCTTGGCCCGGGGGCAACCAATCTCATCACTGGTGTGGCCGATGCCAATCTGGACAAAAGTCCTTTGCTCGCGATCACGGGCCAGGGAGATTTGGAACGGCTGCATCTGGAGAGCCATCAATATATTGATATTGTCAGTATGTTCAAACCCATTACGAAATGGAATACCGCAATTACGGGTCCGGATATTGTGCCGGAGGTGGTCCGCAAGGCCTTTAAGATCGCGGAGATGGAAAAGCCCGGGGCCGCCCATATTGAACTTTCCGAGGATGTCGCCAAGCTGGACTGCAAGGAACAGCCGATCCTTCCTAAACGGATCCGCCGGCCGGCGCCCAACCAATCCGCGGTCATTCGCGCCCTGAATCTGATCAGAAAATCCCGCCGGCCGCTTTTTATTGCCGGCAACGGGGCTATCCGCAAACTGGCCTCGAAACATCTGCGGCGGTTCGTTGATCGTTTCAAGGTCCCGGTCGTCCATACCTTTATGGGCAAGGGGGCGGTCTCGGCTTTATCCCCTCAGTCCTTGCTGAGCATCGGGATGGGTTTCCGTGATTATGTGATGGATGCCGTCGATCAATCGGATCTGATTGTTACCGTTGGCTACGATCTGGCTGAATTTGCTCCTAAAAAATGGAATCCCAAAAAAGATAAATCCATCATTCATATTGATTTCAACCCCGCGGAGGTCTATGAACATTATCAGCCAGAAGTGGAAGTCGTCAGTGATGTCTCTCTGGCGTTATGGACAATGGCCCAGGAATTGAAACCGGTGGAATGCCGTTTTGATAAGGAATGGTATCTGCCCATTAGGGAGAGGATCCTTGCCGATATCCGCGGTTATGATCTTAAGGATTCGGATGCCTTTACCGTTCCGGGAGTCATCAATTTGCTGAGTACTATTATGGATGGGGAGGATGATGTCTTGATCAGCGATGTGGGAAGCCACAAGATCTGGATTGCCCGCAATTATCTGACTCATAATCCTAATGGATGCCTCATCTCCAACGGGCTGGCGAGCATGGGCATTGCCCTTCCCGGGGGGGTTGCCGCGGCCCTGCAGAATCCCAGACGCCGGGTGGTCGCCGCGATGGGGGACGGAGGATTTCTAATGACTTCACAAGAGCTGGAGACAGCCAAGAGGTTAAAGGTGAATTTTACCGTGATTGTTTTTAACGATAATGATTACGGCCTGATCAGCTGGAAGCAAAAGATGAGACACGGGCGGTCCACGTCATCGACACGGATCAATAATCCTGATTTTAAGAAGTACGCGGAGAGTTTTGGGATCAAAGGCTACCGCCCGCAGAATGTCCGCCAGCTGAAAGAAATTTTAGTTCAGGCGGTGAATTCCAAAGAGTTGAATGTGATCGAGGTCCCGGTGGATGCCAAGGTCAATGTGCAATTGTTTGAGAAATTGAAAATGGAATTTCCGGAGGATGTATCACCAGTCTTAAAGCCGAGACCCGTTTTGGCTTAGTGGGGGAAAGATAACGAAAGGAGAGTGGGTCATGAGAGATAAAATTTTTGGGATGATCGGGGGAATTATTCTGCTGGGTATGCTTGCTCAACCCTTGGCCTGGGGAGAAAGTGACCAAGGCCAGAACCTTAAGGAAGATTTCGCCGATCAGCGAGAAGAATTCAAGGCACGCAAGGACCAGATCAAGGCCAATACCAGGACAGCCAAGGAAGAAGAACATCAGTTGCATCAGCAGATTACCGAGGCCTTAACCAGGGGGGATCATGAAACTGCGAAGGCGTTGAAAAAACAGCTTAGGGAAACCCACCAAGAGAATATACAGAAATGGAAGCAAGAGCGTCAGGATTTAAAGGAGGATCGGAAGGAACTCAAAGGTCAGATCAGGAAATCTTTAAATGAGCGATGGCAAAGTCGTAAAGAGGAACAGCAGGAAAGGTGGGCACAGCGCCAGGAGAAGTGGAAATCGCGCCGTGAGGGACTGAAAGAAAAGGATGACCACTGGGAGGATCGTAAAGATAGGTTTGAGAACCGGCGAGACCACCGGGAGGATCGCCATGATCGGCGCGAAGATAGAAGAGATCGGCGTGAGGATGGGTGGGATGCCAGGGAGGATGACCGAGACCGCAAAGAAGATCTCTGGGATAGTCAGCATGACCGCGGGCGCAGGGATAAACTGGAGGACCGCCGGGATCGGGCCGAGGACCGGTGGGATGAAAAGGAAGACAAATGGGATCGGAAAGAAGACCGCTCAGACCGGAAGGAAGATCGTTTTGACAGAAGAGAGAATAAGCGGGACAGAAAAGAGAATCGCTGGGATCGCCGGGAAGATAGACGTGATTCTTCCGAGAATAAAGGATTCTTCGGTGTCCGTGATTACGGCCGGGGGGAGGGTGCCGGCAATGGTCAGGGCGGAAAACACCGCCGTGGCGGGGAAGGTGCCCGCGGAGGCCCCCGGGAGAAACGAGGACGATAAGAAAAGGGTCAGTTACTACTTTTTGATTATTATGGGGATAACTTAATAAGAAAATTGAATTGGGAGGTGTCCCCGGAACCTACCCGGAACCGCATAAAAAAATATCCATTCCCTTTTGATGAAAAAAATATCGCTTCTCTTGATCAATTTCATCATACTCATGCATGGTCAAATGAATTGTTATGTTTTTAATATCAGAAATTTAGTTGACAATGTACTGACGACAATGAGTTGGGCGCAGGAGGCTCACCAGATGAACACAGAATCAATGAAGTTAGAAAAGGCCACATTTGCCGGCGGGTGTTTTTGGTGCATGCAGCCGCCCTTTGATAAATTAAAGGGAGTGAAATTAACCACGGTCGGCTACACCGCGGGACACGCGAAAGATCCCACCTATCAAGAGGTCTGCGATGGAGTCACCGGTCATGCCGAGGCGATCGAGGTCCTGTATGATCCGGCGGAAATTTCGTACGAGGATTTATTGGATGTCTTCTGGAGGAATATTAATCCCACGACCCTCAATCAGCAGTTCAATGATGTTGGGGATCAATACCGCACCGGGATTTTTTATCATAACAATGAGCAGAAACGGCTCGCGGAGGGGTCCCAAGAGAAGTTGAACAGCTCCGGCCGTTATGATCAACCGATCGTTACCGAGATTACCCCCGCCTCTGTTTTTTATCCCGCCGAAGACTACCACCAGAAATATTATCTCAAGAGCGCCGTCCCTTACAAATTCTACCGCTGGGCCTCGGGCCGCGACCAGTATTTAGAGAAGGTCTGGGGAAAAACCAAAAAGTAGGACCTGACCCGGCTATTGAGTTCCCCTAATTCACTGAACGGGTTAACTCGAGGGCTAAAGAAGAGGGTAAGTCCTTACTCTTTATTTCAGGATATATCTCTGTTTTTCTTTTCCAGATATTTTACCAAATGATAAACAATCCGGTTGGTGGGGGTAGGGATGCTGCGTTGATCTCCGAGCTTGACCACCACTCCATTGAAGGCATCGATCTCGGTCTTCTTGTTGGCCTTGAGATCCTGGAGTGTGGAGGAGCGGTGCTGGTAGGTTGAGGGCAGAAGACGGTTATAGAAGACATCAAGATATTCCTGGATCGTGGGCCAATGCGTTTGATAGCCGGCCGCGGTCATGACGTCAAAGGCTTCATCAATTATAGTGTTCATCAAGTTTCGCGTGAATTTTGTTTCCCCCAGTTCGCCGTAGGGGACATCAAAGATTGCTCCCAGGGAATTCAGGGCACAATTGTAAAGCATCTTGGCCCAAAGGTCTTTAACGATATCTTCGCTGAGCTGGCAGGGGATGCCGCCCTGTCTGATGAGCTGGCAGAGGTCTTGAAGCGCATCCAGATTTTTGTGGAATAGACTTCCGATCAGGACCGCATCCGCGTGGACCGTGATATCCACGTGATGAAGATTCGGCCGGCAAAACCCGGTGATCACCCGGGCGTTATAAATCTGCTCCTTCGGGAAAAACTGGGTGAAGGCCTCGGCATTCCCCCAGCCGTTTTGAAAGAGGATGATCTTGGTCGTTGGGTTCCATAAGCGTGGGTGTGAGTAAAGATCCTGCGCTGCCAAGGCGGAATCAAACGATTTGGTCGAGACAAGGATGAGATCGTAAACCGTCGGTGACGCTGGGGACAAGGACTCCAAAGAAGAAAAGGCCCGAAAGGAATCGGCAGGGGCCTGAAATGGACCAAAAAGACCTGTCCGTTTAAGTCCTAGTTCTTGGAGAGTCAAAACTGTTTGCGGCCGGGCAATGATATCTACCATCTGACCTGCCTTCAGCAAACAGCTGTCAATGCCCAGCCCGACAGCACCGGCACCGTAATTCAGGATCTTCATTATTTTCCTTTATATGAATTTTGACGTTCCCGCATTATAGGGAAAGAAGGATGGAGGGGCAATAGATTTCACCCCAATCCTGGATTAGCAATGTTTATTCGACCCCAATCTTAAATGCAAAATTGGGGTTCAACGGGCAGTGCCTCACCCACGGGGTGAAAAACTTCGCTCGTTGAGCTCTCAAGGGGTGGATGTTGTTCTCATACGGTATTTGGGTTTCAATTTTAAGGCTTGTTTTGTTGACGGATCAGGAGAATCCCTTTAGAATGAAACACAGAATTAAGATTTCCTTAGAGCCGAAGGATGGGGAATGATGATTCTGCCGGCAGGGGTGGGAAGTCTGTGGGGTTCCGGGGAAATTGTGTCCGGGTAATTTTTCAGAATGACGTATCCCTGCGATAACATTTTTATCTGTCCTGTTGAATTAATCCGTGATTTCAGTATAATTCAGTAGAGATTTTCATTGACCGCAGGCCCAATGAGGAGGCGTTGACCAGATGCCCGTCTTAGTTAAAAAAAGAAAGATTTCCGTCACGCGCAAACGAATCGGCAAGACTGCCGCGATTGTCACGATCAATCCATCGACCGGCAGAAAGATTCAGTCCTATCGGCTGATGACTGACCATCAGATCAAGTCGATTCTCTCCCAAACCCAGCAAGTGTTTCTCGAATGGCGGATGTGGGACTTTGAGCGCCGGGCTCAGGTCCTTAAAAAGGCGGCGCAGATCCTGCGCGGGCAGAAGGATATTTACGCCCGATTGATGGCTGAGGAGATGGGCAAGCCCTTGACTCAAGGGCAAACCGAGATTGAAAAATGCGCCTGGGTGTGTGATTTTTATTCCGACGAGGCGAAGAAATTTTTATCCCCCGAAATCATTCCGACAGAGGCCAAGAAAAGTTTCGTGACCTTCCAACCGCTGGGAGTAATCTTCGCCATTATGCCCTGGAATTTCCCTTTCTGGCAGGTGTTTCGTTTCCTCGCCCCGGCCTTAATGGCGGGGAATACGGCCGTCTTGAAACATTCTCCCAACACGACCGGCTGTGCCTGGGCGATGGAAAAGATCTTAAAAGAGGCTGGTGATTTGACCGGCGCTCCGGCAGGCCTTTTTCGAACGTTAGTGATTTCGGTTGAGCAAGCGGCTCAGGTGATCGCCCATCCGCTGGTCAAGGCCGTGACCTTAACCGGCAGTACGCGCGCGGGCAAGGATGTCGCTTCCAAGGCGGGTGCCGTGCTCAAAAAGACCGTGCTCGAGCTGGGAGGCAGCGACCCTTACCTGATCCTGGAAGACGCGGACTTGGCCGCCGCCGCGCAGATCTGTGCCTCTTCTCGGTTGATCAACTGCGGTCAAAGCTGTGTCGCGGCCAAACGGTTTATCGTTGTGCAACCGCTCAAAAAAAGATTTGAAGAGTTATTTGTTGAGCAGATGAAGAGTTTTAAAATGGGCGACCCTTTTGCCGAGGGCATTCAATTAGGCCCGATGGCACGATTTGATCTGCGGGATCAACTTCACCGGCAGGTGCTGGAGAGTGTCAGAAAAGGGGCCAAACTTCTTTTGGGCGGCGTGATCCCAAACAATCCCGGAGCTTTTTATCCGGCAACGGTTTTAACCGATGTCAGAAAAGGCTCACCGGCCTATGAGGATGAACTTTTTGGCCCGGTCGCGTCGATCATCAGCGCGCAGGATGAACAGCAGGCGGCCGCGATCGCTAACCAATCTCCTTATGGTTTAGGAGCCGCCTTGTTCACGCGGGATCTTAATAAAGGAGAAAGGCTGGCCGCCGATGTCATCGAAGCAGGCTGTTGTTTCGTCAACACCTCGGTCAAATCCGATCCACGCCTGCCCTTTGGCGGGATTAAGGAATCCGGATACGGCCGGGAACTTTCTTCCTTCGGGATTCGTGAGTTTGTCAATATCAAAACGGTCTACGTGGCATGACCTATCCTTAATGATAATTTAAGGGGACGGTATTTTTTTATTGAAATGGAATGAAAGATGAGAATAATTCCCAGTAAAAGATTGTTTTGGTTTTTTAAGGATAGCGTTGAGTTGGATCTTTCGAACCCTGCCTCCCTCGAACTGTATATCCAACAGGTTATTTCTCAAGGAAGGACAGAAGATATCAAATTCCTTTTAACCCATGTTCACTTGGATCAATTTCAACAAGCCTTTTCAAAGATCAGACCCTTTCTTTCATGGGAAGTGAAGACTTTCTGGGAGGATTTTTTTGCTGGTCATTAATAAAACTCAAGAAGCTGTTTTAAAGAATTTCGGCAGTCTACCTGATAATCAACAATTTTATCTTACGGGTGGCACTGCCCTGGCGAATTTTTATCTCAAACACCGTCAAAGTAATGATCTCGATTTCTTTACTTCCATTGAAGGAGTTATTCTTCCGTTTAGTCATCAATTGGAGACCCACTTGAAGCGCAAAGGATTTGAATGCAAAAGGCAACGCGGATTACACTCTTTTGTGGAATTAACTGTTACATTGATTCAGGAGACAACGCTGATCCATCTGGCGCTTGATGCCGCTTTCCGATTCGAGCCCACGATGGAATTTTCTGAATACCCCGGATTGAAAGTCGATAGTTTAACCGATATTGCTTCAAATAAATTATTGGCCTTATTTGGCAGAGCCACTCTTAGAGATTTTATTGATGTTTATTTTCTGGTTAACAAAGGCGGCTTTTTGAAAGAGCAGTTAATTGAAGGATCAAAACGTAAGGATCCAGGATTTGATTTATATTGGCTTGGTGTTGCCTTTGAAAGGATTAATACATTCGATGCGAGTTCTACGGAAATGTTAATGCTCATTGAACCATTAGCTATTCAGGAACTCCAATTTTTTTTCAACCAGTGGCGAAAGGACATTGTTAGAGTATTAGAGTATTGAGGTCTTTAAAATATCCTTAATAATAAACGAAAATGATTTAATACGACCAAACATTTCTGCCGGCCGTGTACCTCTTAAAGAAATCATTTCCAGCGGAGTCCTCATCGTGAAGCAAATCCTGAAATTAAAAGAACAATACTTTTATAGTATTTTTATTCCCCAGAGTTCCAGGAGAAATGGTCTTTTGTTATTATTGTTCCTGTTTTTCCCCTACAACTCGCAGGCCCTTTCTGTCCCCGAGGCCCACACCGAGGTTGACCTTGTCTCCGAGGTGAATTCGATCAAACCGGGAAGCTCATATTGGCTCGCCTTGCGGATGAAAATGGATCAGGGCTGGCACATTTATTGGCGTAACCCCGGCGATTCCGGGATGGCCCCGCGCGTGCAGTGGACCCTTCCGGAAGGATTCGCTTTAGGCAGCTTTCAGTGGCCATTCCCGAACCGGATCGACTATGGTGAATTGACCAGTTATGGGTATGAAGGGGAGGTGTATCTTTTAACCGAATTGAAGGTGCCGGAGACCACCCCGATCGGATCCGATATCGTGATCAAGGGTTTTGTCGAATTCCTGGCCTGTGAAAAGATTTGTGTCCCCGGCCGCGGCGAGGTCAGTCTCCTTTTGCCGGTCAGTTCTGAGGAGCCTAAAAAGGATTTTGAAAAATATTCCACGTTTAACCACTTTCGCAAAAAGGTCCCTTTGCAAAAGTACTCCTGGGAGTTTTCAGCGTATGATTTGGGTGACGCGTTTGTCATTGGCTTAAAGTCTCCTGCTGAGTATGAACAGATCGAACAGCTGGAATTTTTCCCTTATCGTAATGATCTGATTGATCACGTCGCCCAACAGACCTATCAACCAACGGTCGTGCATTTCCGATTTAACGTTAAGGAGGCGGAATTGGTGGTGAAGAAATCGGTGATCCTTAAAGAAAAACCGACCCATTTGGAGGGAGTGATTGTCATCAATGGCGATCATTGGGAGGATGAGCGGAGTTATGCCCTGGAAATCAATGTGCCTTTAGGGGAAAAGACGGCAGTCGGCAATACCTCAGTCAAGTCTCCCTCTTTGCCCCCTAAAAATCTCCTTATCAAATTGAGCACGGCTTTTTTGTTTGCCTTCCTTGGCGGATTGATCTTAAATCTGATGCCATGTGTTTTGCCGGTTTTATCGATCAAGGTTTTGAGTTTAATCGAAAACGCCGGGGGAGACCCGGCAAAATCTTGGCGCAGCGGACTTATTTTTACCTTGGGTGTTTTGGTATCCTTTTGGATACTGGCGGGTCTTTTGATCGTGCTTAAAAAAGGCGGAGAGCAGATCGGATGGGGGTTTCAATTTCAGTCCCCGGTTTTTTTGGTTATGATTTCATCCGTCTTATTTTTATTCGCGCTGAATCTCTTTGGGGTGTTTGAGTGGGGGACCGCGATGGCCTCGGCCGCCGGACAAATCGCGGCACCCTCCAGCGGTGACAGAGGCGCGTTTTTGAGCGGCGTTTTAGCCACGATTGTCGCCACACCGTGCACGGCGCCATTTATGGGGACAGCGCTGGGATTTGCCTTAGTCCAGCCGCCGGTTGTCGCCCTGGCTATCTTCACCTTTCTGGGATTGGGGATGGCCTGGCCCGTTTTGTGCCTTTCCCGATTTCCTGTTCTTTTAAAATTCGTCCCCAAACCCGGTGAGTGGATGCTTCATTTTAAAAAGATCGGAAGAGCGTCGAGAAGGGAAAGAGTGTGTTATA
>CAYJUK010000055.1:11583-12113 GCA_964373335.1 uncultured Planctomycetales bacterium | reverse complement strand
ATCTACACTTCTACATACACACTCTTTCCCTACAGACGCTCTTCCGATCTCAATCATATTATCAGTCAATATCGGGCCATTGTCCCGCGGTTCGCCGGCACCGGTGAATATTCGGCCCAATAGATTCTCGGAAAACGCCACCTGCATCGGCCGCCTGAGAAACCGCACCTTATCATTGGTGGAAATCCCGCGGCTTCCGGCCAAAACCTGCAAGGACACCCTCTTCTCATCTAATCGAATCACCTGCGCCAGGGAGACATCATTTTTCGTCCGAATCTCGGCGATTTCTCTATAACCCACATCTTCAGCTTCGACCGTGATGACATCACCGGAAATTTGAATAATCTCTGTATAGACTTTATGCATGGGGCCTTCCTTAAAGTGGTTTGTTGAATACGGTCTTTGGAATCGGGGGAATCGGGTGGGAATCGGGGTGGGGATCGGGGTGGGGAGGGGGGCACAGCCGGGTTTTTGGTGGTTGCCCAATACCCAGTGCCCAATACCACCCCAATACCCCCAAAAACCCAAAA
>CAYJUK010000055.1:0-11573 GCA_964373335.1 uncultured Planctomycetales bacterium | reverse complement strand
TTTGTTTTTTTTTTAATTGGTTTTTTGGCTGGGTGGTCGGGGGGGGGGTGGGGGGGGGGTACCGGGGGGGGCAACCGGCCACCCAACTTATTTTGCTTCCCACCCCGATTCCCCTGTCCCGATTCCCACCCGATTCCCCCGATTCCCCTAATCTCACGTTGGACGCTATCTTCCCGCTGTTGTCAATTGAGCGGATTCGGTTTCCCCCAATTTCATTTTATCCCGAATCTCCCGCTCAATGGTCTTAAACTCAGGACTCTGAAATTGAGTCGAATTCCAGTTGATAAATTTCTGCCGTAAATCCAAAAAGAACCGGCGGGCTATCGTCTTATCCTCAAAATGAAATTCCTGATCAATGATATCGACAATCAAATCAAAGGCGTGTTTCTGCCGGTCAGCCGCCGTGGATTCATCCACTTTATCAAAGGCATTCTGCTGCAGATAGACCGCATCAAAAAATTCGCCTTTGAGATAATCCACAAATTCATCCGTTGAAGTCCCTTCCTCACCGATCACCTTCATCATTTGGTTGACTTCGCCGCTCTTTCTTAATATCCCGATTCCCTTCTGACGTTTATCTTCCTCAATAAAACTTTTGTATTTACTCCAGCTTTCCAGGGGATCGATCGCGGGATACCGCCGCGCTTCCGCCCGGGCCCGGGACAGGCCATGAAAGGCGCCGACGACTTTAAGAGTCGCCTGGGTGACCGGCTCTTCGAAATTCCCCCCCGCGGGACTGACCGCCCCGCCGATGGTGACCGACCCGATACTCCCATCACGCAGTTCTACCAAACCGGCCCGTTCATAAAAAGAGGCGATCCTCGATTCCAGATAAGCAGGGAAGGCCTCTTCCCCGGGGATCTCTTCAAGCCGCCCGGACATCTCCCGCATCGCCTGAGCCCAGCGGGACGTAGAATCGGCCAGCAGCAAGACATGCAGCCCCATCTGCCGGTAATATTCAGCAATAGTCACAGCCGTATAAACACTGGATTCACGGGCCGCAACCGGCATCGAACTGGTATTACAAATAATAATCGTGCGATCCATCAGGGTCCGGTTTGTCCGGGGATCAATCAACTCTGGAAAAGATTCCAGAAGTTCCACGACCTCACCGGCCCGTTCCCCGCAGGCCGCCACCACCACCACATCCACCTCCGCGTGGCGACTCAACAAATGCTGCAAGACCGTTTTCCCGGCGCCGAAAGGTCCCGGAGTGCAAAACGTTCCTCCGACGGCAACCGGAACGAGGGTATCGACAATCCTCAGTTTTGTCACCAAAGGCTTGGCAGGTTTCAATTTCTTGGCGTATGCCTTGATAGGGACCTTCACCGGCCAGATCTGCTTCATTTTGACATCATGCATCCGTCCCTGAGCGTCTTTCAATTGTGCGACAGGATCTTTAAGATTATGCAGTCCCTGAGAAACAACGCGCGTGACTTCCAATTCTCCGGATAAATGGAAAGGAACCATAATCCAATGCTGAAAGATCTTCTCGGTAACAGTCCCCAGTTTATCACCGGCCCTGACCTTATCCCCCACTTTAACCGACGGAGCCAGCATCCACTGCTGGTCATCGGGAAGGGGGGTTAAATAAACTCCTCTTTTTAAAAAAAATCCATGCTGTTCCGCCAATTGCGGCAGGGGATTCTGAAGCCCGTCAAAAACCTGTCCCAGAAGACCCGGCCCTAACTCGACGCTCAAAAGCTCGCCGCTCAATTCGACCTTGTCCCCGATGCGGATATCACGCGTATCTTCAAAGACCTGAACATCCGCGCGTCTGCCTTTAACGCGAATCACCTCGGATTTCAATCGTTCTTCCCCGACAAGCACAAAGGCGACTTCATTCTGAATAACAAGATCTTCAAATTCAACGGTCACCATATTTCCGCTGACACCAACAACCACGGCTTTTCTTAAAGAATCCACGGGATAACTCCTTTTTAAAATAGGTTACGCCAGGTGACATAATGTTGCAAAAAATTTCTTGAAGCTGCTCGAAACTCCTTCCTCTGGTCAACTATTGATCTTTTCTTAACCATTTGCACTATGGAAGACCAATATCTCGGCGTTTGTTCTCAATAAATTTTGACTATTGGTTGTACAAACATCAATATTCAATTCGTTAACCCGACAATTCGTAAACCCCGTTAGAGCAGTTGCTCTAACGGGGTAAACTCGCCGACTATTTCAATGCCGGGATTGCGACCTTTTTATACACGTGATAAAGCTCTTGCCCCTTCGGTGATTCAATCATCTGATAACGCTCCAAAATCCTCAACTGCAACGCGTAGACAATAATAATTTCTAAATCAAAATAATGTAATTTAGCCAAATCCTCCAATTTTAACCACCGGGCTTTATCCAAGAGTTGTTCCGCACTCAGCGGATCAGGGGCCTCCGCCGCTTGAGTCACCAAGTTTACCAAAAAAGGATCAAGTTCTCTCGGGCCGCGAAGATATGGCAAAGGATCTTTTTTCAACCGGCCGGCACGATACCAAGCCAATTCATTTCGGAGATTGTGTTCGAATTCTATCCAAGATTTCAGAATAGAATTTTGAGCTTGATGACCCGGCTCATCCTGGCCCAAGGCTGTTTGCAGCTGCAGGAAATCTTCCGGGATGATCAACCGCTCAGCATCCCTTAAAAAATCCTCGAGGCTAAGAAGTGGTTTTGTCCCAAACTGGAGGGTTGGTAAACTCGCGACAAAATAATAATACCTTTGATTCATGTCAGGGATTTCTTGACAATATCACTCACGTCAGGATTAAGATAATTCGCAAGGTATTCCACCAGACTTTCATCGGTAAAATCAAACGACGATTTGCCGCTGTCAAAACTGATGGTGAATCCTTTACTGATTTCAGCAGAGGCATGAAATTTGATGGGATGCTTGAGGTGATCCTGAAGCTTCTTGATAAATCCATCTCTCAAGATCTTCAAATCATGATGGCTTAGAGTCACAGCGATTTCTGCCTTTGCCGTGGAATGGCTTAAGTAGTTTTTGATAACAGCTTCGAGGATTTGACTCAATTGTTCTGGTGTCATTGTTTCCCTCACTTGGGCGGTAAGAATATTGTGAAGGATGCCTTGAATCTCTTTTCGCAAATTCAACAGGGTATCTCGGGAGGCTTGCTGAAGGGCGACGATCGTGGATTCCTTCATCTTTTTGATATCGGCTTGGGCGCTGGCAATAAACTGTTCGCCTTGCTTTTTGGCGTCGTTAATGATCCGATCGGCTTTGTCCTTGGCTTGGGACTCAATTTCTCCGGCCTTCTTTTCGGCGGCCTGGATTCCTTCCGATTTGATTTTATCGATTAATTCCTGGACTTGCTGGGACATAGCGTTCTCCGTTTTTTAACCTGTTTAACCCTAGAATTGGAGTTCCATTCTCGTGTTGAATCGTCAAGCCTATTCTAGGTTTTCATCTCTTTAAGGATATCTTTGACCGCCTGAACGGGATCTTCTGCCTCGAGGATGGGACGGCCTGCCACTAAATAATGACTCCCATTTTGAACCGCCTGTCGTGGAGTCGCGATCCGCTCTTGATCTCCCGCCGGGTTACCTAAAGGACGAATCCCGGGAGTGATGATGATAAAGTCCTCCCCGAATTCTTGACGGATGAATCCGGCCTCCTGGCAGGAAGCGACGACTCCATCACATCCCGAACGCCTTGCTAATTGAGCTCTTTCAAGTACGAGAGAAATCATGCTATCTTGTTTTACTTCGCTTGTCAACACCGTAACCGCAATTATTAAAGGTCTTAAAATACCTTTCTGCCCGGCCGTTTCTCGAGAGGAATCAACCGCGGCCTTCAGCATCTTCTCCCCACCAGCGGCATGAACTGTTAACATAACAACACCGGTTTCTTTAGGGTCTCTTGGAATTCGCGAGGTCTTCCGAGAAGAATCCATGCATAAACCAACAGCCGCTTTCACCGCGCCCGCCACCGTATGGGGAATATCATGATATTTGAGATCCAAAAAGACTTTCTTCCCCGAGCCGGAAATGTATTGAATGGCCTGAGGCCCGGCGGCCGTGAATAATTGGCTGCCAACCTTAAAGATATCCACGTAGGGGGACAGCTGTTTAACCCAGACTTTGGCCTGTTTTATAGTCTCGACATCGAGGGCAACCACTAATTGCGGTTTATTATTTGAAAAGGGCATGACACAAATCGGGACACATCCCAATATAGGATGTGTCCCGATTCCTCAAATCGGGACATAATCGGGACACAAATCGGACACAAATCGGGACACATCCCAAATCAGGATGTGTCCCGATTCCTCCCCGACTCCATCGGGACACATCCCAAAATAGGATGTGTCCCGATTCCTCCAAGCATAAGGAAAAGCGGTCTCAATCTTCCTTGATTCGCATATCATAAAATGACTTTACAACAAAAATAAGGGAGAGGACAAAGAAAACGAATGCCAACATCAAGGCGGTTGATCGGCTCAGCTCAATGGCAATCTCAATGGCTAATAATCCAAAAAGGGTCGTGAACTTGATGATCGGATTAATGGAGACCGAAGAGGTATCTTTAAACGGATCTCCAACGGTATCCCCAACGACCGTAGCGGCATGCAGGGGAGTTCCTTTTTCTTTCAAGTCCACCTCGACAACCTTTTTGGCGTTATCCCATGCCCCCCCGGCATTAGCCATAAAGTTCGCTTGATACAAACCAAAGATGGCAATGGAGACCAGATAACCGATAAAAAAATAGGGTTCCAAGCAGGCAAAGGCTAACGTGCTAAAGAAGATCGTCAGGAAAAGATTAATCATCCCTTTTTGGGCAAACTGGGTACAGATCCCAACAACTTTTTTGCTATCCGAGATGGAGGCCTTTTCTCCCGCATCCAGTTTAATGTTATCTTGAATGAACTTCACCGCGTGATAAGCCCCGGCAGTGACCGCGTGCATCGAGGCCCCCGTAAACCAATAAATCACCGCCCCTCCCATCACCATCCCCAGGAAAAATGGCGGGTAGAGAATGGAAAGTTTATCAATATTCATTGTTAAACCTTCCGTCAGAATCATGATGATCGAAAAGATCATTGTTGTGGCACCCACAACTGCCGTGCCAATCAGGACCGGCTTGGCCGTGGCTTTAAAGGTATTTCCGGCGCCGTCGTTATCTTCCAGATAAAATTTCGCTTTTTTAAAATCGGGTTCAAAGCCGAATTCCTTTTTGATCTTTTCCTTAATATGAGGGATATTCTCGATCAAGGACAATTCATAGATCGATTGGGCATTATCTGCCACCGGCCCGTAGGAGTCGACGGCAATCGTCACCGGCCCCATTCCCAAAAATCCAAAGGCCAAAAGACCAAAGGCGAAGATCGCGGGAGCAATCATCAAGGCATTGAGTCCCAGGGTGCTTATCCCATACACAGTCCCCATGAGGAGTACAACAACCAATCCCATCCCATAGGCGCTGAAATTGCCCGCGGTAAGACCGGATAAGATATTAAGAGAAGCCCCTCCTTTGGAGGAAGACTGCAGGATATTTTTCACATAAGCGGATTCCGTGGAAGTGAAAATCTTGACTAACTCGGGGATGATAGCGCCGGCGATCGTTCCGCAGGAAATAATGGCCGCGAGTTTCCACCAGATCGTTCCGTCTCCCAGCGGGGCAATCAACAGATAAGTGGCGAGGTAAGTCAACACGATTGAAACCGCCGATGTGATCCAGACCAATGAAGTCAACGGGGCTTCGAAGTTCATCTCCTTCACCTCCCGATATTTCGCCTGACTCAGGGACTGATTCACTCCATAGGAAATGCTGCTGGCGATAATCATCACCAGCCTCATGACAAAGATCCAAACCAGCAATTGCGCCTGCAGGATCGGCTCCTTGACAGCCAGCAGGATAAAAGAGATCAAGGCGACTCCGGTGACGCCGTAAGTCTCGAACCCGTCGGCGGTGGGGCCGACCGAGTCACCGGCATTGTCTCCCGTGCAGTCCGCGATAACGCCGGGATTGCGCGCGTCGTCTTCTTTGATATTAAAGATAATCTTCATTAAATCGGATCCGATGTCAGCGATCTTCGTAAAAATACCGCCGGCAATCCTCAAGACAGATGCCCCCAAAGATTCTCCGATCGCGAAGCCAATAAAACACGCGCCGGCGTTCTCTGGATCGATGAACAAAAGGATCACCAGCATCACAAAAAGTTCGATGCTGATCAAAAGCATCCCGATGCTCATTCCTGCCTTAAGAGGGATTTCATAAATCGCCATCGGGCTGCCCTTCAAGCTGGCAAAGGCGCAGCGGGAATTGGCTAGGGTGTTGATCCTCATCCCAAACCAGGCCACCGCGTAGCTCCCGGCAATGCCAATCAGGCTGCAGATCAAGATGAGAATGACTTTCCCAAACCCAAAGTGCCGTAACCACCCAAAATAGGCCACGATGATTATCCCGACCAAAAATTCCAGGATCAAAAGAAATTTCCCTTGCTGAATCAGATAAGTTTTACATGTTTCGAAAATCAGCTCCGAGATCTCACCCATCGATTGATGCACCGGCAGCTTTCTGATCTGATGAAATTGGATAAATCCAAACATAATTCCAAAGACGCAGATCCATAGACCCCACAAAAGAATGGACCGGCCGTTAGTATTTAAAAACGACACGGAGCTTAAGTCCGGGATAATCAAATCCGCCTCACCGGCAAAAGCGGGAGAAATGAAACCCGAAAATAGACTCATCATCGTGATTGATAGACAAGCTAAAACTTTAAATCCAAGAATGTTTTTCCTTCTTTCTCTCATGTTGGCCATAAAACTAGACTCCCTGTTAATCGGGACAGCCGGCCTTTGAAGGAGTGTCCCTAAACTGTTAATGAGTCAGGCTTCCAATGATTTCCTTAATATCTTTGATCTTATGTCTGCGCATGTACTCTTGAATCCCTTCCAGAATTTCTATCGGCGCGCGGGGATTGATAAAATTGGCCGTGCCAACGGCAACCATTGTGGCTCCGGCAATCAGAAATTCTAGGGCATCTCTGGCCGTCCGGATCCCTCCCATCCCAATGATAGGGATTTTGACTCGCCGGGCAACCTGGTGGACCATACACACGGCCATCGGCCGGATGGCCGGACCGCTTAATCCTCCGGTAAAATTGCCCAGGACTGTTTCTCGGCGATCCACGTCAATCTCCATGGCGGTAAACGTGTTGATCAGGCTGATCGCATCGGCTCCCGCTTCCTGGGCGGCCAAGGCGATTTTAGAAATATCCGTGACATTCGGCGTCAACTTCGCAATCAAAGGATAGCGGGACATTTTTTTCAATCTGGCAATCAAACGATGGGTGGCCTGCGCATCCTGAGCCACTAATGTCTCGTGTCCGAGATTAGGACAAGAAAGATTCAATTCAATGGCACTGATCCCGTCCACGGCATTAAATTTCTGGATTAAGATCTCAAACTCCTCATCGGAATGCCCAAGCACACTGATTATAAGTGGAATTCCAATCTTATGAAACAAAGGAAATTTATTTTCAATAAAGGCATCGGCACCGGGATTTTCTATCCCAATCGCATTCAGCATCCCGCAGGGCGTCTCCGTGATGCGGACCGGCGGATTCCCTTCCTGCGGATGAAGAGTTACGGTTTTCGGGACCAACGCTCCCAGCCGCTTGACCTCTTCCAGATTGTAATATTTCTCCGCGTGAGCGAATGTCCCGGAGGCAACGGTTACCGGATTAAGAAACGTTAAATTCCCAATTTTTACAGAGATATTAATCATTATTGTAAAGACTCATTCGCCTGAGGAATCAGCCTCTATTGACCATCATTTTAAAAATGCCATCTTAAGACCAATGAGCATAAGAAAAATACCAAAAGCCTTTTTCAAATTTTGGTCTGGGACATTCTGGATCAAATGGGCTCCCCAAAAGGCACCCACCGTAAAGCCAATCGCCAAAATGCAAGCAAGTTTGATTTGGACATAGCCAGAACTATGATAACGCCAGACGGCAAACAGAAAGACTGGCATTAACATCACCGCGAGCGCCGTGCCTTGAGCTTGATGCTGGCTTAAGCCGAAAAATAGCACCATCGCTGGTACCATGATCGTGCCACCTCCGATCCCGAAAGCCCCGCTGACAATCCCACCGATCAATCCAATAAGAATATATTGAAGTATCATTAGCTCCTCTCCTGTTTACTCATTCGGCCCCGTCTCTGGCTGGGAGGGACACATGTTAATGCTCAATAACCTGGTAGTTCCTTGAAATCCGAAGCACGAAACCCTAAATCCGGAACCCTAAATAAACTCAAAAACGATAAACTCAAATCCTTTGCCCTAGATCATATGATTTGGAATTCAAGTTTTCAGTCATTTGTTTTGTATTTTATTCTTCTAAATCTTTGAATTTATTTAGTGCTTAGAGTTTTGTGTTTAGGATTTTTAAAAAACAACCTCTCTCAAATCAAACACCGGCCCGTCATAACAGCACGTTTTATAACCAGACGTGGTTTGAATCGAACACCCCAAACACGCCCCTAAGGCGCAGGCCATCACCTCTTCGCAGGACACTTGACCCCGAAGATTGTTTTCTTTGACGAATTGCTGGACCGCCGCCATCATCGGAGTCGGACCGCAGGTATAAATATATGTTGTCCGCGGATCTCTTTTGATCTTGGAAAACAATCTCGTCACCCGTCCCTTGACGCCGGCACCGCCGTCTTCCGTCGCCACAAAGACCTTACAGCCATTGGCCTTAAATTCCTTCATGGGATACACATGTCCTTTGGTGCGTGCGCCATATAACAAAATCATTTCATATTTCCCTTTCAACTGATCTGATAAAACCAAGAACGGGGCAATCCCAATTCCGCCGGCGATCATCACAATCTGCTTTGTCCCTTCAGGAGGCGGCGCAAAGGGAACCCCTAGGGGACCCAGGACATCCAGGGAATCTCCATTTTTCTTCTCGGCTAAATACCGTGTGCCGGTCCCCACAGGCTCATAAATGATTTCAACATATTTCTTAGCCCGATACACACTGAAAGGCCGACGGAAAAGTGGCTCAAGACTGTCATTAACCTTGATATGGATAAATTGACCTGGCTGAATCTGCTTAACGATTTCAGGGGCATGAAGACATAACCGCAGAAACCGGGGGCTCAACTTATCATTTGAAACGACCTTGTAGACATTCTGGATGCGGCGCATTTTTTTTTAACGAGAAGGGGTCAGAAATACCTTCGTTTTTAATT
The DNA here is from genome assembly GCA_964373335.1 of uncultured Planctomycetales bacterium. Taxonomy (GTDB): domain Bacteria; phylum Omnitrophota; class Gorgyraeia; order Zapsychrales; family CAYJUK01; genus CAYJUK01. The sequence goes on along the minus strand of CAYJUK010000055.1, from coordinate 2,348 downwards.
GAAATCCAACACTAAATATGATCGCAGCTAAAATAAATAATTGCAGGGTTTCCTTAACCTGCCAATCATGAAAAATAATTCTTTGCTGAACATCTTCCAACAAAAAAGCAACAATGGGCCAAATCATGAGCCCCCATTTTTCCTTTGTCCTCAATCCTTCCTGCCAGGACTTCAGGAAGTCAATGGATTTAACTTTCTTAAGACTTTCTAAATTTGGGATCAAGCGAGGGACTTTTTGACAGTAAGATTGATAATCGGCGCCGAACTGTTTACTGAGCCGAGCCTCTTCCTGTCGCATCTCTCGATCAAATCGCAAATAAAAAAGCCAGGCAAATACCGGCAGACTCCACCAGGGCCAGAGCAAAAGGGCAAATCCCACCCCTAAATAAAAACTCCCTAAATACATAGGATTCCGTACGACATGATAAAGTCCGCTAGCCACCAGGTCTTTCCCTTGCTGGGAATGGGCCATCTTATGGCCCCTGGCCAAAAAACGAATGACCGCTCCTTTAAAAATGAGGATAAACCCCGGGACATCCAGAAAATTATCAACCCAGGAATGACTGGCGTACAAACTCCGGAATTGGAATAAAACACCCGTGAAGATAATGATGAGACTCAAAAGGGCGCTATCGATTTTAATGCGCTGTTTCATAGAATTGTTTTTTCTTCCGGACACATCGGGGGACATCGGGGGACATCGGGACACACATCGGGACACACATCGGGACACATCCCAATATTGGATGTGTCCCGATGTGTGTCCCGATGTGTCCCCCGATGTGTCCCGATTGTTACTACCCTTGACACTTCTCACAATAAAACGTGCTTCGTCCGCTTAAAACAATCTTCCGAATGGGGGATTGACACTTGCTGCAGGCCTCATCCTCACGTCCATAGACCTTGATTCTGTTGATAAACCGCCCTTTTCGTCCATAGCCATCACGATAATTGATCATAGAGGTCCCGCGATATCGAATCGCCTGGTCAAGGATATCGATGGCCGCTCGGTGTAATTTCTTGACTTCACGGCGGGTCAGGGAAAACGCGGGTCGTCTTGGCAAGATCCGCGCTTTAAATAAAATCTCCGAGGCATAAATGTTGCCTATCCCTGAGATAAAATTCTGGTGCATCAAAAGCGATTTAATAGGCATCTTATGCCTTTTCAAAGATTGATCCAGCCAGTAAGGATTAAATTCCTTGCTCAAAGGATCTGGCCCGAGAGATTTCAGGTATGAGATCTCCGCCAGATTATTCACCCATGTTAATCGCCCGAATAAGCGTTGATCATTATAAATCAAATAAGAATCATCGGAAAGATGGAAAACAACTTTTGTTACCCTGGGGACGGGCTGGTCCAGATGTCGGGATTGGATCAATTGCCCGGTCATCATGGGCTGGATCACGAGATATCCTTGATTTGATGAATCGGGACACATCCTATTTTGGGATGTGTCCCGAATTGTCCCGAATTGAAGAATGATCGCCTTTCCTTGGCGGTCGACTTTCCGAATCTTTTTTCCATTCAGGTGATCAATAAATTCCCGGCAGGATTTATTGCGGATAACGCGGGGATCGAAGACTGAAATCTTTTTGATCTTTTTAGAGACAAGAAATTTCTCAATATCCCTTCTTATGGTTTCTACTTCTGGCAGCTCAGGCATAGAAAGCGTGACAGCTTAAGAAAGATTGATGATTCGGGACACATCCTATTTTGGGATGTGTCCCGAATTGTGTCATCTTTCTTTTATTAATTGGCTTATCTTTTTTTCTGCATCCTGCAGGTCTTTGACTTTAATCATTCCTTCGATATTCCAGTCTCCTAGATCTAACACCGGTCGGCCGAATACGAGCCCGTAACAAATCTCCGAATTCGTGCCATGACTTCCTGGCAAGGCAACGATGATATCTGCCGAGCAGGCAACGATCACGTTCCGAGCATAACCTATAGAAGTTGGTAAGGCTATGTCGATAAATTGGTTGGCATCATTCTTTTTATTCCCTGGCAAAAGACCGATGGTTAACCCTCCGGCCTCCTTTGCCCCTTTCGCGGCCGCCAACATAACCCCAGAAAGGCCACCACACACTAACACCGCCCCCACTTTAGCAATAATTCTACCTATATCATGGGCTAAATTATCCACTTCACGGCTTGTGTCATGGCCGCCTATAACAGAGATGGTAATCTTCTGGCTGGACATCGGTATTTTTTCCTTAATTTTCAACAACCTGTGCAAAGCCTGTGAATTGATGAGATGAATCGGAGATGAATCGGGACACATCCTATTTTGGGATGTGTCCCGATTCATCTATCTCCGATTCATCTCAATTGTCCGATTGTCCCGATT
>CAYJUK010000054.1:0-12129 GCA_964373335.1 uncultured Planctomycetales bacterium | reverse complement strand
CCAATGGCAAGCCAATGAAGTGAATCCGAACCCAGTCCCGATGCAGTCGGGACGGTTCGTTGAACGCAATTGGCTTGCCATTGGTGTGTGAGACATGGATTTGGAAAATCCTGGATTTTGCTTTAACCGCTTTCGCTCAGCGAAACAGCTCTTCGAGCTTGGTTTCGAATTCGCTCAGCGGCCAAAGCAAAATCCTGCTGTCAATCCAATTGGGACAGCAATGATTACGGATAATGCATGCATTGACAGAGCTTCGAATCAACGCCTGTCAACGCTTCTTAGCGAGATGAGAATTTTGGAAACGAGTGTAAAAAGATTCTTTTACAAACTCCTGTTCATGAAATCTCTTATTTGATCTTCCGTTTCATCCGTTTTTTATGAGGAAACACGGTATTAGTAGACCGTCAGGTAAATTTCTGTATTTCCTCCCCCTGGGGGAAGGATAGGGGTGTTGATCGTCAAGTATCACCATCCCCTATCCCCTCCCATCAAAAGGGAGGGGAATGACGTATTGGATCAAAAATTTAACTGACAGTCTACTAGAAATATCATCCTAATCTCTACAAACATAAAATGGGAAGGGTTTTTAATTCGAAGTTCCTTCGGCGGCCTTGCGCCGGATCCCTTCCACCAGGATGGCGGAGCGTTTGAAATTATCAATGTCGTTATCCTGCTGGAATAAGCCGGCGCTTTTCTGCGCGGCGGTAACGGCTTCTTCTCTCCTGCCATTCATCCCGTAGGAGACCGCCAGCAGATAATAAAGAGGACCGCTGTTGGGGGCAATCTTAGTTCCGGCGGAAAATGTGTTCACGGCATTTTCATAACTTTTCATTTTAAGAAAAGTCTGTCCCAGGATAATGTAGCCCTCCGGGTCATTGGGATTCAGCAGGATCGCGTCATTAAAACTTTTCAAGGCCATCGCCAGCTCATTCTTACTGAGATGCTGAACACCTTCCTGGATGAGTTTTTTGGATTTCTCAGCCTGCATGACAGTCATGCGGGGATTTTGGCTTTTTTCTGTAGTCTCCTCTGATTTTCGGGACCCGCATCCGACAAGAAAAATGATTGTGATGAATACACAAATAATTTTGGACATATCTTCCCTTCCCTTCTCTACTGAAATTTTATTGTTTACTGAATTTCTGAAAAAATATCCCCGGAAAATATTGACGTTTGTACAACCCATAATCAAAATTTATTGAAAACAAACGTCGAGATATTGGCCTTCCTTAGTGCAAATGGTTAAGAAAAGACCAATAAAATGGGTTAAATTGCCGCGCTCCTTAAGGCCGTCAGGTAACCCTGCACGCCATCCGCCGCTGTCCGGCCTTCATGAATAGCCCACACCACCAAGGACTGTCCCCGCCGCAGATCACCGGCGGCAAAGACCCCAGGAACACTGGTCATGCTATTTTGATCGGTCTTCACATTCCCGCGGTCATCCATTTCTACTCCTAACTGTTCCAGCATCCCCTGCCTCACGGGACCTAAAAATCCTAATGCCAAAAGGACAAGATCGGCTTCCACCTCAAAATTCGACCCGGGGATTTCCTTCATGGGTCTGCGGCCTGTCTGCGGGTCTTTCGGACCAAACTCCAAACGCGCGGCGAGCAGCTTCTTCACCTTCCCATTCTCCCCCAGGAAGGCCTTGGTCCCGATGCCGTAGTCCCGATCACATCCTTCATCGTGTGAGGCTGAGGAACGTTCAACAAATGCCCACTGCGGCCAGGGATTATCCGATGACCGGTTCGCCGGCGGCCGCGGCATCAATTCAAAATTCTTGACACCGAGCGCCCCCTGCCGGTTTGCCGTTCCAATACAATCCGATCCTGTGTCCCCTCCGCCCAAGACTACCACCTGTTTTCCTTTAGCGGTCACACGATTCTTTACGGGAATCTTTTTCCCCAGAGTGACGCGGTTCTGCTGCGTTAAGAATTGCATAGCAAAATAAATACCTTCCAAATCTCGCCCGGGAATATGGATGTCTCGGGGTAGCTCCGCCCCACCGCAAAGCACCGTGGCATCATATTGAACGGTTAGCTCTTTCGCGTCGATATCAACACCGATATGGGACTTCGTTTTGAATCTCACCCCTTCCTCAGCCATACGCTTCAACCGCCGCTCCACCACCGACTTTTCCAATTTAAAATCAGGGATCCCCAGGGTCAAAAGTCCGCCCAGGACCTCATTTCTCTCATAAACCGTCACTGTGTGGCCCGCCTTATTCAATTGATCCGCGCAGGCCAGACCCGCTGGACCCGACCCAATCACCGCGGCCCTTTTGCCCGTGCGGTGTTTGGGAGGCTGCGGTTTAATCCATCCTTCTTTGTAGGCCTTCTCAATAATCGAGACCTCAATGTTCTTAATCGTAACGGCGGGTTCATTAATCGCCAAAACGCAGGAGTTCTCGCAGGGGGCAGGACAGATCCGGCCGGTGAATTCAGGAAAATTATTAGTTTTATGCAGACGCTCAACAGCCTCTTTCCATCGGTCTTGATAAACAAGATCATTCCAATCCGGAATGATGTTCCCGATGGGGCACCCTTCCTGACAGAAAGGCACTCCGCAGTCCATGCACCTCGCCCCTTGCTTGCGAAGCTCTTGCTCGGGCATCTCCTTGTAAAACTCTTTCCAATGCCGGATACGCTCCCCGGCAGGTTCCTTGTCGAAATCCTTGCGCTGATATTTCATGAACCCGGTGATTTCACCCATGGAGATGCCTTTTTTCCTAGTAGGGGCACAAAATTTTGTTCCCCTACTCTAGTAGACTGTCAGACAAATTTTTGATCCAATACGTCATTCTCCTCCCTTAAAATGGGAGGGGTTAGGGGAGGGTGGTATTCGAACCCAATTCCGAACTCTCAAGAAGAGGATTATTTTCTGATTCGGGATTGGGGTTCGACGGTCAACACCCCCTGTGCTCTCCCTGTCAATGGGGAGGGAATACAAAAATTGAGTTGCCAATGTACTACGTGGCGTCTTCATCTCATTGTTTTAGAGAAAAGACGGCCTGGCCTCCTGCTGATTGATTTTCTCCTTCAAGAACCCGCCGATAATCAATAGGGTACACCTTAACAAATTGCGGCAATACGTGCGCCCAATTGTCTAGAATCTTTTTGGCAACGGAGCTGTTCGTGGACTGCTGATGTTTCTCAATCAATGTCCTCAGTTCTTGAATATCCAAAAGACGCTCGACAGGATAAAGCTCCACCATGTCCTGGTTGCACCGCTTTTCAAAATCCCCGTCTTTATTCCACACATAGGCGATCCCGCCGCTCATGCCGGCAGCAAAATTTTTTCCAGCGGGACCCAGCACCACCACCGTTCCGCCGGTCATGTATTCACACCCGTGATCGCCCACGCCTTCGACAACCGCCCGCACACCGCTGTTGCGCACGGCAAACCGTTCTCCGGCCAATCCGCGGAAAAAAACCTCGCCGGCAACTGCACCGTAAAGGACAACGTTTCCTACAAGGATATTTTCCTCTGGAACAAATGAGGCATTGCGCGGAGGATAGACAATCAGCTTCCCACCCGATAGACTCTTCCCGACATAATCATTGGCATCGCCCTCCAAGATCAAGGTTACGCCATGAGCTAAAAAGGCGCCGAAACTCTGGCCGGCCGATCCGTTAAACTTGATCCGAATCGTATCTTCCGGCAGTCCAGCCAGTCCGTAGCGACGGGCAATCTCCGAGCTGAGCATGGTCCCGACCGTACGGTTGGTATTGTGAATTTCACATTCAAATGCAACCGGTTTTTTCTTCGCGATAGAATTCTTGCATCGTTCGATCAATTGATTATCCAGAGCCTTCTCCAGCCCGTGATTCTGCTTCTCCACATGATGAATGGCCACCTGCGCGGGGACATCGGGTTTGTGCAGGATATTCGTTAAGTCCAGCCCGTTCGCCTTCCAATGATTGATGAGCTCGTTGGTTTCCAGCCAGTCCACACGGCCGATCATATCTTCAAACTTGCGGAATCCCAATTCCGCCATGATCTCGCGCACTCCCTGAGCAATAAATTTAAAATAGTTCATCACGTGTTCCGGCTTGCCGGTAAATTTCTTCCGCAATTCCTGATCCTGCGTGGCAATCCCGACGGAACACGTATTCAAATGGCATTTGCGCAAAAGGATGCACCCGATTGCGACCAGGGCCGAGGTTGAAAAACCAAACTCATCGGCCCCCAGCATCGCGGCAATGACCACGTCCCTCCCGGTCTTTAATTGCCCGTCGGTCTGCACACGAATGCGGCCGCGCAGATCATTCATGACCAGCACCTGCTGCGTTTCCGCGATCCCCAACTCCATGGGGAGCCCGGCGTGCTTGATCGAGGTCTGGGGAGAGGCCCCGGTGCCTCCCTCATAACCACTGATGAGCACGTGATCCGATTTCCCTTTCGAAACGCCGGCGGCAATCGTCCCCACCCCGACTTCCGAAACCAATTTCACGCTCACATCGGCCCGCGGATTCGCGTTTTTCAGGTCATGGATCAATTGAGCCAGATCTTCAATGGAATAAATATCGTGATGCGGCGGGGGAGAAATCAATCCCACCCCGGGCATGGTATGACGTGTCTTCGCGATTTCTTTACTGACCTTGTGGCCGGGAAGCTGTCCGCCCTCACCGGGCTTGGCCCCCTGCGCCATCTTAATCTGCATCTGGTCCGCGTTGACTAAATATTCAATCGTGACCCCGAATCGTCCCTGGGCGACTTGTTTGATCCGGCTGCGGCGGGAATCTCCATTGGGGTCCGGGATAAACCGATCCGAGTCCTCGCCTCCTTCCCCGGTATTCGAAAAGCCGCCCAGACGGTTCATTGCGATCGCCAAAGTCTCATGCACCTCTTTGGAAATAGACCCATAGCTCATGGCCCCGGTGGCGAATCTCTTGACGATTTCACTAACAGGCTCCACCTCGTCAATGGGGATGGGATTCCCTTTTTTGAATTTCAAAAGTCCGCGGATGTTCGCCAGATTGGTCGATTGATCATTGATCAATTGAGAATATTGTTTAAAAAGTTTGTAATCTTCCGACCGCACGGCATGCTGCAAGAGAGCAATAGTCTTGGGGTTCAGCTGATGATGTTCCCCTTCCCGTCGCCAGAGGTATTCCCCGCCAATATCCAGCATGTGATCATAAACATCCTGATCAGGATAAGCGCTTTTGTGCCGGCGCAGCATTTCCTCAGCGAGGGTATCGATCCCGATCCCACCGATTCGTGACGACGTAGCCGTAAAATATTTATCGATCAGGCCCTGGCCCAATCCCACGGCCTCAAAAATCTGCGCCCCGCAATAGGACTGAATCGTCGAAATCCCCATCTTGGAGATCACCTTAAACAAACCCTTGCGGCAGGATTTTAAGAAATTCTTCTGAGCCTGCTGAAAGCTAAGATTCTCCGGATAATTTTTCTCTTTAATCTCGGCCTCGATCGTTTCGAAAACCAGATAGGGATTGATCACATTAGCGCCGTACCCGATCAAGACCGCGAAATGATGCATCTCCCGGGCCTCCCCTGTTTCCAGAACAAGGCTCACCTGGGTTCGAGTCCCCCGGCCGATCAGATGATGGTGCAGACCCGAACAGGCCAGCAGGGAAGGAATCGGGACGTTTTCCTTATTGACCCCACGGTCGGATAAAATTAAAATCGAATGCCCCTTCTCAATGGCCTCATCGGCAGATTGAAACAAACCTTCCAGTGCCTTCTCAAGTCCTCGGGGACCATCCACCGCCTTAAACACGATCGGCAAGGTCGCGGCTCGTAATTTTCCCCGATGGGCATTGCGGATCTGCTCCAGCTCCTCATTGGTCACGATCGGGCGCGGGACCCGCAGGCGATGACAATGTTCCGGAGTTTCTTCCAAAAGGTTCTCTTCCGCTCCCAGCATCACCTCTTCGGCCATCACAATCTCTTCCCGAATGGAATCGATGGGAGGGTTAGTGACTTGAGCGAAAAGCTGCATGAAATAATTGAATAACAACTGCGGACGGAAGCTTAAAACCGCTAAAGGGGTGTCCGTCCCCATAGAACCGACCGCCTCCTCTCCTCCCATCACCATGGGATAAAGAATGATTCTCAAATCCTCCAATGTATATCCGAAAGCCCTTTGTCTTTCGAGCAGAGTCTTTTCATTCAGTCCCTGCACCTTCTTAGGTGGAGGGAGATCCTTTAATTCCACAATATTTTCTTTTAACCACTGAGCATAGGGCTTGCGGATGGCAAAGGTATGTTTCAATTCCTTATCATCAATGATCCGGCCTTCCTGAGTATCGATCAGGAACATCTTCCCGGGATGCAAACGTTCTTTTTTGATGATCTTCTCGGGCGGGACCGGCAGCACTCCTGTTTCTGAGGCCATAATGACAATATCATCTTGCAGAACCCAATACCGCGATGGTCTCAACCCATTGCGGTCCAAAACCGCGCCGACATACCGCCCGTCGGAAAAAGTAATCGAGGCGGGTCCGTCCCAGGGTTCCATCAGACAGGAATGATATTCATAAAAAGCCCTCTTTTCCTCCTCCATGCTGTCATCGCTGTTCCACGCCTCCGGGATCATCATCATGATGGCATGGGGTAATGAGCGTCCGCTTAATACTAGCATTTCCAGCACATTATCAAACGTGGCGGAGTCGCTCCCATGGGGGACGACCACCGGAAGGATCTTGCGCAATTCCTCTCCAAATATTTCTGACCTAAACTGTCTTTCCCGGGCGTGCATCCAATTGATATTTCCCCGGAGGGTATTGATCTCTCCATTATGGGCCATCATGCGATAAGGATGCGCCAGGGCCCAAGTCGGGAAAGTATTGGTGCTGTAACGAGAGTGAACCATGGCGATCGCCGAAATCATGGCCGGATCGGCCAGATCCAGGAAAAACCGATCCAACTGCTCCGACATCAATTGTCCTTTGTAAACAAGGGTCTTTGAGGAAAGGCTGCAGAAATAATAATAATTTTTCTGGCTTAGAGTTGAGGCTTGAACGGTATTGAACATCCGTTTGCGGATGACATGGAGCTTCTGTTCAAAATGATCACTAGGAGTCTCTTTTCCCCTGGATATGAAAACCTGTTTGAACACCGGTTCCACGGACCGGGCCACCTTGCCGATTTTGGAGCTGTCGTGCGGGACATCCCGCCAGCCTAAAAACTTCTGCCCTTCTTCATGAATAATATGTTCAAACCACTGTTCAGTTTGATTGCGTTCCTGCAGGTTAGGAGGTAAAAAGATCATCCCGGAGCCATAATATCCCTCGGCAGGGAGATCAATCTTCATCTTTTCGCATTCTTTCCGTAAAAAGGCATCCGGCATCTGCATGAGGATCCCGGCGCCATCACCTGTCTCCGGATCGCAGCCGCAGGCCCCCCGGTGACTTAAATTCTCCAGCATCTTGATGGCGTTACGAATGATCTCTCTTGATTTCTTGCCTTTGATATGCGCGATAAATCCCACCCCGCAACTATCATGTTCAAAGCGCGGGTCATACAGTCCTTGTTGGGGAGGTAAAAACAGACCGTTATTCATCTGAATTCTTCCATCTTAATATTTAATTTTCTTATCTTTGTTCTTAAGGTATTGCGATTAAGCCCCAGAAACCGGGAGGCACCGATCTGGTTCCCTGCGGATTTCTCTAACGCCTTCTCAATCAAAGTCTTTTCTGTCTGATCAATGATCTCGCGGTAAATCCTGCCGAATTTTCCGGAATTAATAAGATTTTCCATCTTCTGAATGATTTCAATTCGGTCAATTGTAACTTCTTTTTGAATCATATGCAATTGAAAAGTTGGCTTTTCTCGTCTACGGAGCCTCTGGTTTGGATGTTATACCACTTATTAATCAAAATTTCGTATTAAGAAAATGCTTGTTTACCCCAACTTTTGGGGTTTATTGAAACCTTCGCTGTTTTGTGCGAAGTTTTCAATAAGAACAAGTCCCGGCCTCATTTTAAACCCCAATTTTGCGATGCAAAACGTGGGGTTAAAACTCTTTATACTTATTGGTGATCGGCAGCCGCCAATCCTTGCCAAAGGCCCGCTGGGTAATCTTAATCCCCGGAGGCGCCTGCCGGCGTTTGTATTCATTCCGATCAATCTTACGGATAACGTCTTGAATCATTTTAGAGTTATTAAACCTTCCCTTGATGCTGGCATAAGAGGCATGGTCTTCCACATAAGCCTGAATCATCGCGTCCAAAAGATCATAGGGAGGAAGGGTATCTTGATCCTTCTGATCTTTCTTAAGCTCCGCTGTCGGCGCCCTTGTTAACACGCTTTCTGGTATCAGGGAATGTCTGATTTTATTTATATATCTTGCCAGTTCATAGACCTTGGTTTTGGGGAGATCTTTGATAACGGCAAACCCGCCGCTCATATCCCCGTAAAGCGTGCAGTAGCCGACCGCGATCTCGCTTTTATTCCCGGTTGTGAGCACCAGCCAGCCGAATTTATTTGAAAAGGCCATCACGAGATTGCCGCGGATTCTGGCTTGAAGATTCTCCTCTGTCGCGTCCCGCTTAAGACCTTCAAAATGCCTTTCCAGTAAAGAGAGGTACTCTGCAAAGACCCCTTGAATAGGGATCTCTTTAAAATGAATCCCAAGACTCTTGGCTAATCTACGGGCATCCTCCCGCGTTGCCGCTGATGTAAATTGCGATGGCATTGAGATCCCATATACATTTTCTTTCCCTAAGGCCTCCACGGCAATTGCCGCGACCAGAGAGGAATCGATCCCCCCGCTTAATCCGACAACCACCTTCTTAAATCCATTCTTCTGAACATAATCCCGCGTCCCCAGGATCAGGGCTTTAAATATGCGTTCCATCTGGCTTAATCTCGGGGCCAAGGGGCTTTCTATTTTAGGCTGGGAGGGTTGAGAGTGTTCCTTGAACTGAATAATCTTAATCTTGTTGTTTTTATTTATTCTTGTCGTGCGGAGGAGGAGATCTTCCACGATAAGATCCTCTTCAAATTGTTTCCCCGAGGCAATGATCTTCCCTTGAGAATCGACAATAAAACTTCCTCCATCAAAGACCAGCTCATCCTGGCCGCCCACCATATTAACGTAACAAATATGAACTTGATCTCTGCGGGCCCGGTCCATAAGAAGTTTTTCCCGGGCTTCCAGCTTCCCAAAATCGAAAGGGGAACTAGAAATATTAATTAATATCCGCGCCCCCGCCTGGGCCTGCAGGGCGCACGGCCCTTCCTTAACCCAGATATCCTCACAGATCGAAACCCCAACGGCCGAATGATTGAACAAAAAAAGGGGATTTTCCCGTCCTGGCAGAAAATATCTTTTTTCATCGAACACGCCATAATTCGGCAGTTCCTGTTTGTGATAGACAGCCTTCCATCGACCGTTCTCAACCACGACCGCGGCATTGAAAAGGCGGCCCTGCTGATCTTGATCCACAAATCCGATAATGGCAACAATGTCTTCAACCCGTTTCACCAAAGACCGCAGGATTTTTAGATTATCTTGAATGAATGATTCTTTGTACAATAAATCCTCAGGAGGATATCCGCACAAGGCCAGCTCGGGAAAGGCCACGATATCGGCTTTCACCTTTTGGGCCCTTTCCAAATACTGCTCGATCTTTCGGCAGTTGCCGGGGATATCCCCGACCGTACTATTAATCTGGGCGAGAGCAATTCTCATCATGGTTACCGGCTTCCAAGAACACTTCAATTGCCCAATTATTGGGCAGCGGATTTCAAAAAATTTTTAAGTCGGGTTTCTGAGAGAACAAATCCTCTCAGAAAAATTCTGGTAAACACGCTCCGATTGCGCGCGAAAATCTTTTTCCTGATAACCGTATTCTTCTAGCATAAGACGTCTTTTCTCCCGGCCGAGAGGATCTGTTCCCTTGATTAACGACCCTGACCAATCCTTAACCCTAGTTCCGCAGTATGGCAGAAAGATTTTGTTATTTTACAATAAGTTAAGAATTTTTGAAGACCAAATTTTCCACTACAGCCAATACAATCTCTTATCGAGCATGATTCAAACTGCGGAACCAGGATTAATCTCCTGATCGGTCACCTCTAAATCGATGACCTTCACTTCAAATCTATTTTTCGCGAAATACTCCTCCATGGTCGTGGAATGACAAAGCCATGTGACCCAGCCTCAAAGAATGATTAGGAGGGTTGAGTCATCGAGCTCAACCCTCCTAACCACTGTTGGAAGTCCATTGAATGACTTTAATGCTTAGACGTCGTAGTAGAGATGGAATTCATAAGGATGCGGACGTAAACGGATGGCATCGATCTCGACTTCATGTTTGTATTCAATCCAGGTATCGATGACGTCATCGGTGAAGACGCCGCCGGCTATAAGAAAATCACGATCCTTGTCCAATGCTGTTAAAGCCTGCTCCAAAGAACGCGGCACTTGTCTGATCTTGGCTGATTCTTCTTTGGGGAGATCGTAGATATTCTTGTCGATCGGCTGCCCGGGATCGATCTTGTTTTTGATTCCATCAATTCCCGCCATAAGCATGGCTGCGAAAGAAATATAAGGATTACAGGATGGGTCGGGAGGTCTGAATTCAATCCTCTTGGTCTTCTCATTGCTTGAGTACATCGGGATACGGACAGCGGCGGATCGGTTTCTTTGGGAATAGACCAAATTCACCGGCGCTTCGTATCCAGGAACAAGCCTCTTGTAAGAATTGGTCGTCGGCGCGGCAAAGGCCAGTATCGCATGAGCATGCTTCAGAAGTCCGCCGATGTAATACTTCGCGGTATCACTCAAAAGGGCATAACCTTTTTTATCAAAAAACAGGTTGCTGCCGTCTTTCCAAAGGCTCTGATGCACATGCATCCCGGAACCATTATCCTTAAAAATGGGCTTGGGCATGAAGGTGGCCGTCATATTGTGTTTCTTGGCGATATTCTTAATCACATACTTATAAAGAAGCAGATGGTCGGCCATGCGGACCAGGGTGCCGTATCTGATATCGATTTCGCATTGACCGGCGGTCGCCACTTCATGATGATGAACCTCGACCGGGACTCCCGCCTTGCGCAAGGTGAGCATAATCTCGCTGCGGATATCCTGCAGGGTATCATGAGGAGGAACCGGGAAATACCCTTCCTTGTATCGTGGTTTATAACCCAGATTGGGTTTTTCATCACGGCCGGTATTCCACTCCCCTTCATTAGAGTCAATAAAGTAGAAGCCGCTATTTTCGGTTTGATCGAAGCGAATATCATTGAATAAGAAAAACTCCGCCTCCGGGCCCCAGTAGCTGGTATCCGCAATCTTGGTCGCCCGGAGATATTCCGTGGCTTTTTTGGCAATATAACGCGGGTCCCGGGTGTAAGCCTCGTGGGTAATGGGATCATAGACATCGCAGATGAGGCTGATCGTCGGAATTTGGCTGATGGGATCCACAAAAACAGTTGCCGGATCCGGCATCAAGATCATATCGCTTTCGTGAATCTTTTTAAAGCCTCGGATGCTGGAGCCGTCAAACCCAATGCCCTCTTTCCAAATGCTGCTGGGGCTCTCAGTGTCCAAGATCTCTTCGGCCGGGATCGAAAAGTGCTGCCACAAACCCGGGAGATCGTTGAATTTGAAATCCACAACCTGAATATTATTTTTATTAATAAGATCAACGACATTCTTGATAGCCTTGGATTGGCTATCACCTTCTTGCTTCGCTGAAGAAGTTTTTGACTTCCTTTCTTTGTCAACCTTGTCGATTTTGGTTACAAGTGTTGTCATACGCTTTCTCCTTTTCATGAATTTTCACCTCAAACTAAGTCGCACACACAGACTCATCAGATGAGCCGGCCTTTAGCAGTAAGGCTTGGCCATCTGCTACCCTATGGCATGAGAACCTTCATCACCAGTACGGATGCGGACACAGCGCGGAAGATCGGTCACAAAGATCTTTCCATCCCCGATTTTCCCGGTTCTCGCACCTTTGATGATCGCATTAATGGTCGGTTCCACAAAATCCTCATTGACGGCGATCTCGAGACGAATCTTTCTTAAAAGATTTCCCGATTCTTTAACGCCGCGATAAAACTCATCAACTCCTTTCTGTCTACCATGACCTAAAACTTCCGATACAGTGATCAGATTCACATCCGCCGCATACAGGGCTAGATCGG
>CAYJUK010000053.1:0-12247 GCA_964373335.1 uncultured Planctomycetales bacterium | reverse complement strand
ATATAACACACTCTTTCCCTCCCCGACGCTCGTCCGATCTTCATCCCCGAGATTGAGGAAGGCGCGTCCGTAAGCGTAGGCTACGAGATTGATGGATTCAGTCGTTCCCCGCGTAAAAATGATTTCGTGAGGAAACCGGGCATTGATAAATTTTTGTACTTTTATGCGGCTGTTTTCAAAATCTTCGGTAGCCTGTTCACTTAAGAAATGAACCCCACGATGCACATTGGCAGTTTCGCTCTGATAATGCCGCGCGATGCGGTCAATCACTACCTGCGGCTTAAAGGTCGTGGCGGCATTATCCAAATAAGCTAGGGGCTTGCCGTGAACCTTCACCTTTAGGTTTGGAAAGTCCTCTCGAATATCGGTTACAGGAAAAGAAAGAGTCATCGTCGTTTCCATTTTATAAAGAGGCGAATGTCGGTTGCAGAAGCCAATATAATTTTTTTTCTATGGAAGGACGAGCAATAGTGTTAATAATGTCATCGACATAACCTTTGGCCAGCATCTTGATCGCCTCTTTTTTAGCTATACTGCGGCTTTGCATATAAAATAATTCATCTTCATTCAACTGCCCAATTGTCGCTCCGTGGGTGCATTTGACGTCATCAGCGAAGATTTCCAGCTGTGGTTTGGTGTCGACATGACAGTTCCTGCCTAGGATCATATTTTTATTCAATTGATAAGAATTAGTTTGCTGAGCCGCGGGACGAACAAAGATCTTTCCATTGAAAACGGCATGGGACGATCCATTCATGATCCCTTTGTAAAGTTGATTACTGGTGCAATGAGGAATCCGATGGTCAACCGAGGTGTGGTTGTCGGCAAATTGTGTCCCATTAAGACAATAGAGGCCATTTATAAAGGTGCTCGATCCTTCCCCCTCAACGATAATGTCCAGATTATTGCGGGTCCAGGCGGCTCCGGTCATTAAAGAAAAGCCATGAAAATTACTGTCCCGATCCTGCCAGATGCGGGTGGTCCCCATATGATAGGCCTTGAGACTTTCTCCTTGGGCCTTACAATAATGTATCGTTGCATTTTTTTGCAGGAATATATCTGTCAAGGCATTAGTGAAATAACGGTGATCATTGTTAAAAGCGATATGGCTTTCTAAGACAACGGCCTGTGAAGATTCTCCCAATACGATAATCGTCCGAGGAGAAATGATCATGTCCTCTTGATCGGTGCTGACAACGTGAATGATGTGAATCAAACGATTCAAAGCTGACTTTGGGGCAAAGTCAATCACGACACCCTCTTGAGTCAGGGATTTGTTGAGCGCTATAAAAGATGGATCTCCGTTTTTATAGTGCTGCTCAAAGAGCTCTTTGAGGGAATCGGCTCTGGCTTCTTTAAGATGAGAAAATGGGATCACCGTCACGCCCGCGGGAAGATTCTCAAAGTGAGAGAATTCTAAAGACAATCGGCCGTTAATAAAAACGACGTTCAGGTCAGCCGAGTCCGCGTAAGGATGTAATGAATCGACCTTTTGAAGTTGACCTTCAAGGGGCAGTTGAAAAGATCTTTCAATGATCGGACGGAGATTGGCGTATTTCCAGTCCTCATCTTTCAAGGAAGGCAGTCCGATCTGATTGAGGCGCGAAATCCCTTGATGACGCAGATCTTGAATCCAGCGTGATGTTCTCTGCATGCCTAGAGATTCGCTCAAGGTTGCGATGGCTTCTATGAAGTTTAAGGCTTTATCAGTATTTAAAGTCATTTGTCATCCTAAAGACCGCAAGGGATCCTCTGGGATAGTGCGGGGTTCCGCCTTGCGGCTCTAAGTTTTCAAAAAGTTTGATTTAAGTCTGGGAGTGAGTGACGAGCCAATCATATCCTTTATCTTCAACCTCCAAGGCTAACTCTTTACCGGCGGATTTGACAATCTTCCCATCCTGGAGGACATGAACATAATCAGGAATAATATAGTTGAGCAGGCGCTGATAATGGGTAATCACGATAAAGGCGTTATGTTTGGTTCGTAATTTATTGACTCCATCGGCAACAATGCGCATGGAATCGATATCCAATCCGGAATCGGTCTCATCCAACACCGCCAGCCGGGGATTCAGGACCGCCATCTGCAGGATCTCGTTGCGTTTCTTTTCTCCACCGGAAAAGTCGACATTGACCGGCCGAGTGAGGAATTTTTCATCCATATTTAACAGCTTCATTTTATTTTTAATATAGACATCAAAATCCATCGGATCCATTGCCTCCGCACCCTGGTGCCGGCAGATCTCATTAAAGGCGGCCCGCAGGAAGACCGAGGTTTGTACCCCGGGAATCTCCACGGGATATTGAAAGGCCAAAAAAATTCCTTCCCTGGCCCGATTTTCTGGTTCCATCTGAAAAATATTTACTTTTTTGAAGTTGACTTCGTAAAAGATTTCTCCTTGGGTGACCTCGTATTCGGGATGACCGGCTATGATTTTGGCTAATGTGCTTTTGCCGGAACCATTGGGGCCCATAATGGCATGAACCTCTCCGGCATTGACCTTAAGATTAATCCCGGTAAGAATCGGGGTTCCATGAATCTGAGTGTGTAAATTTTTGATTTCTAGCATGAGCATCTCTTGAAGTGACATTACATAAAGTGAACCGTTTAAGCGTCTACTGCAATTGCAGGGTTTAAAGGATAAGGCCGATCGAAGCTGCCCAGCAAACCCTTAACCAACACTCCCCTCCAACTTCATTTCCAGCAATTTCACCGCTTCGACGGCAAACTCCATGGGAAGCTCTTTGAAGACTTCTTTACAAAAGCCATTAATAATTAAAGAGATAGCCCCTTCTTTGTCCAATCCTCGGGATTGAAGATAAAATATTTGTTCGGCGTTGATCTTGGAGGTTGAGGCTTCGTGTTCCAAAGTGGCGGTGTTATTTTTTACCTCGATATAAGGGAAAGTATTGGCGGAACATTTATTCCCGACGAGCATGGAATCGCATTGAGAAAAATTTCTGGCCCCATCGGCCGAAGGGAGAATCTTCACCAATCCGCGGTAATTGTTATTAGACTCATCGGTTGAAATCCCTTTGGAGACGATGGTACTGCGGGTATTCTTTCCGATATGAATCATCTTGGTCCCGGTATCAGCCTGCATGCGGTGATTGGTTAAGGCCACGGAATAAAATTCACCAATGGAATTATCTCCTTGCAAAATAACACTGGGATATTTCCAAGTGATAGCTGCCCCGGCTTCCACTTGAGTCCAGGAAATCTTGGAGTTTTTTCCTAAGCATTTCCCGCGTTTGGTCACAAAATTATAAATACCGCCTTTGCCCTGTTTGTCTCCCGAATACCAGTTTTGAACAGTCGAATATTTGATCTCGGCATTGTCCAGGGCAATCAATTCCACCACCGCCGCGTGGAGTTGATTCTCATCCCGCATAGGAGCGGTGCACCCTTCCAAATAACTCACGAAGCTTCTTTCCTCAGCTACGATGAGGGTGCGCTCGAATTGTCCGGATTCAGCGGAGTTGATCCTAAAATACGTTGATAATTCCAAGGGACATCTCACCCCTTTTGGGATGTAACAAAACGATCCATCACTGAAGACCGCCGAGTTGAGTGTGGCAAAAAAGTTATCTGAATAAGGGACAACCGATCCCATATACTTTTTGACTAATTCCGAATGATGCTGGATCGCTTCTGTCATTGAACAGAAGATAACGCCTAGCTTCGCGAGTTCTGCCTGATGAGTGGTCCCTACGGAAACACTGTCAAAGACCGCGTCAACAGCGACACCACTTAATCGCTTTTGCTCGGACAACGGAATTCCCAGACGTTCAAATGTCTTGATCAGCTCGGGATCGACTTCATCCATACTGTCAGGTGAAGTCTTCTTCCTCGGAGCGGAATAATAACTGAGATCTTGATAATCGATCGGATCATATTTGATATTGGCCCAGTGGGGCTCTTTCAGTGTTATCCAGTGACGGTAAGCCTTCAAGCGCCACTCCAACATCCAATCCGGTTCGTTCTTTTTTTTACAAATGAGCCGGATAATATCTTCATTGATCCCTTTCGGGATTCGATCCATTTCAATATCAGTATAAAAACCATACTGATAATCCCTGCTGGTGAGTTTATTTTCCTGAATTGTTTTTTCGTTTAAGATTTTTTCTTCTATCTTAGCCATTTTTTTCCATTTCCTTAGTTTGAGTCCCCATCAACTAGATTTGACAATTGATTTTTCACGGATCCGTTTTTCACCCAGGTGCCGGGACTCGATCAATTCTGAGACATAAGTATTCCTAAGTACCTCATAAAGTTTTTCATTCAGATTCAGCATGGGGCTGATGACATTGCAGGTTCCGGTCAATTCACAATGAGAATAATCTCCGTGAAAACAGCTGGCAATTTGTATGGGGCCGACAAGGATATCGGAAAGTTCACTTAAGGTTAATTTGGTTAGATCTCGGGTGATCTGATAGCCTCCGTGAGCTCCCTGTTCCGCTCTTAAGATCTCATGCTGGGACATAATCTGCAAGACGCGGGAGGTGGGGTCAAAAGGGGTATGATAAATATCGTAGATCTCTTTCGCCGTTGTCAGCTGGCCGGGATGTTTGTGGCTCATGTGTTTTAATGCGATCAGGGCATATTCAAGTTTTCGATTGATTTTAAACATGTTTTTTCGGTCCTTTAATGCCTGGCTTTTTTTTAGGTCGTTTTTAACTCCGTCGGCAGTTGATTAATCTTTGCCGCTAGAATAAAATCATTTTCCGACAAACCGCCAATGGCGTGCGTGCTTAATTCGATCCTTAATTTCCGATAACCGGTCAAATGAAGATCGGGATGATGATTTTCCGCTTCCGCTATCTCGGCAATCCTTTGGATCAATCGGACAGCCGCCATAAAAT
This sequence comes from uncultured Planctomycetales bacterium, assembly GCA_964373335.1. Lineage (GTDB taxonomy): Bacteria > Omnitrophota > Gorgyraeia > Zapsychrales > CAYJUK01 > CAYJUK01. The sequence continues at coordinate 7,384 of CAYJUK010000053.1, read as the reverse complement.
TTTTCATCACCAATTCTCGGGTGATCGCCTTACCGGAAGGATCCAACCTCCAATTTGGAGTATCCTGCAAGTAAGATTCCGCCTTCTCCAATTGGAGGGGTTTTCCAATCCCCTCGCAAGGCTGACATGTTTTTTTTAATAATTCATTGTTCATAAGATTGCTTTTTAAAATATCTTACCCGGATAATTCCACTACCATATTCGGATTATGTTCTTCGCGTAAAATATTTTCGATAGCTTTCAATGTTCCCATCGTTGAACTGGGACAAGATCCGCATGCCCCTTGATAACTAATATATAAGGTGTTGCCTTCCAGGCTAACAACGTGCAGATCCCCTCCATCCATCTGCAGGGCCGGTCGTATCGTTTGATCCAAAATAGTCTCAATCTTAGTCACTTCAGGATTGTCGGATGTCTTAGCCGCGGGGATAGAAGGCTCGGGGACTTTAAAGTTTGGGTCATGATTGACGATGTTTTCAAAAATGATTTTATTAGTCTCTTCCTCTAAGACATCCCAATCGCCGTTTCCATCCTGAGTAACAGTAATATAATTATCGAAAAAATAAACTTCTTTAATGTTAGGAATACCGAACAGTTTTTGAGCCAAGGGGTTGTGTTCACATTCCTGAACTGAACGGTAAGTCACCTTTCCTTCTGTTTTAATGGGAATATTTAAGACAAATTTTAACGCATTCGGGTTAGGGGTGCTTTGTATAAATACTTTGACATCCATTTTAGACTCCTATGGTTATGAATCTTCTCTGATGTAAGTATACTATATATTTGTAGGTAAATGTCAAGAAATACTTCAAAATTAAACGTATATAGGGGAGACTTATAGTTTCAGGTGATTTTTGACGATCAACTCCGCAAACGAAAACGCGCAAGTGAAGGCCGGAGAAACAGCGTTGAGGATATGGAGGCTGTGAGCGTCTCCTTCCACAATGAAATCCTGAACCAGCCTTAGCCGCTCTGTGTCTAATAACTGCGCTCGGATTCCAGGTTGGCTATATTCAGTGAAACCGTCAGGATCAATATTCTTTACCAACCTTGAGGCTAACTGAATAAGATAATTCTTATTGTATTTTTTTAATTCTTCTTCAGCGAGATGGCGAAATCCATTGGCATTAGCCAGGAACATCTTGGTTTCATAAAAAAAGATTGGGAAGAATTCATTCAGCCGGAAATTGGAGAAAGATTGATAGTTCTCTCTCCACAGGGCCGGCATCGCGGTAGGGCCGATCTTGATTTCCTGATGAACGGTCTTGGTAAAATGAACCCCCAAAAATGGATTTTTTAAATTGGGTACAGGATAGATATGCATCCGGACATCGGTCTTATTTTTCGTATACTTCAGATAAATCCCTTTAAAGGGGATCATTGTGTACTTTTTTCCAAATCCAAAATCTTGAGCAATCTTATCTGCGTACAATCCAGCACAGTTAATCACCTTCTGGGTGGAAAATTCCCCTTGCGTCGTCAGCAGATAACCATTGTTTTGGCCAAGATACTTAACTCCAAAGATAAATGAGACACCATCTTTTTCTAAATCATTTTTTAAAGATAAGCAGACTTGGAGAGGATCAACGCTGGCCGTATCTGGAGAATATAGGGCTTTTCTGAAGGTTTTAACATTGGGTTCTAGTTCGCCGGCCCTTTTTTCATCAATGATCTCGACCCGGGAACCGTTTTTCTTCCCGCGTCTTTCCAATTCGAAAAGCTGCTCTAAATCTTTTTCGTCCTGGGCTACAACCAATTTACCGCATTCGTTAATAGGAAGGTTTTTCGCCCGGCAATAGGCCTTCAGGGTCTTGTTTCCAGCCACTGTTAATTGGGCCTTAAGGGTGTCGGCGGAATAATAAAAGCCGGCATGCAGAACCCCACTATTGCGGCTTGAGGCGTGTTGAGCCACATCCGTTTCTTTTTCTAAAATGAGAATCTTTAGCTGGGGTTGATTTTTCTTAAGGGTACGGGCTATCGATAAACCCATGATTCCGGCACCGATGATAATAACGTCAAACTTTTCGTTCATAGGATTCCATTCTGAAGTCAAATTCTAAATATTGTAGAATTTCGGGAATTTAGGTATACTGATCAACAGTCATTTTAAAATAAAATCCAATGATTTTGGAGGTGGATGATGGCAGAACCTCAAGTCGCTCAAAAAGGTCCTTATGTCCTGGAAGTGGATCCGGGTAAATATGCCTGGTGTGCTTGCGGGCAATCTAAGAATCAGCCTTACTGCGATGGGTCCCACCGCAGCACTCCTTTTAGACCGATCATTAGTGATATCACCGAAAAAAAGACTGTTGCCTGGTGCGGCTGCAAACACAGCTCCAATAAACCTTTTTGTGATGGAACTCATAACCGCATTTAGAGATCTGCATGGAAAAATCTCCTGCCCCTAGCCACCCTTTTATTCTGGAGGTAGAGCCGCGGACTTATGCCTGGTGTAGCTGCGGGCAATCGCAGACTCAGCCGTTCTGTGACGGGTCGCATGGCTCCACCGGAATGTTACCCAAATATGTACAGATCATCGAGAAGAAAACCGTCGCCTGGTGCGGCTGCAAATGCACCGCCACCCCTCCTTTTTGCGACGGCACCCATAAAAAGTTGTCTTCTTAAGACCTATCCTATCACCGTGGCCCATTAAGCAAAAAATTTTTCTCCAACCGCCCAATGGGTGCCTGGGATTTCATCAATCACCAAGTAAGTATCTTCCTTCCGCTTATTGGCGACTTTCAAAAGGGTTTCGGCAAACTGTTTGGCAATCTCTTTTTTCTGTTCCGGAGAAAGTTTCCCAACGACTTTAAGATTAATATAAGGCATCAATTTCCCTCCTTGAATTCTTCATTTAAATTCTGGCGGATAATAAATATTTTTTCGTAAACAGAATTATCCTTCAAGATTTTTTCAATAAGAAGAGTCCGATTTTAGCAAAGAGATTGGGAAAGTGTTTCACTTCTTTATTGGCGGAGAGTCCTCTTTGTTGGAGGATCTGGATATTATTAACTTCACAGAAACTGCGGAAGTCCTTTAACCCGAGGAAGCGTAAATTAGGGGTATTGTACCATTCGAATGGCAATTCCTTCGTGACGGGAACCCGTCCGCGCAGGAAGATCTGAACTCGGGCCGAGATGTGGCAGAAATTGGGAATACCGACAATGATGTTTTTTCCAACGCGCAGGGATTCTAAGATGACTTTTTGGGGATGAAGGACTTGCTGGACGCTTTCATTCAGAATGACATAATCAAACCGTCTGTCAGAATAATCGGCCAACCCGGAATCAATATCTCCGTGGGAAACCGTCAGCCCTTTGGCCATACATTTGTAAATAGCCTCTTCATCAATCTCGATCCCAGTTCCCATGCAGGATTTCCGGTGGATCAATTCGGCCAGCAAGGTTCCGTCCCCGCATCCCAAATCCAGGACCTTAGATCTAGGTTCGACCATCTTAAGGATCAAGGCATGATCTAATCTTAAGGGAAGAGACTGTTTAGATACCATGGGAAATTTTTCTAAAGATGCGGTTGAGGAAATGGGTGATCAACTTGGACTGCCCTTCCACCTCAACTAAAAAGGCGTCGTGTCCATAATGGGATTTGATCTCAATATCAGAAACGTCCAGATCATTAGCCTTCATCGCCCGCACCATCTCTTTGGATTGATAGGAAGGGTAGAGCCAATCGGAGGTGAAGGCGATGACCAGAAAGCTTGCTAGGGCCTTGCGGAAGGTCGTGATGAGATTCCCTTCCTCGGCCAGATCAAAATAGTCCAGGCATTTGGTCAGGTACAAGTAGCTGTTCGCGTCAAAACGCTGGACAAAATTATCCCCGCGGAATTTGAGATAACTTTCCACTTCAAAATCATGGGAAAAGTCAAATCCAAATTTTTCTTTGCCGATCAGCTTGCGGCCGAATTTTTCATCCATGGATTTTTCACTCATGTAGGTGATATGGCCGATCATCCGGGAGAGCGCCAGCCCTCGGGCCGGAATGGCCTTCCCGTAATAATCTCCGTTCAGCCAGTCGGGATCCGACATGATCGCCTGGCGGGCGACCTCGTGGAGTGCGATCTGCTGGGCGGTATGGCGATGATTGGTGGCAATGGCGATGACGGAAGCGACTCGATCGGGATACATGATCGCCCATTTCAATCCCTGTAGGCCTCCCATCGATCCCCCAGCGACAGAAAGCAATTTATCAATTCCCAGATGATCGATCAAATGTCTTTGCGTGAGGACCATGTCATCAATGGTTACCATAGGAAAGCTTAGCCCGTAAGGTCTGTCGGTTTTCGGATTAATCGATGAAGGACCAGTCGTTCCCTTACAGCTGCCTAAGACATTGGAACAGATCACAAAATATTTATCGGTATCAAAGGCCTTGCCCGGACCGATCATGTCATCCCACCAGCCGGGCTTTTTAGCATCCTTGTGCCAGCCGGCGGCATGGGCGTCACCAGTTAAGGCATGAAAGACAAGGATGGCATTCGTCTTTTGGGTATTGAGTTGACCGTAAGTCTCATAGGCGAGGATGGTGGGGCCTAATTTCTCTCCGCTCGTTAGGCGCAACTCCTGAGGAGGTTCCGCAAAGGTGAATTGTTTGGTTTCAACGATACCTAGTCCCTGCTGTAAAGGATTCATGGGAACTATTTCTTTTCTGTATAATAAAACATGGCCTCAATGGACTTTAATGCCCGTTGACGAATCTTTTCATCAATCACGACTCGATCTCGTTGTGTAGGATTTTTCAGGACTCTCAAGATGTCTTCGAGGTGATTAGATTTCATATACCGGCAGAGCCGGCAGGTCCCCACCAGTTTTTTATCCGGGAACTCTACCTCCAGCCGTGAGGCCAAGCCGCATTCGGTGAGCATCAAGAATTCGGTCGCTTGCGATTCCCGCATGTATTTTAACATCTGCGAGGTGCTGCCGACAAAATCGGAATTTTGGCAGATTTCTACTTTACATTCGGGATGGCTGATGATCTTCGCGTTTGGGTATTCGGTTTTGACCCGAAAGATTTCTGGCGTGTCATATTCTTCATGAACATAGCATGTCCCGTTCCAGAATTTGATGTCTTTCTTTGCCCCGCGGATCTTCATTTCTTCAATCATGTTTAATCCCATAAATTTATCAGGTAGAAAATAAATCTTCTCATTGGGAATTCTTTGAACGATGTCGTAAACATTCGCCGAGGTAACACAAACGTCGCATTCGGATTTAACTTCAGCCGTTGTGTTGATGTAGCAGACGAAGGTATGATCCGGGAACTGATGCCGCAATGATCTGACATCACTGGCCTGAATTGAGTCAGCGAGTGTGCAGCCATCCAAAAGTCCCGGGATGAGGACCTCTTTCTCCGGATTCAAAATTTTCGCTGTCTCACCCATGAAACGAACGGCTGCAAAGACGATAGTCTTTGCGTTTGTCTCCATGGCTTTTTTGCTCAAATAATAAGAGTCCCCGGAAAAATCTCCCACGCCATAAAGGATTTCCGGGCTGACGTAAGAATGAACAAGAATAACGGCATTATTCTCTTCTTTGAGATCATTGATTTCATTAATGAGAGGCAGCAGCTCTTCGCATTTCTTCAAAGAATATTGGCATACACTTCCCCCTATCTTGATTTTTTTCAAGATATCATAGAGTTGATGTGATGTCAGATTTTGTTTGGTTAACATTCTTAGACCTTTCAGTTTGAATGAATATAGCTCAATTGGAATTTAAAATCAAGTGGGGATGTTGAAGGCCTGGCGGGAATCGGGGAATATTCCCGGTGCCGTTATAAGCCTGGGGGGATCCGTTAAAGTTTTCTTGATGGGGTTTGGAACAAACCCTTTTAATGAATTATAGGATGCCTCGGTGATGTTGACCCGGACTCGATCCCCGTTTTGATAGGGACCCTGGGGGAAGATGACGATTTTATTGCCGTCGGTCCTTCCTTGATATGAGCTGGCAGATTTCGGGGTAGATTCTTGTTCGATTAAAACCTCTTGTTGTGAACCAATCAAGGCACGGTTTCTCTTTAGGGAAATTTCTCGTTGAATCTCGTTGAGTTTGATAATGCGCCGGGTCTTTTTATCTTCAGGGACATCATCGGGGTATTGGCGCTCGGCCATTGTCCCTTTTCGCTGCGAGTATTTAAAAATAAAGGCTGAATCGAATCGAACCTCTTCAATCACTTTAACCGTGTCTAAAAACTCTTCATCGGTTTCAGTAGGGAACCCAACGATAATGTCTGTCGATAAGCTCACCCCCGGGATAAGCCCGCGGATTTTATCAATGAGGGACAAAAATTCTCCCTGGGTATATGTCCTGTTCATTAAATCTAGCACCCGGTTATTTCCTGACTGCAGGGGAAGATGAATGTGTTTGCATATTTTGGGGTTTTCAGCAATCACTCGGAGTAATTTATCCGGAAAATCTTTGGGGTGCGGGGATGTAAATCGGATGCGTTCTATTCCCTCAATGTGACTGACAGACTCAAGAAGGTCAGCAAAATCAGAGGTGTCCGCATAATAGGAATTCACATTCTGGCCTAAAAGAGTCACCTGTTTAAAACCTTCTTGGGTCAAAAGTCTTACTTCTTCTGCGATATTTTCAACACCGCGGCTGCGCTCTCGTCCCCGGGTGTAGGGCACGACGCAAAAACTGCAAAAATTGTTGCACCCGCGCATGACCGCAATCCAGGCGTTGACGCCCTTCGTGCGTGATGGATAAATATCAGAATAGGTTTCAAATTCAGATAACGTGACGTCAAAGCTTTTCTCTCCAGTCTGGGCCGATTGCCGGATGATCTCCGGCAGGCGTTTGTAGCTGTCGGGACCAGCAATGAAATCGATTCTCAAGTTTCTTTTTTCAAACAACTCTTTACGCAAGTTAGTTGCCATACAACCGAGAATCCCAATCATGACCGGTTTCCCCTCCCGCTTGTGATGGATCTCATGCACGCGGCCATAGACTTTCCGATGCGCATTTTCCCGTATCGCGCAGGTGTTGAGCATAACCACATCCGCCTCAAACTCATCATTGACGAAGACAAACTCCTCCTTCGCCAGGATCGTCTTAATGAGCTCGGTGTCATACTCGTTCATCTGGCAGCCTGTTGTGATCAGATAGACTTTTTTGGGTGTAATTTCTTTATCCATAAGTATTTGTGTTGATTTGAATGTTTTAATTTAGTGTGTCTAAGAGTGTACAAAAGGATGGCTAGGCACGAAGCGTATTATAATTAAATATTGGGAGAAAATAAAGGATCATTTACTTATATCGTTTAATCGATTTCTGTCAATGTTCTTAAGAAAAGTTCTTGATCTGCTTTGGGGGGCATTTGACGGTGCCGTAAGAACAAAACACACAGCAATCCCCTTCTTTTGGCT
>CAYJUK010000052.1:11524-12266 GCA_964373335.1 uncultured Planctomycetales bacterium | reverse complement strand
AAAAAGAAACCGGTCAATAACGGTATTCCTCACTTTGACCTCTAAAAGGGGAAAATAAAGCTCCCGATTTCTTTCGGTGGTGTATTCAATTTTGTTCTCGAAAGGGGCCACATGAATCGTTCTCATCGATTTGGGAAGGGTGGATTTGGCTGTGTATCCGCATCCCAGTAAGAGGACCAGAGAGAGCCGGTACCACATTTTTAGCTGGCAGGATTTATTCATTGAACAAAACTGAGTTCCTGGATCTTTTTGAGGGCCAAGATTGCCCATCGGCTGTTTTTATATTCATCAACTATAGCATTATAATAAATCTTAGCGGCCTTATACTTTTTTTGTTTTTCATAAAACTGCGCAACGATAAATTGATTTTCGGCTTCCTTTTCTCTCAGTTCATCTATTTGTTCCCTGGCCTCTTGAGACAGATCGGCTTCCGGGAACTCCTTGACAAAATCTTCGAATTCCTTGCGGGCGGCCTCGGAAACCTTTTGGTCGTAAGGAGCATCCGCTGATCGATTGGCATCCGCTAAGGCAATCTGGTAGCTTGCGGCGCGGGCCCACTCACTTTCCGGATAATCGTTAATCACCTTATCAAACTCTTCCCTGGCCTCCTGATAAAGTCTTTTGCCTTGCAAGAATAAACCAATCTTATATTGAGCAGCTGCCGCGTGCGGTCCATAAGGGGCATTCTTAATCACAGTACGAAAAATATCGATCACATCATACCTGCCGCCAATAACAGCGG
>CAYJUK010000052.1:8188-11514 GCA_964373335.1 uncultured Planctomycetales bacterium | reverse complement strand
CTTTTCCCGCTTATTCAATATCTGATTACCGATCTCAAATTCACGGTCTACGATCTCTCCCGACCGTTCACTGAAAGGATATTTCTCAAACACTTCTTGAAAGGCCTGGAAGGCTTCATTTAATTTTTTCTGCTTCTCTAATATTAACCCGAGATGAAATTGAGCCTCGGCCGCCTCCCTGGCCCGGGGATAATGCTTGATCAGCTTATTGAACTCCTGATTGGCCTGATCATATTCCTCTTTATTAAAAAATTCCCTGGCATATTCCAGTTGTTCGGCCGGGGTGTCTTTGACACTGAATTTAGGATTGACCCACTGGTTAGTCTCCGGAGTCCAAATCCAAAAACCAAAACTATTAGAATCATTGATTAAAAATATGAGTATGAGTGTTAAAAAAATCTTCCTGAAATTCATTTTTGAGTCACCTTTCTATAATAGCGTTAAGATTGTTGCGGACAATTTATCATACTCTCCAGGGTTTGTCAATTTCCCACCCTAAAAGAGCCAGATGCCTCACCATGACAGACCATTAATGACCTGGCAGGATGAATAAACGCCCCTAACGGAATTAATCAATTGGAAAATAAGGGAAGAACCGCTGCAAAAATTACACGATGCCTATCCGGGGAACCTTATCTAGGCGAGGAGGTTTTGGGGAATAAGTCTACGGCCGGGATAACCCTCTTCCAAACTATGATACCACTGCAGGCTCTCTTCATCAGAACGCCAGCACAGGAAGACCTCTTGGTTCTCAACAACGGCAGGAAAATCTACTAACCCGGATTGAAAGCTCCAGTCTTTATAATAACAGCCCAAATCTTCCAACTCCTGGATAAAGCCTTCTATCTCAGCCTGCAAGTCCAGACACTCTGCGGAGGGTTTTTGACCCGGGCTTTTTTCAATCATCATCTTCAGCATCTGGCCACGGGATAAAATGTCTTTAACAATCTTGCGCACCAGGGGCAGTCTTTTGCTTGCTTCTTTCGGGGTAAAATGCCTGCGGCACAGCTTTTCACCCTTTTCTCCCGCCAGATGATTGGTATTGCTATTAGAGGTGTTATCCTTCATAAGCCTTCCTTTATTTATGGAATTCATACAGATAATCTCAATAAATTTATACCCATCCTGACCGATAATGTCAACCCAAGAAGTGGATATTTTTCTCCCTCTCACATTTTCTGAAAACTGTTCGAGCTGGAGGTTCTTTTTAGCCCCGCCCTAAGGCGACCGCCGGAATCTATTCAACAAAAATCCTACATAAAATCCAAAAATAATCAGCCCGTAATACAAAAAGACCGCCCCCAAAGAGAAGTTCTTCAGCTCAAAATAGGCCCCGGGAATCTGGACTAAAAAAAATACACTCGCCACCATGAGATTGAGCAATACGGTGATGCAGTTCGCAAACGTAAATGCGACAAAAGGGAAGATGACCCCGGTCACTAAAAGCCCCATCCCTAAAAATATAATCAACGAAGCGATGGGAACGACCACCAGGTTCGCAATGATACCAACTGGAGTCATGAGCCGAAAATAATAGGCAACCAAAACAATCACTCCGAGATAGGCCGCCAAAGAAACCGCCAGGGATTGCAGGAAAAATCTTATAATTTTAAATTTGATAAAGGATACTCGGCCTGTTCTTCCGGGCCTCCGCTCTTCTTCAGGCACTTCCTTAAATTCAGGCATCCATTGATAAAATAAACCCGTGAATCTGGAATAAAAAAGTATGATAGCTAAGACACTGATAAAGGATAATTGGAAACCCACATCGAAAAGATTTAAAGGATTCATAAGCAATATGAGTAAAGCAGCCGCGGAGAGGGTATTAATCGATTCCTGCTCCCGTTCCACAAGAAAACTGGTTAAGAAAACCACCGCCATGATCGTCGCACGGACAACCGGCGGCTGCCCACCTGTAAGGAAGGCGTAGAAAATCAATAAAGCCATGGTCAGGATATATTGCCCTTGTCTGGGAAGAGGGAACATCTTCAGAAATAAAAAGATCACATAAGCGACAATGCCGATATTGAATCCGGATATAGCAATAATATGGGCAACGCCCGAAACCTTAAACAGTTCATAAACATTCTTAGGGATATCATACCGGTCCCCCAAAAGAAACGCCTGCATGATACCGGCCTCCTTGTGGGGCAGATACTTTCTCAGAATACCGCTGAGTTTATTTTTTAATCGAAGCGACAAATCTTTCAGGAAATGGCCCCGTTGGCGTTGAAGCACCTCTAGGCGCCCTTCTTTCTTGATGCTCAGGATATACGTTATGCCCTTGCGGTAAAGAAAATCTCGGTAAGAAAAACTGCTGTCTTCCGAAAAATTAAAAGGACGGTGCAGTTTCCCTTCCAAACTTAAATAATCACCGTATCTGATATTCTCCGCGCGGAAAAGATTGACAAGAATCTCTCCCCTTTTTTCTTTCCATCCCCATTTCGATTTCATCCGCTTGACTTCTAAGGTAAAGACGGTCTTCTTTCCTTTAAAGAATGGCCGTGGCTCCACGTCAGAAACAATCACTCCTTCCATAACAACAGGATCTTGACGATCACTATAGGAAATTCGACTGATATGGTCCCGGGGGTAGGTCTGATAATTCCGGGAATAAATTGAACCCAGGGAGATGAAGGCTAACAATAGAAAGAGAGTCGATATCCTTCTGTGTCGAATGAATAAACTTAAAAGGATCAGCCCTGCGGTTAAGATCGAAGAAATGACCAATGAAACCCTGACATATTCATCAACGACAATCCCCAAAGCAAAACACAGACAAACCCACAGGAGAGGGCGATGAGTGTAACCTGCCGCGGGTACGATTATCGTTTCAAAAATTTTCATAAGAATTTCTCGACAGCCTCACGGATGATATCTGAAGGCATTCTTCCTGTTTTCTTGATGATATATATCCTGTTCCTTTGATCTGATAGAGCCGCCCATCGGCTTGAGATATTTGCTGATTTGGTAAAACCTTTTTTCTGAAATGCCCTTAATGGATTGGATTTGCTTCAGATGGGAAAAAGGGCCGTGCTGATCACGATATTCGAGGATCTTCTGGCCAGTGACCGGCCCAACGCCGGGGATGCGCAGGAGCTCTTCCAGACCGGCGGTATTAATATCGACTCTTTGATACAGAATTTCGCTCTCGATCCAGGTTCCGGTCTGATGAAGAAATGAATATTTGTTAAAGGCGTAATGAATCAAACTCCCCAGAAAAAATATTATGCAGAAGAGGAAAAGGACTTGCCGTTCTTCCTTAGTCAGGACAAACATCAAAGAATGATCTCAGTGAACCCCGTTAGAGAACTATGTTCTCTAAC
>CAYJUK010000052.1:0-8178 GCA_964373335.1 uncultured Planctomycetales bacterium | reverse complement strand
GATGATGCCGATGGTGGTATTGGACCACCGTCGGCTTTAGAAGGTATTCCCCCACCGACTTCATCGGTGGTTTTCTCTAACGGGGTAAAGGTCAGAACGACAAGACGGGTAAAAAGGGAAGGATGGGATAAGAAACGCGTTTATACTAACAAGAACCCTGGGAACTGTCAAAATAATCTTTCCGATGAACACGATCTACAATGATTTTTACGGCGCAGCCTCCTAGACAACGATACTCACTAGTTTATTAGGAACCACAATAAATTTCTTGATGGCCCCGCCGTTCAGATACCGCTGCACCGAGGGGTCCGATAAGATCACTTGCTTTAATTGCTCCTCGGAGGCATCGGGAGGAAACTCAAATTTACCGCGTAATTTTCCGTTGACTTGGACAACGATCAGGATCTTATCCTTTCGCAGATATCGCTCGTTATATGTCGGCCAGGCCACACGGGAAATACTCTCCTCCCGGCCCTGCATCTTCTGCCACAACTCTTCGCAGAGATGCGGCGTCAAGGGCGCCAGCAAAATAATAAGGGTCTTTAAGGCCTCATTGAATAAGGTTTGTTGATAGGGCCGGTGCTCATCGACTTGATAACGGTCGATCCGATTCAGAAAAATCATCAATTGACTGATGGCGGTATTGAATTTGAAACCTTCCGTCATATCTTCAGTGACCTTCTTGATTGTCGTATGGCGTTCCCGTTCCAGATCCCGATCGTCCTCATCCCACTGGTCAACGGCCGTCGTCAATGACGAAGGACGGAAGCGGTTCTCCACGACATTCCAGACCCGGCTTAAAAATTTCCATGACCCTTCGATCGCACTGTCGTTCCATTCCAATTGATCTTCAGGGGGAGCGGCGAAAAGGATAAATAACCGCAGGGAATCGGCGCCATAACGAGCAATGACCGAATCTGGATCAACGGTGTTACCTTTGGACTTTGCCATGACCTCGCCATCCTTCAGGACCATCCCCTGCGTTAAAAGTCGCTGAAAAGGTTCATGAAAGCGAATCAGTCCGAGGTCCCGCAGAAATTTGGTAAAAAACCGGGAATAAAGAAGATGCAGGATCGCATGCTCGATGCCGCCAATATATTGATCCACCGGCATCCAGTCATCAGCCTCTTTGCGATCAAAAATTTCCTTATCGTTATGCGCGGAACAAAACCGCAAGAAATACCAGGAGGAATCAATAAAGGTCGCCATCGTATCGGTTTCCCGTCTGGCGGCTTCGCGGCACTGCGGACAGGGAATATTCACAAATGACGAACAGCGGGCTAAAGGACTTCCGCCCTCTCCGGTGATCTCAACCTCTTCCGGCAGCTTGACGGGCAGCTGATCCTCAGGGACCGGGACCACCCCGCAGCGGGAGCAATAAATAATGGGGATCGGTGTCCCCCAATACCGTTGACGGGAAATCAGCCAATCCCGCAGCCGCCAGTGAATCGTGATCTTTCCGGTTCCTTTCTGCTCCATCCACTCGGCAATCTTTCTCTTGGCTTCTTCATTGGGCAGGCCGTCAAATTGTCCGGAATTCCTCAGCGCTCCCTCGGCTTCAAAGGCCGCAGGCAGTTGATCTTCCTTAATATGAGGATTCTTCGGATCCTGGATCACCATCCTTAACGGCAGTTGATATTCTTGCGCAAATAAAAAATCTCTTTGATCGTGAGCAGGAACAGCCATAATGGCGCCGGTTCCATAATCCATCAAGACATAATCTGCGATCCAGATAGGGATCTCTTCATTATTGACGGGATTAATGGCGTATTCGCCGGTAAAGACACCTTCCTTTTTAAGGGTCTCGGTCAGGGTCGCACTCTGTCTTCTTTGAGCGATCCTTTGCTGAAAATCTTCCACTTGCTTTTTATGCGGAGAATCCTGGATTAAACGGGCCACCCCAGGATGCTCCGGGGCCAGAACGACATACGTCACCCCGAAGATCGTGTCTGGCCGAGTCGTAAAGACCGGCAGTTTTTCCCGGGTCTTCTTAATCAAAAAATAAATCTCAACCCCAAAATTTTTCCCAATCCAGTTCTCCTGCATGGCTAAAACTCTTGAGGGCCATTTGTTCAAGGTTTTCAAATCATTTAACAATTCTTCACTGTAAGCGGTAATTCTCAGATACCACTGTTCCAAATCTTTCTGCACCACGGGAGCATGACACCGCCAGCAGGTCTCTTGAATGACCTCTTCATTGGCCAGGGTTGTCTCACAGCCCGGGCACCAATTGACCGAGGACGTCTTTTTATAAGCGAGCCCGCGTTCATGCATCTTTAAAAAGATCCATTGATTCCAGCGGTAATACTCTTGATCACAGGTGGCCAATTCCCGGTCCCAGTCATAAGAAAATCCCATCCGTTTGAGTTCCTCACGCATCTGATCGATACAGGCATATGTCCATTGCGCGGGATGCACCTTACGCTTGATAGCGGCATTTTCTGCGGGCTGGCCAAAGGCATCGTAGCCCATGGGATGAAGCACATTAAATCCTTGCATCAGCTTCAATCGCGCAATCACATCCGCAATCGTGTAATTACGCACATGTCCCATATGGATCTTTCCGGAGGGATAAGGAAACATCTCGAGGACATAATACTTGGGTCGGATAGGATCCTGCTGCGCCTTAAAGATTTTTTTCTCTGACCAGATCTTCTGCCACTTTAATTCTATGCGGATAATTTCCTGTGTGGTATAGGCCATGCCTATCATCTCCATGACTCAGGGTAAAACGCCTGACAATTCGAGCGGTAAGAAAATCGCTGTTTGATGATAACTTTTGATGATTTTCAGACCTTGAGGATAAATAAGAATGGGGAATTATAGCATTTTATAATTCCCCATTCAATAAGGTCTACTTATGGAAAGTTCTTAAACGACTGAAACTTCCGGTTCTTTTTTATCGATGATAATTTTGGGTGAACTTTTCTCTGTGTGCTGAACGGTCATAGAATGATAGGTGGAATCAATTTTATAATAATCCTGACCACGTTCGATATACTGCGTATCCATCCGCTGAGGTCCAAAAAACCTCTGACAGATCGCCTTAGCTTTCTCAATACTAAAACACTTGCAGCAATAAATATCAATAGAGATAAAATCCTTGACGGATAACGTATGGATGACGATTGAGCTTTCGATCAAAGGAACCCAACCTGAAAGTCCGGCCTTATCTGGAAACTTCACCGCATCGCTGCGAAAAATATTGGGAGGGGATTGTTTTTCCATGCCCAATTCAATAACGGCATCATCCAAGAACTGATAACAGAGACTCAAATCATCGCAAACAGTTGGCTTACAATTGTAGAGGTCTAATAACAATTGATAACCAAAGGCCTTCTTATTGCTTTTAGTGAACGTATTCATTTTGTCTCTTGCTTCCTCTCTTAGTCATTAATATTCATCGAGATTTTCTTAAAGGCTCAGCAGACATTGAGAACATTAATGAGGTTCGATTATTTTTGATATGTTTATACACTAAATTAATTGTGAATGCTATATTTTTCATAAAAATTTTTGCTTGATAAAAATATCTATTTAATGATCGCAGGCATAAAGGCCGATCATAGCAAAAAATCCTGCCAAATCAATGTCTTTATAAATACCCCGATGAATTTCACCCCCCTCATTTCCCGGAGTTGACCCTGGTTCCACAATTTGGCAGAAAGACTCTGTTATTTTCCTATAGGTTAAAAATTTTTGAAGGTTAAATTTTCTCCTACATCCCATACTGCCTCCTATCGAGCGTGATTTAAATTTCGGAACCGGGGTTGATATTTTCTCTATCTAAATTTTATATTATCCGAGAAAATACTGTTTGGTCAAAAACTAATTCATTTTTTTTGCCCCTTGCTTTAGGAATTTTATTTGCATTTTGAATCAAAGTGATTTAATATGACCTTGTCCTTTTCTCTAAAAATCACGGCGAGTTCTCGCCAATTCTCAAAAAACACTTTTCACTGGGAGTTCCGCATGAAAATCCGACTGAACGGTCAAGAGAAAGAGTTATCGGAATCCTGGAATTTAAATAATATTATTGAAAAATACTGCAAAGAAACCCGGCATGTCATTGCGGAGCTGAATGGTCATATCATCAAAAAACCACGATGGGAAGAAATCCTCATTCAAGATGGGGATTCGATTGAATTGATCAATCTTGTAGGCGGCGGTTGATGACAAGAATTTCACAACCCTGCGAACTCCCATCTTCCAGCAAGGCAGGCGCGAGTAGGGATTAAATTTTTAAGAGAGTTCCTCTTTGAAAAAAGAAATCACGTTAACTGCGGAATCCACCTATCCTGAGATTAAAGATCAAAGGCCTTTAATCATTGCCGGAAAAACTTTTACCAATCGTTTTTTTCTGGGGACGGGAAAGTTCAAAAATAAAAAGGATGTTTCCGAAAGTATGACCGCCTGCGGAACACAATTGATCACCGTGGCCTTAAGGCGGATTGACCTGGAACGACATGAGGATAACATCCTGGAATACATCCCGCGGGGAATAACCCTTATGGTCAATACCTCCGGGGCCCGCAGCGCCCTAGAGGCCGTGCGTATTGCTCATTTAGTTCGAGAATCTGGTTATGGCCATTGGATAAAAATCGAAGTCATCAACGACAGCAAATATCTTCTGCCGGATAATTATGAAACGATTAAGGCCACGGAAACCTTGGTTGCGGAAGGGTTCGTGGTCCTTCCTTATATGTATCCTGACCTTTATGTGGCTCGAGAATTAGTGAAGGCTGGGGCGGCGACAGTCATGCCGCTGGGATCATTAATCGGCAGCAATCAAGGTCTCAAAGCCAAAGAATTTATTAAAATCCTCATTAATGAAATTCCTGTGCCCATTGTCGTTGATGCCGGTATGGGATCTCCCTCACAAGCCGCCGAGGCCATGGAGATGGGGGCTGATGCCGTTTTGGCCAATACCGCGGTTGCTACGGCTGGTCATCCCGCTCTTTTAGCCGCCGCCTTTGCCAAGGCCGTGGAAGCCGGCCGCATGGCCTACTTGAGTCGTCTACCGATTCAGCACGATCAAGCCAGCGCCTCATCGCCCTTGACAGGATTTTTATATAGAGAGAGTTAGAAAAGATTGTAAGAGGGTAGAGGAGGTTGATAGATTAAGAATCCTTGCGCAATCTCTGGAAATCTTTTCTAACTTTAATTCCCTATGATCTCCCTAAACGAAATCAAAGATATTCTTTCCGACAGCAATCGCGATACGACCGAACGGCTCGCTCAGGAAGCGAAACGGATCAGCGAACAGTTCTTCGGGCGGACGATCTCCCTTTATGCCCCATTATATCTTTCCAATTACTGCAGCAGCTACTGCACGTATTGCGGCTTCCACAGCCACTATCGGATTGAACGCCTGAAACTCACTAACGAACAAATGCATCGTGAGATGAACCATGTCGCGCAAACGGGCATTGAAAATATTCTGCTTTTAACCGGTGAGTCTTATCAGGTCACGCCGCTCTCTTATTTATCCGAGGCGGTTACAGTGGCCCACCAATACTTTACCAGCATCTCTCTCGAAGTGCATCCAATGGAAACCGAAGAGTACCGGCGATTAAATCTGCACGGCGTGGATGGGATCACTGTATATCAAGAGACCTACGACCGTAAACGATATGCAGAGGTTCACATAGCCGGGATTAAAAGCAATTTTGATTTTCGTTTCGGGACGCCGGAACGGGCGGCTCAAGGCGGGATTCGTCGAATTTCTCTGGGGATCCTGCTGGGACTGGCTGATGTCGCGGAGGATCTCTTTCACCTTTACGAACACCTGCGTTATATGGAAAATCATTATCCCGGCGTCGAATACAGTGTTTCCTTCCCTCGGCTGCGCAAGATCAAAGGCCGCGAATTTGCGATGTGTGACGTTGACGATATCACCTTCATCAAGATCCTCTGTCTGACGCGCATCCTTTTCCCTCGCATGGGGATCAACTTATCCACACGGGAAGGCCCGCAATTGCGCGATCATGCCATTGAACTGGGAGTGACACGGCTTTCGGCTGGATCCAACACTTCTGTGGGAGGGTACACCATTAAGACACCCGAAAAACAGGACCCCCAATTTGATATTGAAGATCAACGCCCGGTAAAAGAGATTGTCCAAATGCTGAAGAAAAAAAATCTTGATCCTATTTTTACCGACTGGCGGCCGATCACCCCTGCCCCCACCTCTGCACACAGATCAGCTTAAGAAACTCTGGGTTTGCTCCTTAAGACGGCCCTCACATTCCAAGCCACGATCGAGAGGATCAAAACTAAAAAAACATAAAAGACGGTATAAATTAAGATGACCGGCTGCTTTAAGATTTCCTGGGCTACCGTCAGGGGATTATTAAAAATTCCCAACCCTACCACGGCCAGGATGGATTGCACCAGGAAGATTCTGAATGGAGAGGCAAAAATGACTGCCCAAAAATAATTCCGAAAGGAAATCCTCGTCAACCCGTAGCCCAGATCTAACAAGCGAAAAGGGAAAATCAAATTAATCCGCAGGGCAAAGACTCCCCACATATTCGTCTCCTTGATCTGATCCAAATCCCGTAATTCGACCGAAAATTTCCTGGCGACAAACTCCCGTCCGAGTTTACGGCTGAGGTTGAATAAAATAAAGGCATTGATCATTTCCGAAAGCCAAACTAAGACAGTGCTGATTGAGGCTCCAAAAAGTACCGCCCCCAAAAGGCGGAAGACATCCTTGGGCCCAAACCAAATAAAAAGAGTCAAAACCACATATAAGGAGCAATAAATCAATCCGGAAAGAAAAAGAGGATAGGAGTTCAGCTTGCTCTTAAAATATTCAAAATCGACCTTAAAGGTTTGTCCAACAAGGATACAGACTAAAAGAATCAAGACAAAAATGAGGAAATTAAAGGCAGGAGAATTTCGACGGCTTATTTGTCCCATTGTTTTAAGATGAGGACCGCTTCCCCAATATTACCCTCGGAACTCCGCGAAAAGATCAGTGCTTAGGTATCGTTCCCCGGTGCTCGGGATAATGACGACTATTAACTTTCCTTTATTCTCCGGCCGCCTGGCCACCTGGAGGGCAGCGCATAAGGCAGCCCCCGAGGATATCCCCGCTAAAATCCCTTCCTCACGGATCAGCATCTTCGCATGAGCAAACGACTCATCATTATCAACGGCTATGATCTCATCAATGATCTTGGTATTAAGAATCTTGGGAACAAATCCCGCCCCGATCCCCTGGATTTTATGCGGCCCCGGCTGGCCGCCGGAGAGGACCGGTGACCCTTTAGGTTCGACGGCAATAGCCTTAAAAGAAGGCTTTCGCTTTTTAATCACTTCCGCGACACCGGTAATGGTTCCACCGGTTCCTATCCCCGAAATCAAAATATCGACATTGCCATCGGTATCATTCCAAATCTCTTCAGCCGTTGTCTTACGATGAATCTCAGGATTTGCCGGATTTTCGAATTGCTGCGGGATAAAATACCGGCTGTCAGAGGCTGCCAGCTCCTGAGCTTTTTTGATCGCTCCCCGCATCCCCTCCGGTCCGGGCGTCAGGATTAATGTGGCCCCAAAGGCTCTTAACAGCGACCTTCTTTCCAGACTCATTGTTTCCGGCATAGTGAGCGTGAGTTGATATCCTTTAACCGCACAGACAAATGCCAAAGCGATCCCCGTATTCCCAGAGGTTGGTTCCAGGACAATGGTCTTTTCCTTATCGATCGCTCCTGCCTTTTCCGCGGCATCGATCATACTGAATCCAATACGATCCTTGACTGACCCCAGGGGATTCCAAAACTCCAGTTTAGCAACGACCTCTGCAGAACACCCTTTCGTAACCTTATTGAGCCGCACCAATGGGGTCTTGCCGATCAATTCGGTGATATCTTTGGCGATTTTCATTTTGGATTGGGAACGTTCTTCGGTTTGAAGAGCCATGGCAAAACTCCTTTTCATGATTCATTCGTTATTTTTTCTGATGACCTTAACAAAACACTTCTCTTCCTCAAATAGACCATTAAGATCGAGATAGCCGCAGGGGTCACCCCGGAGATCCGATTCGCCTGTCCAAGATTGACCGGAGAGAATCTTTTCATTTTCTGCCGAATCTCTGCAGATAAACCTGAGATGACCTCGTAATTGAGATCTGCGGGGATTCGGATATTCTCCAGATGTTCAAAACGCTCAACT
>CAYJUK010000051.1:0-12367 GCA_964373335.1 uncultured Planctomycetales bacterium | reverse complement strand
GATTAAATAAAAAATTTCCGGCATGAAGAGCCGCCTTCTCCCTCGCCCAATCGGGACGATAGGCCTCTTTATATTCGGTGTTTCCGGTTATCCTCCAATATTTAATGCCCGTATTAATCCTAATACCCTCTGGATGGATATAGGGTTTGACATAATCATAGTCCAACTCAAAACCTATATCACGATAGTATTCTCGATAATCAGAATCTCCCGGGTAGCCTTCTTTGGAACTCCAAACCTGTTTCGAGGATTCCCAGTCCCTGCCAAAGCCAGCGACTCCGGAAGGGCAATAGAGGGGGGAATAAACACTGTACCGTGGCCTGGGATCAGCGTGCAGAATCCCATGAGAATCCAAAAAGAAATATTGAATGCCTGCTTCTTTAAGGATCTCATCGACTCCGGGATAATAAGCGCATTCCGGCAGCCAAAACCCTTTCGGTTGACAGCCAAAGGTTCTTTGATAATGATCTACACCGATCTTGATCTGCGCCCTGACTGAGGAAGGATTAACATTTAATATCGGCAAAAATCCGTGCGTGGCACACGAGGCAATGATCTGAAGACAACCCTGATCCTGAAACTTCTTAAAAGCGGATATTAAATCTTTCTTATATTGCTGGACAAAGATTTCTTTGAACCGGATAAATCTCTGATGATACATCAGCGCTAAACCGTGATAGTGAGGAATAAACTCCGTTCGAGTCAATTCCTTCTCTGAAAGTTCAATTAATTGATCAAGGTGTCTTAAATAGCGTTCGATCAGTAAAGGGTCTTGCAGCATAGAGATCAAAGGAGGGGTCAAAGACATGGTGATACGGAAATCGATGTCCTCTTGGCATAACCGGTCAAAGACATCGATCAGGGGGATATAAGTTTCAGTGATCGCCTCGTAAAGCCAATTTTCTTCGAGGAAATATTCTTCTTCCGGATGACGTACAAAAGGAAGATGCGCATGCAGGACTAAACAGAGATATCCTTTCGACATAAGGCTTAAGATTCTCCTTTTCATTCTCCTTTATTCGGAGGAATAGATCGTTTTCGTCCGTTCCACGGCGGTCGTAATTCTTCTTTTTTCTAATTGATCTTTCGATTCCGCGAGAAAGTCCAAGGGGATATTCCCATCGGGTAAAGCCATCCGCAAGGAAAATGTTCCCTCCGGGTTTAATGGGATTTTCCTTGCCCCCCAATGCACCCGGGCATCGGGTTCCGTCCGACCATAAACAATTAATTCCGTTGCCAGTTCAAAGAAAAATCCTCTTCTTAAAACCACCTCTTCTCGTTCGCTGGCCCCCAGCATCCTTTCGCTGGCCCCCTCCCCGGCAACAAATTCTTCCGAGGCCCCTTTAAAAATCTTCCAATATCGACTCCTCACCTGTCTTAAGATATTTTCGGAAAGTCCTTCTGTGTCCTCCAAAGTATAATTCCCACCTTTGAGTTCAGGACTTTTCGATCCCTTTTTCCCTAACAATTTGGGAAGGATATTTTTCAAAAAAGGGGATATTTGTGAGTAATACCAACGGATATCCGCTTCAGATAAAAATATCTTTCGTCTCGGTTTGATCAAATTTTCTTTTGATCGGTGAGATAGACCCGACCTTTTAGAAGATCCCGCAACATGAACAAAGGCATTATTTTTATGATTCGCTTTAACTTCCATCCAGATCAAATCTCCCCGACCAGAAAGATTGGCCCGAGGCGTTGTGACCACATTGGACCGCGTCAAGGGAAAGAATTCTCCTTCGGGCGTGCGTAGACCCATCTCGGAACAATAAGTCACATGATCACAACAAAGATTAATATACCAATTGGCTGCGTGCAGGCCGACTTCGATATCAAACCAATGATTCGCATTGTGGCCATTGAAATCAACCAAAGACAACTCATACATCCTCAAGACGTAAGAAGATTGGCTGATTTTATCCCCCATCTTTCTTTTCATAGCTTCGATCGATTGAGGAGAGATCTCCCAATAAGCATAAATCCAATAAGGATCACGGGCAATCAAAGTCAAATAAGTTTCTTGATAGCGGGATGGTAATTGATAGGTCTCAACAAGTTCTTTCTTATGAACTGGCTTAAGGGAATGAAGATACTCTTTGATAACGGAAGGAGGTGAGGACGAAGCTATTGAAGTCGCTTGCGATTGACTAACGGATGTCTTCTTCTTTTTTACATACGGTCTAATTTTTTTAATTTTGCTCAGCTTTGGCTTAATCAATTTTCAACCTCAAATACTATAGACAGTCAAAACTTCATCGGCGATCACATCCCAGGAAAAAACTGTTTCAGCGGCAATCCGCCCATTACTTCCCATCCAGCGAGCATTATCAAAATCGGCGAGCAGTGTTCCCAGTCCCCACGCGATTGAGTCAGGATGATCATAAATCTTAAGACCATTGACTTCATGCCAGACGATTTCGGAAGGACCGCCATTCACACTGGCAACAACAGGTTTGCCCGCAGACCAGGCCTCAAGAATAACAATCCCGAATGGCTCATTGCGGCTGGGGACGCACACACAATCACAGGCTTTAAAAAGATTTCTCAGCTTCCAGCCGTTATGATAACCTAAAAATCGCGTGGCATGACTAATTCCCATTTTTTTGGCCTTCTCTTCCACTGACCAGCGCATCTCTCCATCCCCGGCAAAGACAAATTTGGCATTGGGAAAATTTCTCAAGAGTTGGGGGATCGATTCTACTAAAAGATCCGGCCCTTTCTGATACACCATGCGGCCGGCAAATAAAACCATGGGGTCTAGTGGCCCAACCCCGTACATCCGCTTGACATCCCCAGGATCAATCCAGCCGTCATAATCCCAGACATTGACCCCATTGTAAACCACATAACTTTTATAATCCGGAAGACTATAAATCCACATCAACTCGTTCTTTAAGGTCTTTGAGACCAAGATTACCTGATCCGCATGGTATGTCCCTAACCATTCGATATGTCTGATTCTTTCAGAATTACCCCCAAAAAAATTATTTCCGCATCGCCCGTATTCTGTCGAATGAATGGTCAGGATGGTCTTTCTCCCTCGGCCTTCTTTGACCAACACCAGGGCTGGAACGGTCAGCCAATCATGAGCATGGATCACATCAAAAGGCCCGATATGATCTTCCGTCTGAAAAAAAGCCTGGACAAAAGAACGGCACATATTATGAATTTCCTCAACGAAATCAGGATGTGAGTGAAAGGGACAGCGGTGATAATGGACTCCATAAATCCGTTCATAGTGGGGATGATCAGGTCGTCCCATACGAGTAAAGACATGCACCTCGTGCCCTTTCCGTTCCAGGGCACAAGCTAATTGACTCACATGATTAGCGACACCACCGACATGAATAGAATGTTCCGATTCCCAGGAGAAGATTGCAATTCTCATTATATGCTCATTTCTTTTTAGAATCTTTCCTTATAGCCTTAGAATTTTTGGAGTTTAAATTTATCTTAAGTGTCTTGTTCGGCATATGGTATTTCAGCCAATCCCTGGAAAATCGCTTTATCCAATCATCAGCAGCCTGGTCCATGCCGATATCATAACCGGCTTTTTCGCTCTCAATCCATTTATGCCTGCTGATCTCTGCTATCACGTCCTCGTTTTTAAGTAATTTTTCCCTGGTTATCTTGGCCATAAAAATCCTCCTTCAATTTTAGAATACATAAACTCTATTAAAAGTCATATTATTTACAACGGATAAAAAATCCCAGATACATTCTCCAGTGATATCTGGGACATCGATGCCTAATAGCAACGCCGCTATTCATTGAAGATTGGACTTCGTTGTCCAATAAAATATCTTAACCAAAAATATAACCCTATAATGCAATTGACGTTTAAACGGCTCACTCGTTTTGAAGCATTTAACCCCAACTAAATCTAGGGGTTATGAGTGGTTTATATTATAAACAAAAGCATATATTGTCAAATGATTTTTCTGCCACCCCTTAAAAGTCTTTCAGCGATTGGCAGCCTTTGTCATTTTCAACAACTTCTCACTGAGAGACGGTTTCCAATGTTTCTTGAGAGTCCGCCATTGCCAGTTGTTCCCCACCAACCCAGGGATATTCATCCGTGCCTCCTGTCCTAGCCCGAGCACATCCTGCAATGGGATAATCACCAATCCGGCATTAGAATTAAAGAGGATTTGCATAAAGACATCCTGAAGTTGACTTGGCTTAAACTTGTCTTTCAGATAATGGGATAGATTCTGCTTTTCTTTTTTTGTGGTATCATTTTGAAGCCATCCCTGAACAGTATTATTGTCATGGGTCCCGGTATAGGCCACGCAATTGACCGGAAAATTCTCGGGGAGATACGGATGTTTTTCTAACTCACCGCCAAAGGCGAACAAAAGCACCTTCATCCCTGGAAACCCGTATTTTTCCATCACGGCAGTGACATCGGGAGTAATAATCCCTAGATCCTCAGCGATGATAGGGGCATTGGGGAATTGATTCATGATTGTGTCAAAAAATTCTTCGCGAGGGACTTCTTCCCAATGCCCGTGAACCGCGGTGGGTTCTTCGGCAGGGATCGCCCAGTAGGAGACCAATCCGCGAAAATGATCAATCCGGATGCAGTCATAGCACCTGAGGTTATGAGATAATCTTTTCATCCACCAATCGAAAGCCGTCTCTTTCAACATTGCCCAATCATAAACAGGATTGCCCCAGCGTTGACCAGTCGTACTAAAATAATCCGGCGGGACACCCGCCACATAAATCAACCCCTTTTTTTCATCTAATTGGAAAAAATCCGGATGACTCCAAACATCGGCACTATCATGATCCACATAGATGGGCACATCTCCCAAAAATCTCACTCCCGATTTCTGACAATATTCCTTCAACTGAAACCATTGTTTGAAAAAGAGATATTGAATGAATTGACTCTTCTCAATAAGATCTTGATATTCCTTTCGGATCTTCTGTAAAGCCGATCGATTCCGATTCTTCAATTCCTCAGGCCACTGATACCAGGGCTTCCCTTCCAAACGATTCTTCAATGTTTGATAGAGGCTAAAATCGTCCAGCCAAGAGGTATTTTCCTGGCAGAATCGCTGAAAGTCATGATGATGAGACAATTCACTTTTCACTTTTAGGTAGGCCTTTTCTAAGATAATCGTTTTCAGCCTCATGACGGATTCGTAATCCACTTTTTCTTCGGGGAGAGAAGGATAATCCTCTAAATCTTTGGCTGATAACCTCCCTTCCTTCTGCAATAACTCGGGGCTGATGAGGATAAAATTCCCGGCAAAGGCTGAATAACCGCTATAGGGAGAATTTCCTAAAAACGGACTCGTAGGGGTTAAAGGAAGGATCTGCCAAACACTTTGTCCCGAGGCTTTAAGAAAATCGACAAACTGATAAGCTGACGGCCCAAAGTCTCCTATCCCATAAGGAGAAGGCAATGAGGTCAGATGGAGCAAAAGACCACTGGCTCTTTGTCGCTTCGGCATCATTTAGGAAATCCTTTCGTTGAAAACGGTTTTTTATCCTTAAGAAAATGACAAGAGAATCGCCTGCGGCGATAACGGGATGCGATTATCAGCCCCAAACAAATCATATAATTTCCTAAAGGACTGAGAATCTAAAAAAAAGAATCACTGTGAGGTGATTTTCTCGCTCCCCCCAATAAATAGGGAAACATCATTCACATTCGATATTCAATAAATCACCTATGGCCTGAAAGTGAACAACCCAGGGACTCCCCTGTTTTTCCCTGATTTCACTTTGGCATCGTTGGAAGGTTGAAAAATAGATATTTTGAGCCTTCCAAAGATTCAAATCCAACTTTAATTCTTTGAGCAGATTGATAAAACTTTCGATGGTTTTTAAAAATTTGGGGTTATCCGGATTTTCTGAGACCTTCAACATCAAATCATTGAGTTTAGCCGTGGCCACAAAACTCATGGTGGCTTTATCAACCTCAAAAGACCACCGTTTGACCTCCTCCACAACTTTTATTAACCGCTGAAGATCGACATCCGGTCCCTCCAGGACATTCAAAAGTTCCCGATTATTGACAAATTCCAATGTCAACATCAAGGCCTTAGGCAAGGGGATATTCAAATCCCGCCGAACTAACATCAAGGGATAATGTTTCTCATAGATCTGCCTAAAATGGGTTTCGATATCCTCCAAGGTCGTCTCTAAGATCTCATCAAAAACTTCCTTTTGTTCCTGCTTGAACAAATGCCATAAAGAATAACTGTTCACGCCGAAATGAGTACTCACTAAACGAATCACTTCCGGGATATCGCCCTTTAAAAAGGTTCGTTTGATCTCCAGATGCATTTTGTTAAAGGCCTCTTCCGGAAACTGAAAGCGCACTCCCCCGTTAAGATTATGGTCTCCCAAATGCAGGGCAGAATAATGGATCAAGGCCTCTTCCCAGGTCATTAGAGACCGAATCCGGACCTTCCCGATGACAAGCTTATGTTTCCCCGCGTCTTGCCGATCAGTTAATTCACTCGTTGCTGAATAACAATAAATCTGGGCATCCGGGGGATAATCATTGAACAGCGATGAGATGGCGTAATGAGCCCCCACTCTGACAATATCGATAATCGTCGGCTTGATAAAAAATTGGTATAATCGTCCTCCATGGCCATACTCGGCCTGGTTACTAGGGGCCTTTTCTAATAATTTAACAAACGGACTTTCCGGGTCTTCTCCCGTCACTTCTTTGGCCAATTGAATAGCGCGGGCGGCATACTGAATGATCTGGGTGGATTCAATACCGGAGATCTCATCAAAGAACCATCCACAGCTTGTATACATCAACATCGCATGCCGCTCAAGCTCCAATAGCTTCAAGATTTTTATCTTTTCCTCTTGCGTCAACGGCCGGGAAAAATTTTGATTGAAAAATCCTTCCACCTGTTCGCGGTTGCGATTAAGGACGACATCAATGTATTTGTCTCGCAAGCCCCAGGGGTCGGGATGAAAGGGCGACATCTGTGATTCATAAACAGGGATTAAATGATCTCTTAACCAATCCAAGGCCTTTCGTAAAGGACCTCGCCATTCCTGATGCCATCCGGGATGAGTTCCCAGATGACATCCACAATTCGCCTGCCATCGATCAACCCCATGAACACAACTCCAGGACGTATTTTCATTAATCTCCACCTCATGAGTAGGCGGAAAATGCTGCAGATATTCCCCATAAATAGTCAGCTTAGCCAGATGATTGGCCTCGATATAATTCAGACAATAGGATAAAGCCATATCCCCGAATTTCTGATGATGACCATAGGTCTCCCCATCAGTGGCCAGATGCACTAATCGGGAAGAAAGCAAATCCTGAATGAATGCCCCTTCCAATCGTTTGGCAAAATGCTCTCCATTACTGAGTAAACCTCCGAACGCCACATCATGAGAGACCGGGCCGTCATAGAAAAAAATATTTATTTTCTTGCCGGAAGGAAGATGACAGACATAAGGTACTTGGACATCTACGGATCCTGCCGTAACCTCGGTCCACTTCTTCTCCCCTGTCTTTCGTGTCTGTTTGGCTTGATGAGGCGCGAGGACGGTGAATTGGATACCGAATTCCGCTAACACCTCGAGAGTAGGGATATCAACGGCCGTCTCCGGCAGCCACATCCCTTCCGGCTGGCGTTTGAAACGATATTCAAAGTCTCGCATCGCCCAGATCACCTGAGTACGTTTATCCCGGAGATTAGCCAGCGGCATGATCATATGGTTATATGCCTGGGCCATGGCCGAGCCGTGTCCAGAAAATTTCTTTTGACTTTCCTGATCCGATTTTAAAATTCCCTGATAAGTATCCGGGGCATGGCGCTCCATCCATGACAGCAAGGTCGGTCCAAAATTAAAACTGATCTTGGAGTAATTATCGACAATATCGAAAATCCTTTTTTCGGCGTTTAGGATCCGGCTGGTTTTATTGGTGGCGTAACATTCTGCCATAATTCTTTCATTCCAATCATGATAAGGATGGGCGGTTTCTTGGAGTTCCACCTCTTCCAGCCAGGGATTCTCCCGAGGAGGCTGGTAAAAATGCCCATGGATACAGATAAATCTATTCATAGCTTCTCCAATTGAGGGTCCTGTTTTAAGAATAAGACTGACAACGGCGGTAGAGTTAAAGATAAGGAAAAATCTCTGCCATGGGCGGGGTGAGGAACAGCCTCTACTCTTCCGAGATTATCCAGACCACTGCCCCCATAGTCTTTGGCATCACTGTTGAGGATCTCACTCCAATATCCCCCTTGAGGAACACCGATTTTATACTGATACCGCGGGACAGGAGTGAAATTGCAAACTATCACCAGATCTTCCCCAAGGAGACCCTTCCTCATAAAACTCAAAACGCTATTTTCCCAATCGTTGAAATCGATCCATTCAAATCCTTCCCAAGTAAAATCCTTCCGATAGAGGGCTGGCTCTGATTTATAAACGCGGTTGAGTTCTCTCACCCAATTCTGAATACCTTGATGAACTGAATACTGAAGGATATGCCAATCCAATCCTTGTTCATAATTCCATTCCGCCCATTGTCCAAACTCCCCTCCCATAAAGATTAATTTTTTCCCCGGATGGCCAAACATATAACCCAGAAGAAGACGAAGATTAGCAAATTTCTGCCAATCATCACCGGGCATCCTCCCGAATAAAGATCCTTTTCCATGAACAACTTCATCATGAGAAAGAGATAACAGGAAATTCTCGGTGAAGGCATAATATAAACTGAAGGTCAGCTGATTATGATGATATTTCCGAAAGAGAGAATCTCGGGACATATACTTTAAGGTGTCATGCATCCATCCCATATTCCATTTCATTCCGAATCCCAAACCATCAAGATACGCGGGGCGGGAAACCAGCGGCCAGGCCGTTGACTCTTCCGCGATCATCTGGACAGCAGGATAATCCCGGCAAACTTCTTCATTCAATTGTTTCAGAAAGGCAATGGCATCCAAATTTTCTTTTCCCCCGAATTCATTCGGAAACCATTCCCCTTCCTTCCGGGAATAATCCAGATAGAGCATGGAGGCCACGCCATCGACCCTGAGGCCATCCACATGGTATTTGTCTAACCAAAATAAAGCGCTGCTGATCAAAAAACTTTTGATTTCGTAACGACCGTAATTAAAAATATAGCTTTTCCAATCAGGATGAAATCCCTTGCGGGGATCGGCATGCTCATACAAATTCGTCCCATCAAAATAAGCTAATCCCACATCATCGGGAGGGAAATGGGAAGGAACCCAATCCAAAATGACTCCAATGCCATTTTGATGCAAATGATCAATCAAATACATCAGATCCTGAGGGTTTCCATAAAAGCTGCTCGGAGAAAAATAGCCTACCACTTGATATCCCCAGGATCCCGTGAAGGGATGGTCCAACAATGGCATGAATTCCACATGAGTGAACCCCATATCCTTCACATACGGGACTAACTGTTGAGCCATTTCGCGATAATTGAGACTGCGATTATTTTCTTCCGGCACCCTTCGCCACGATCCAAAATGGATCTCATAAATCGAAATGGGAGATTCTAGATTATTATACCGCTGGCGTTCTTTCATCCAGGAGTCATCATCCCACCGGTAATCTATTCCCTGCACGATAGAGGCTGTGCAGGGGGGAACCTCACAATAAAAGGCAAATGGATCCTTTTTAAGCATTCGATAATCATTGTGATTTGACACAATACAATATTTGTATAATGTGCCTTGACTAAGCTTGGGGATGAATCCTTCCCAAACCCCCGAACTATCCCATCGCGGGGCAAGTTTATGGCTGGTGTCGTTCCATCCATTGAAATCGCCGACCACACTCACTGATTGGGCATTGGGTGCCCAAACCGCAAAATAAACCCCTTCTTCTCCATCTTTCTGAAGAACACGAGAACCTAACTTTTCATAAAGTCGGAAATGGTTGCCTTGTTTAAAAAGACAAACATCATTTTCTGTTAAAAGGCTTACATTATGGCGAATTGGCATGGGAAGGGAGTTTCCCCGTTGATGAGAATCATTCAAGGAATGAGAGCATATCTGATCTTCCATAGATAATTTGATCTCTATGATTGAATCTTTGTGGACACACATCTATCAGCCAAGGCAGGCGCGCAGTGGGTTAAACCTGGTATCGATCCCCTATTTTGGAAAGATTATAAAGAAATGGTAAATATCCATGATTAAAAACTGAAGTGGCACGGACTGGCCCGTGGGTTCACATTCTGCTTTCGTTAATGCGCAAATCCCCCCCCCGAAGCGGGAATTCGTTTGCTCTCAATGCGCTTACATATTTGGATTGCTGCGAATAGGAATTAAAGTGATTATATACGATCTCTCTCACAGCTGTCCAGCAAATGAATTCTTATCCGTGTCAACAAAGTCTTTCCATAATAGCCTGGGTGTATTCAGTAGTCGTTGCCTTTCCGCCTAGATCACCGGTCGCGCGATCATTAGATCCAATCACTTGAGTAATGGTTTTGCGCAGGCGGCCCGCCTGGTCAGACATCCCTAGATGATCCAGCATCATCGCGGCAGCCAATAACAATGCGGTAGGATTGGCAATATTTTTCCCGGCGATATCCGGGGCGCTTCCATGGACAGCCTCGAATATCGCGGCGGTCTCTCCAATATTGGCTCCCGGGGCCAGACCCAATCCTCCCACCAGTCAGGCGCACAAATCCGAGATAATATCCCCAAATAGATTTGTGGTCACAAGCACATCAAATTGATAAGGATTCATCACCAGCTGCATACAGCAATTATCGACAATCATATCCTTGGACTCGATATCTTTATACTCGCTGGCGACTTCCCGAGCCGTCTTCAAAAAAAGTCCCGATGTGGATTTAAGAATATTCGCTTTATGAACGATCGTTACCTTCTTGCGTTTATTTTTCCTGGCCAGATCAAAGGCATAACGAACAACCCGTTCCGCGCCTTTTTTGGTGACGACGCTCACCGCTTCCGCGTAGGTCCCCGTGGAGCTGACGGTCTGTCCCTTCCCCGAATACATCCCTTCCGTATTCTCCCGGATAGTAAGAATATCAATACCTTCATACCGCGACTGGGTCCCAGGGATCGAAAGGGCCGGCCGCACATTCGCGTAGAGATCGAACATCTTGCGCAAAGTAACGTTTATGGAGGTGAACCCTTCCCCCACCGGTGTCGTGATAGGGCCTTTTAAGGCCACCCCATTTTTCTTAATTAAATCAATGGTTTCTTTCGGGAGAAGATCTTTTTTCTTTTCTAAGGCCTTGATCCCAGCCTGAGCAAAATCATATTCGAGGCCGCATTTTAAACGGTCCAATATCTTCAAGGTGGCCTCCATGATATCAGGCCCAATCCCATCTCCCGGTATAATGGTAATCCGTTTTTTCGCCATTTGACCCTCCCCCTTATTTTAAGCTGATGTGTTTGCGGATATTTTCGGCCACTTGAGTTAATGCTTCCGGAGCCGCCGGTTTGGCCTTGGCAAAATTCAGATCCCCGATCGAAAAAATAGGGACCAAGTGCACATGAACATGCGGGACCTCTAACCCGGCGACCATCATCCCGATACGCTGGCAGGGAACGGCCTTCCTTAAAGGAACAGCCACCCTTTTGGCAAATAGCATTAATCCTGCCAAGAGATCATCATCGACATCGAAGATATAATCCATCTCTTTTTTGGTAATGACCAAGGTGTGCCCCGGGTTGATAGGTCGAATATCCAGAAAAGCTAAATACCGTTCATCTTCCGCAATCTTATGACAGGGGATCTCCCCGCGCACAATCTTAGTAAATAGTGTCGGCATGAGAGGACTCCTTTCTTGAGAATCACAACAAGCTTTATGGATTCTGGATATCATGAGTCTTTAAGATCGTTTTTACAACCGGCAAGATATGCGCCTCCCAGACGGCATATCCTTGAGCCGAGGCGGGATCAACAGTTAAGATCAGGAACGCCAGTCCCATCCCAATCAAATAAACATAGGGGATATTCATCCTGCGTCTCCAAAAAATACCGATAATAATTAAAACCAAAATCCCCAACAACACAATGACAGTGAGACGGAAAGGATAGATCTTAAATGACCGGGCCTTTAAGGTTTGATTCAATTGAGTATGATCAAATTCCCAGAAACATTCCTCCTTATTCTTCTCGTCCTTCCGGCCATTGGTTTCAATCATTTTACCGGGCAACCGCAGCCGCAGCTTAAAATCATAATTTTGAAATAAGGTAAACCCATGAACTCCCAGGATAATCTCTTCCAGGTGATCTTTTTTTTCATTTAAAAGAGATTCCATCGCCTCATAGGCCTGCTGCATCATAACTTTTTTATCTGGTTGATCCCATTCGGGGATATGCTTCACCAGATATTGCCAGA
>CAYJUK010000050.1:0-12442 GCA_964373335.1 uncultured Planctomycetales bacterium | reverse complement strand
TGTTCTAGAATCAAAAGAAAATCTGGATATTGCAATTTTTATGAAGCGAGGGATATAAACCCTTTGCCCTAATCTCCAAAGATAATCCCTATTGAACGAGCTGATTGGAGTAAGGGATGATCCACGGGAACAAACCGCGGCCCGCCCGCCACGATCTCTAAAGGAACATTAACCAGTTGATTACATTCAACCCCTACCATATAACCAAACTCTTCCGCCTCAATCATATCGACCACCCGCGTGCCCAGACGGGTCGCCAAAATACGATCAACCGCTGTGGGGGAACCTCCTCGCTGCAGATGCCCCATGACCACAGCCCTGGCCTCAAGCCCCGATTGTTTTTCAATCTGCTCGGCTAAGACAAATCCTATCCCCCCCAGCCGAACAGGCTCGGCGCTATCTTTAACAATCTTTTTAACCACCGCATCCCCCCCGGGGGGTTTAGCTCCTTCCGCCACAGCCACAAGACTGAATCGTTTCCCTTTTTGGCTGCGTTCAATCACTTTGTTAACGACCTTCCCTATATCATAAGGGATTTCTGGTATCAAAATAATATCTCCGCCGCCGGCCACGCCGCCATAAAGCGCAATCCACCCGGATTTTCGTCCCATCACCTCAATAATCATAATCCGGTGATGAGATTCAGCCGTCGAATGAAGCCGGTCAACGCCATCGGTAACAATCGCAACAGCGGTATCAAACCCAAAGGTGATTTCTGTCCCCCGGATGTCGTTATCGATCGTCTTTGGAACCCCGACAACAGGAATTCCATCCTGAAACAACCGATGGGCAATCTTTAATGACCCATCTCCCCCGATACACACCAGGCAATCAATATCCAATCTCTTTAAATTCTTAATCACCTCCTGGGATCGATCTTCAAAATGAATCTGATGACCCTGGGTCACGATATATTGATAAGGATCGGTCTTATTGGATGTGCCTAAAATAGTTCCTCCTAATGTCAGTATCCCGGAGACATCATTAATCTTCAAAGGATGAGACCGATTGAGGACAAGACCTTCATAACCATCCTCAATCCCTATGACATCATAATCATATTCAAGAATGGCTTTCTTAGTCACCGCTCGAATGACGGCGTTCAGTCCGGCACAATCACCGCCAGCGGTTAATATCGCTATCCGTTTTTTTCTAGGCATCTATCCATCCTCATGATCTCTGATCCTAATTGGGATGAAGAATAATATTGAAGTAGATCAGGGGAATATTCCCCGTATCTCATAAACTTCGTTGATATGCTTTAAGGCGACTCCATAAACGGCCGTGGTTAAATCACAATTTTGTTCCTTCGCCATAGCCCGCACACGCCGGATGGCTTGGACCATAAATCTCTTCAATTTTCGATCAACCTCTCTGGCCTCCCAAGTCTCTGCCTGACGATTCTGTTTCCATTCAAAATAACTCACCGTAACTCCCCCGGCATTACATAAATTATAGGGTAAGATAACGACTCCTTGCTCTTTTAAATAATGCGCTGCCTCCGTTGTCAGTGGGGCATTAGCGGCCTCGGCCAAAACTTTGCAGGTTAACATCTTCGCCTCTTTTAAACCAATCATTTCTTCCAATGCCGCGGGGATGAACAAATCCACCGGTATTTTATAAAATTCATCTTCCTTGATTGCTTCGGCATTGGGGAAACCCTTAACCCCGCCGTTCTTTCCCACATAATTCACCAGGGCTGCGGCATCAATCCCCTGATCTCGTCTAATAAATCCTGTATGGTCACCCACCGCTTTTAAAATAGCTCCTTGTTCACATAAAAGCCTTCCGGTCCAGGAGCCCACATTCCCAAAACCAAGAAGGCTAAAGGTGCTTTTGGGGATCTTCAAATGCAATTCCGGCATCATCTCTTCCAGGACATAAACGACCCCTTGTCCGGTAGCCTTTTCCCGGCCATGAGAACCGCCAAATTGAAGAGGTTTGCCCGTAACGACTCCCTGGCCAATCAATCGACGGGTGGACTCAAGGTTGACATAGGTATCCGCCATCCAGGCCATAATCTGAGCATTCGTTCCCACATCTGGAGCCGGGATATCAAGGTCCGGGCTGATATTGTTCCCTAAGGCACTGGTGAACCTCCTCGTTAATCGCATCAATTCCTCAATGGAAAGTGTGCGGGGGTCGACTTGAACTCCTCCTTTAGCACCTCCCAATGGGATATGCATCAAGGCACACTTGATGGTCATGATGGCCGCTAGCGCTTTCAAATGATCTAAATGAACCGAGGGATCATATCGTATTCCGCCTTTATAGGGACCCAAGACATTGTTATGCTGGATCCGATACCCTTTAAATAAGCGAAAATTCCCGTCAACCATACGGACACGAAAATGCACGATCAATTCATTCTTAGGCTGGGTTAAGATCAGACGAAGACGCTGGGGCAAAGATAATTGTTCCGCGACCTGCAAGACATTGTCCATGATTTTATAATATAAGGTGTCTTCTCGACAATTAAATCCTAATTCCTTAAATATCTTTTGTGTGCTATTCATAATAATCAATAACCTTCGCCCTCGCCTTGCCCGTGTGGCCCCAGGAAATACACTCGTTCTTTATTTTATTGATTGAATGCCCCATTTGGTATGAGAGAATAATCTTTAGGATTAAAATATATTGGCAATTATACCACAATTCGAAATAAATGAATTCGGGATCTCCAAAAATAATCCCCTCTAAAAATAGCAATGGGATAGACTCATTAACAGACTTGAATCTATCCCATTTTGAAAATCTTATATCCTGCTACCAATGGTAATTCTTGTTGGCCTTAGGTTCTCGAATCGCTGGGAGTGCCTTCTTCCGTGGTTCCCTCGGTCCCTTCCGTGTCTGGGGTGGTGGGGGCCATTTCTTCTATCGCAGGGACCTCCATGCCAGGAACTTCAACAGGAACTTCAGTCCCCTCTTCATCCATAACCTCTTCCGTCTCTTCGATTCTTTCTTCTTTTGTGATCTGAGTGGCTATCTTCTGGCCATCCTTCTCGACATAAAGAACTTCCACATTATCATCTTTAGCAATCTCAGTCACGGAACCGACATTTTCAAGTTTAGTATCGGCATTGATAGCATACGATACCTCAACATCGGCATCCTGCTCATAATCATATTCCAATAAAACTAATTGTTCGGCAGCGGTGGAAACCACCACTCCATAGGAATATTGCTCCTCAACATCTCCTGCCATCATCGGTTCACCAGCAGGTTCCTCAACGGCTGGTTCGATGTCAGCTTCTTCCTGGGCATATCCCCGGGGAGATACGGCCACCCCGATAACTCCTAGGAACATCATTAATGTGACTGCGAACTTTTTCATACTCTTTACCTCCTCCTTAATAAGTTAATAATTTTGTTTGAAGTCAATCCCAATTCATTCTAACAGTGAGTTTAAATCATGCAATATGAGAATAAGATTAAAATAATATTAGAAATTTCTCATCTCCCATCCTGTTCGGCTCCTGATCGTTTAAGAGAGATTCAAAGGTTGGACTAAAGGCAAAATCACAATGAAAACGGCTCCCTGACTCACCTGACTTTCGGCACGGATGTGCCCCCCATGAATCTTAGCAATCGATTGGGCAATATTCAGACCTAAGCCATGTCCAGACTCCTGGATTTGTTCAGTCCGGTCGACCCTAAAAAATCGATCCAAAATCCGCGGGAGATCCTCCTGAGTGATGCCAATCCCAGTATCGGAGATGGTCGTAACCAGATTTTGTTTTTCTTGCCGCACCCGAATATGAATGTTCCCCTGAGGAGGGGTAAATTTAATCGCATTATGAATGATGTTAAAAAATAATCTTCTTAAATGCACCGGATCTCCATGGACAACCAGGGGATGGGAAGGCCCCTGCAATCTCACATCAATACTCTTTTCTAAAGCCAGCATACTGCCTTGGTCCTGGATCTCTTCGAAAAATTTATTCACTTCAATCTGATCAAATTTAAATAGATCGGCACGGTAATCCAACTTGGCCAAGAGCAAAAGGTCCTCAACCAGCTTGAGCATCCGCTGGGCTTCTTCCAAATTGACGGAGATGACCCTTCGATATTCTTCCGCGTTTCGGGAACGACGCAAGCTGAGTTCACATTCGCCGCGGATGACCGCAATGGGGGTCTTCAGCTCATGGGCCACTTGGGAACTAAACTCTTCGATCAATTTAAAAGAGCGTTCCAGCCGGGCAATCATTTCATTAAAGGCCTGAACGAGCGAAAGTAATTCCTCATCCACATCTTGAGAATGGATCCTGCGGCTCAGATCATTATGGGTAATATTCCTGGCTGTTTTCGTAATTTCAGTAACCGGTTTTAATGTCCTGACAACCAAAAGCCGGCTAACGAAACTTGTTAAAAATAGGATAATCGGGATAAATACCACAAAAGAAAAAACCCTTTGTTTCAAGAAGTCGATAATAGGCATTTGCGAGGTTCCCACTTGAATGATGTATCGCGGCTCTCCTTGGAAATAAAATGGGATCTGGACAAACTGCAGATTTCTTTTCTCAAACTTAAATTTTCGAAAAGTCACCGCCTCTCCTTTTTTGAGTTTGACATTGCTCAACAGGACCGCCCTCAGATCATTTTCCAGGTTCCTGGACTTCACAATGGAACGACCTTGAACACTGGCAAAATGGATATAATCCTCCTGCAGGTTTAACTGATCGAACCTTCTCAACCAATTTTGCTCAATATCCAGGATATCATCCTGCAAAGGATGATCACCTTTTAAGGTAATGATCCGCCGAATGGCAAAGTCCAAGGATCGGTCATCCTCTCCTAAGACTTCCAGATAAGAATGGATTGTATCGCTAATCACTCGAGCCTTGGTCTTAAGATCCTTATCCAGATCAGAATAAAGGGTCGTGGAGAGACTAAAATAAAAGAATCCACTGTAGATGATCAAGATAATCCCCAAGACAGAGGTATATAAAATACTGAATTTAAATCTGATGGATTTGTAATTCATGGAGGGTTGTCACTGAGTAGATAACCTGTGCCCCGAATGGTATGCAGGAGTTGTTTACTGAAACCTTTGTCGATCTTGTTTCGCAAGTAACGAACATAAACATCGATCACATTCGTAAAACTATCAAAATTTTCATTCCAGACATGTTCTGATACCATTGTGCGTGTGACCGGCTGATGCACATTCAGCAGGAAATATTCCAAAAGGGCATATTCCTTGCTGGTCAAAGAGATCTCTTTTCCCGCACGCTTGACCTTACGCGTGAGTTGATTTAACTCAAGATCCGCCAATCTCAAGAGAGAGGATTTATCTCCACCCTTCCTTCTCAGTAGGGATCGGACCCTGGCTAAAAATTCTTCAAAGGCAAAGGGTTTAGTGAGATAGTCATCGGCACCGGCATCGAGTCCCATGACCTTATCTTTAACGGCATCACGAGCCGTCAAAATCAAGATAGGGGTATCTTGTTTTCTTTTTCTTAATTCTCGACAAACAGAAATCCCATCCTTCCCGGGAAGCATGATATCAAGAATCATAAGATCATACTCATTCACATCCGTCAAGTAAAGCGCCTGTTCACCATCGGGCGCCACATCAACAGCATACTTTTCTTCTTTCAGCCCCCGCTGGATAAAATTAGCGATTTTCTTTTCATCTTCGACAATTAAAATGCGCATCTGTTTCCCTGTCCCAATGGATGCACTCGCAAAAAACTCTAAAAATGAATCGTCTTATTTTCGATCCCGGTAATGGGTCTTAAACCAATCATGCTAAAAAGCAATTTATAATTGCTCACGTGCTCAATGGATCTCACCTCTTTAAGCCGCAGAGGGAGGAAGAATCCTACCAAAAACCGACCTACCGAAGATATCAACAAAAGGGTTAAGATCGGATAGCCTAACAAGGGGGGCAGCTTCTGAACTAAAAAGCCGCCGCACAGCGCCCCGGCGCAAAGGGCCAGGCCGTTAAAGACATTATAATAGGCTATACAGCGCGTTCTCTTCGCGGGAGAAACCGCGTCGTAAATAAAATTAGTACAGCTCAAATTAAATCCGGCCCAAAGGAATCCAGAAAATATCTGAGCAAATAATAAGAAAATCGGGGTTCTATTCAGAATCCAGAGGAAAGGGATTATCCCGATCAAGGGAGCGGTGAAGCGAATGACCTTTAAATTACCAACCTTATCCGCATGTCTTCCCCATCGACGCATGGCTAAGAAAATAGTCAAGGTGGCACTGATGTTGATCATCGTATATAAAAGATAACTGAATTTGAGATCCTTTAACATCAGCACGGCAAAATAAGGAGAAGCCAGATTAACGGAAAAATTCATCATAGCCACAAAAAGCACAAATTTAGCATAATTGCTTTCCCTCAACCGGAACAAAAAGTTCAAAATAGAGAAATAACTTTCCTTATTATCAACCAAAGGATGCTCATCTATCTTTCTTAGGAAAACCCAGGACATGATCCTCCAGAGAAAGGCCAGACTAAAGATGATAAAAAAACCCTGATAGACATTCACCTGTTTCATCGAATGCAAAATCACTCCTGCTAATAACGTAGACCCCACCGTGATGATCCCTAAATTCATATTACGCCAGCCAAAGTATTCCCCTCTTCTATTCGCAGGGACAAGATCCGATAACAAGCTGTTCCAAGCTGGAGTGGCCACAGAACCAAAGACGGTAAAAATCACAATAATGGCAATAAAGACATGGAAGTTGACGCCTCCCATAAACGCGGTCGTGCTGATCATAATCAAAATCATGGCTTGTAAAAATAAAGCGATTTCGACAATTTTCTTCCGAGATTTAAGGAAGTCGGTGAGATCAGGACTCATCAACTGAAATAGGGCAGAAAAAAAATTCGGCAAGGCGTTCAAGATCCCCACATGTTTGGCGGTTCCCCCCAACAACAATAAAAAGGGGACAAAATAATCTTGCGTAAAACCTGCCGTGAGGCAGGCAAAGATCCCTTCAAAATAAGAAAATCTCAAATTCTTACTCTTTTGATCTTGTTCCATATTCACCTGCTGACACTAATTTTTATAGGCTCCCAATTTAAACCCCTCTTTCGCTTCTGACTACACTGCCTTGCCGGGCGCACACACATAAAAGGGGAGATTGTCTTGTGACAATCTCCCCTTTTATCCAAGGGACTTTAAGGAAACCATTACTAAAAAAACATCTCACATAAAATAGAGTATCCTCATTTTCCGATTCCTATCAAATTAATAAGTGGTATCGGAAGGCAGATCTTCGGCCTGGCTAAAGTAAGAAGCAAGTCTTGACCACGTTTTGGGTCCTACCTTGCCATCGACTTTCAGATTGTTTTGGGCCTGGAAATTCCTAATTGCGCTTTTAGTTTTAGGTCCCACAATGCCATCAACTTTCCCGATATAAAGACCAGCACTTTTTAATGCTATCTGAATATCCTGGGCTGATGGCTTTACAAAAGAACTGACGTTTTGATCCTCTGGCTCAGACTGAGCACTCATTGTTTGAGCATCAATGTCAGTTGTATAATCCGTAGAAGCCATATCCTGTGTTTGAGGTCCCATTGTGGGTGTCGTGAATGGCTGTGTTGGATTCGATGAGAAGGTTGTTTGATCTTGTGCCAAATCAATTGACTCCGTCATAGCCTCCTGGGTCATAGCGGGTTCTTCGATTTTTGCCTTTTGATCACAACCCATGAGGACAACTCCGGTTAATACTAAGACACTTACGCTGACATTTTTTTTCATAGACACTCCTGTTTAAAAATGTTCCTGATATATTTAATTTTTCCCTGGTTTCATATTGGAAATAAGCAATATGAGGAAACGTGATATATTATATGAAAAATTTTTATTTTTGGGAAGAAAAAGGAAGATTTTTTTGCAAGTCACCAGATAAATATTAAGTGATCACCCCTAAGATAGATTCTTCTTTCAGAGAGAACACGGACTGATATCCCTGAAGGAAATTCATTAAACTACTCTTCAATGTCAGCAACCTTTGTAAAGTCTTAATACGATATATCTCTGTTTCCTCCCGTATTTTGGGAAACAGTTCCCGATAATATTCAATCCCATCCAATAAATTATTTTTAAACCCATTAAAATATTGAACCTGTTTTACTGTAAAAGTCGGAGCGGCTTTTTTTACTTCCTTAATAAAATACTGAATATAAAGCTCTAATTCTTTAATAAACATATGGGAGCGATTATGGGCATTCAATAAATTCAGCCGGCCGTAAATATGATCGACCATTTCTTTCAATGTGACTATTCTAGAAAAATAAGCAATGTTAGGCCCCGGACAGACCGCGGGAAAATGCTGCTGCTGAGGGAGCAGCTTATTTCTCACGATAACACCCCCGCCCAAATCGTTACAGATACACGCTTTCTCCACGACCGTCCGATATTGCCGTTGATATTCTTCCTCAGGCAAATTAGCTTTCTCCAACTGTTCTAATTTTAATTTTTGATATTGACGAGAGGCTGTGCAAATCGGCTGATCGGTAAACTCAACATTGGAAACCAAATATCCTTTCGGGCAGGCGCTTCCTGGCCGTCCTTCAATGAGCCGTTTTTCTTTCGCTAAATCACTCATACTCCCACGGATGTTATTGAAAGGGATCCCCAAAGGAGACACATCGCTCACGTAAAGGTCTTCTTCTTTGGCCGCAACCAATCTTTTCAGAGTTTCCTCATCAACGTTCGTGACCTCCGGACAAAGTAAAAATGGCGTTCCCCACCCTGTCCCATCCACCTGATAATAAGTGTGCAAAAACCCGTTTTCTCTGGCTGTCCCAATACCGCCCTGGGCTGTAATCTTGATCACGGGAGGATAAGGGAAAACCTCCCGCCCCTTTGCTATCAATGCCTCCCGATAGATCTCAAAAAGTGTATCGATCATCTCCTGCCGTTTATTTTTAAACTCTTCCAGAATGGGCCCCATCAGATATCCTTCCGTAGGGAAAACATGCCCGCCGCAATTTAAGCCGGATTCGACCCGATATTCCGAGACCCATATCCCTTTTCTGGCAAAAAACTTCCCTTGAATAAAAGCCGAACGATAATCGCTCACTTTCAGGATTACCCGTTTTTTTATATACCCCTTCTCATCCGCATAAAAATCCTCAAATTCAGCAACATAACTATACAATCGCTGATTGATTCCCGCGGAAAAAACAATGGCGGATTGCAGCTCGCTTAAGGCAAAACCGCGCAATGCGGCGAGGGCATCGGAAAATTCCGAAGGAAGCGGAGTCCCATCCTCAGTATAATTCATGCGATCCAGCTTTGTCATAATATTAACATTGATATCTCCCATTGTAAGGGAACTCCGCAGCCGCTCTTGCATTTCCATTTTGACCTTAGAGTTATTAATACGCAACATCTCGGAATAAAGAATCCTAAGAGAACAGGTTTCCGGGAGGAGTTCAAAGTATTTAGTTATTTCGCTTCCTTCCTCAAAGGGAGAAACCCTTAGCTCATCAAACTGCCTATTAACGATCCTTCTGACCAGATTGAGATACTCGGTGATCCGTTTGGCACGGAAATCGAAATTATATTTCCTGATAGAGACATACTCTTCCCCCGATTTCTCGCAATAAAATTCACGCATCTGTTCAATCAAGACATCATCAACTATAGAGATGACAGAAGAAATTCCGTATTGCGCAACTTTAATAGGAGAATCAATAGAGAACCCTGTCCCCATCACGGGAATATGAAAGGTATGACCGTTAGACATTGACAAAACCCCTTTCTTGGTTAATCCTAAGGAATTCTTCTGATGATAAGGTGCTGAAGTAATGTTAAATTATACACTTTTTTTATCTAAATAACCAAAATATTTTTAAGGAATGTTAACTGAGCCATATTCCTTATTCCCACGGGATATATCTAAGAAAATTCCTCCCAGCGGTCGTCATATCTTCTTTACCCCTTAATCTGGGCATTGCTGTGTGGCTTTCCTTAATGATTGAGAAGAAGCCACTACGTGCCGTCCTCATCTCAATGATTTAAAGGAGAGAAGGCCGGTCAATTTTCAAGCCAGCCTTCTTAAACTGTGAAAAAATCTTAATCTTGATGACCTAATATAATAACTGGTGATTGAGATTGATCAAGCCATTTCAAGAGTCTGAGGATGTCATGCTCGGAAACAGCAACACACCCGCTGGTGGGGACATGCTCCTTTCGCCATACATGAATAAAAATAGCACTTCCATCTCCGGGGATGACAGGACTGGTATTGTACTCGATCACGACCCCATATTGATAAAGATGATCTTCCCGCTTCATACGCTCAAAGGATTTTGCTAAAGGCTGCCCGGCGACCCATTGGTTATATTGTGCCGAGGAGGGATCATCCACCCAAAAATCGTTCTCTGTGGCCTGACGATAATTAAGTTTTGTGTCAATCGAGGGGGCATAGCCAAAGGCAGTGCCTAATGGATAAGTTCCCGATGGAGTTTTTCCGTCTCCTTCGCGCTTTTCACCTTTTGGAGATAAACCATTTCTGCCCAACACCACCTTGATATCCTTCCAGACGAGTTCCCAGTGGTCATTCTGCCTTTCCCATCCGGTTAATTGGGCCTGGAAACTTCCCGATTGGGCCGAATTGACGACAATAGCTTGTTTGATCTTAAGGGAAAGATCTTGCAATTCAGCAAAAGGTTTCTCTCTAACAAATAATGTTTGGCAGCCTGACAGAAAAATGACATAAGATATAAAGACCGTACAGAACGCATTAATGGCTAGCCGTCTCATACCTTAGGGAACCCCTCTGAACCCCATTTGTGGGGCTTACCATACATAATCCGGGCCAGCATCATTCCGGCCACGTTATCACCTACGGCATTAACCATCGTGGCGGGCGGGTCAACCAGCGTCCCGATCATCGATATCATCGGCAGGGCCTCCGGAGGGAACCCGTACATAGTCACAATAAGAACTTCTCCGATAAATCCTCCTCCGGGAATCCCACTCATAACGGTCCCGCTCAAAAGAGCAATAACAATCGCGGTGAAATAGGTTCCCCAACCAGAGAAATCCATTTGAAAGATCCCGAACAAGAAGGCTATCTTCAATATCGCCGAAAGACAGGAGCCGTCCATATGAATCGTGGCGCCGATGGGGATCACAACCTCTCGAATATCTTTAGGGACGCCGATTCTCTCTGCAGCGGCCAGATTAGTTGGGATCGTAGCAACACTGCTGCCGGTTGCGAAGGCCGTCACCGATGCCGGGATGATATTCATCCAAAAGGTCTTGAGGATGCTCATTCCTCCCGCCAGATAGGCGTACACCGTAAAACCGAATAAAAAATAAAAAATCGCGATGGGATAATATAATGCGACAGCCCGAAAATAAGAACCCATCAATTCCGGCCCAAAGACTCCTGTCAAATAGGCGAAATAGGATCCCAGGCCGATCGGGGCATAAAGCATAATCAAAGAAATGACCTTAATCATGACCTCGCTTCCCGCGGAAAGAAATTGGATAAAAATCACCGCTTTTTCTTTCACTAAAGAAGCGGATAGTCCAACCAATAGAGAAAATATGATCCAGGCCAGCATGTTCTTCCTGGATAGAATATCTCCAAAATCTGAAACCGTGATCGCTTTCACAATTTGATCAAACACATTCAGATGTTCTGATGCTGGATTCAACCCGAGTGTCAATTGAACCCCATAAGCTGGCGGGAACATCTTAACCCCCAAAATCATGAGCAGCGATGAGATGATTCCTGTCAGAATAAAAATCAATATCATCCATCCCATGATCACACCCAGACGTTTCAAATCTGTCATGGAGGCCACGGTTGATGAGATCGAGAAAAAGACCAGCGGAACGACAGCAGTAAATAAAAGATTAAGAAAAATATCTCCCAGAGGTTTAAATAAGACGGCCTGTTCTTTAAAAACAAAGCCCAATAGGGATCCGGTCAAGATGGAGAAAATGAGGATTAAAAGAAAGGAATAATTTTTAAGGAAGTTTTGGCTAATCGGACACCTCAGATCGAGGGGGATATTGTTTTCTGATGAGTTGCCGCAAGTCATCCTAAAATAAGTTATTTTTTATTCACACTCACAATGGCCTCGCTGAGTTTCTTCCGGCGCAGCTTTCTGACAATGACCTGAAGCCCATCGCCTTCGATAATCTCTCCGCCCTTCAAGGGAGAGGCATGTTTCCTCTGACACCAATCGGCCAGTCTCAATTGGTGATTTCCGGAAGGATCCAAGTGTACGAGAACTCCCGTGGTCTGAGCCACCATGCTCATCGGGACCGCGCCCCCCATAATCCAGCTTTCGCCGTAAGGATGAATATACGTGGGAAGGCGGTCAAATTCATCCTCGATTTCTCCCACCAATTCCTCAATAATATCCTCCAGAGTAATCAACCCAATAATTTTATTGTCTTTGGTGGAGACAAGGGCAATGTGCATCTTTTCCTGCATCATCTGCTCC
>CAYJUK010000049.1:0-12614 GCA_964373335.1 uncultured Planctomycetales bacterium | reverse complement strand
ATTTCTATTCTCATCCAAGATCTGCTTTCGTTCGACGATCTTATTAATCATGATCTTTATTTCATTATCATTAATCGGCTTAATAACATAATCAAAGGCCCCTTTCCGCATGGCCTCAACAGCTGTCTCAATTGTTCCATATCCAGTGATAATGATGACTTCCAATTCTTGTTGGGTCTTTTTAACCTCCTCCAGAAGTTCTAGACC
Organism: uncultured Planctomycetales bacterium; assembly: GCA_964373335.1. GTDB lineage: Bacteria > Omnitrophota > Gorgyraeia > Zapsychrales > CAYJUK01 > CAYJUK01. The sequence goes on along the minus strand of CAYJUK010000049.1, from coordinate 12,407 downwards.
ATTCATCTGCGGTAACTTTAGATCAACAATTAAAATATCAAAATAGTCTTTCTTGGTGATCTCCAGAGCCTCTTCTGCCGTAGGAGACATCTGAACCGCATAGCCTTCAATCCTCAAAATCTCATAAAGAGATTCACGAATCAAGGGCTCATCATCAACAATCAAGATCTCACAATGATTATTATTTCTTTTTATCATCTTCCGATTGGATAGGGATGGACAGGGTGAATGTGGTTCCTTTATTATGCAAACTTTCCAAATTGATCTGTCCATTGTAACTTTTAATAATTTCACTAACAATCGTAAGTCCTAAGCCGCATCCTTTTTCAATATCCTTCGTGGTATAAAAAGGTTCGAAGATTTTCTCATATAGTTTTTCGGAGATACCGCACCCCGTATCGGCAATCTCAATGATCAACGCCTGATTCTTGCGATACGCTGAAATTCTGATTTCCCCTTCTGCGCTGATGGCATCCAGCGCATTACGCAACAAATTCGAGATCGCCTGCTCTAACCCCAAATCCACTAATAAAGGCAGACCCTCTTCGATATCCTTACGAATAGCCACTTTATTATGATAAATCTCCGCTCGCAACGCCTGGATCGCTTGCTCGATGGCTTGAGCCGGATCGATCATATGCCGATGAGACTTCGATTCCCGAGAACAGGCTAAAAGACTTCTGACGATATTAGCCATGCGATTCAATCCCTGCCTGATCTCCAAAAGATATCCTCGCACGACTTCGTCATCCTTGATATGTTCCAGGCAAAGATTGGTATAGCGCATAACCCCGTCTAAGGGATTATTAAATTCATGGGCAATCCCACCCGCCAATTTCCCAATGAAGGCCAATTTCTCTTGTAAGACAATCTGCTTTTTCAAATGTTTCGCTTCCTGACTGCTCTTGCCTAATTTGTCTTTGAGTGTTTGCGATTCCTTGACAATATTCTTAAATTTATGATACAGCTCGATTCTCCGGTAATTCAGGGCAATTTGAGTCGCAAGAAAATCCAACAACTGAAGTTCACTTTGAATAAAGCGTCGGCCGCTCTCTTGATCACTAATGTTGATCACTCCGATCAGGCTATCCTTGACCAACAAGGGCGCACATATGAACGAAGGGGTATGATAACTCTTCCGGGATTTAAAATTCTTAAATCTGGGGTCTCGGGCGATATCCTCAACGACCAGGGGCTTCTTGATTTCAGCTACCCGGCCGACAATACCTTCCCCGATCCTCTTGACCATCAGTTCCTGCTCATTGACGGCCATTCCCCGCGCGATTTTCAAAATCAGATCTTTTCGGTTTTCCTTTAAAATAAAGATTGAACCACGTTTGGCACCCAAAAGTTCCATAGTCTGTTTCAGAGATATCTCTAAAAGCTCCCTAGCATTTCTGACAGTGTTCACAGTCGCGCAGATATCACTGACTTTCTGAAAAAGCTCTAACTGAGACAATCCCTCAATACTATTGAATTGTGATGCGATTGATTTCATATTATTCTTGGACAGAAATTGTAATCCCCTTCTCTTGAAGAATCTTGAGATTTTTAATCATCTCCTGAATCCTGGGGATAAGCGGATGCTGAGGATGTTCAAAGACAAACTTTTCATAAATCCCAATGGCCAAATCATAATCCTTAAGTTTAATGATTGAGATCTGACTGATTGTTCTCAGAATAAGATGGGCCCTCTGAGGATTGAGGTAAGGTTCCTGCGAATACTCGTCTAAAACACGGCCTAAATCCTGAATTCCCTCCCTCCATTGCTCTAAACTAAAATTCGTGGTGGCCATAAATCGCAAGGAATTAAAACCCAGGTCAGAATTAGGGTGTTCGGCAGCGATTCTCCTATAAAAATTCAGGGCTTTTTCAAATGAGGCCCCGGCTTTAACAGGTTCATTCCGTTTGAGATAGGATTGCGCTAGAAAAAGAGGGATACTTAAACCTATTGTGGATAAAGCATATTCATTTTGGATTTTCTCATAATATTTTAAGGCCTCCGGCCAGTTCCCCTCCTCCTCATAGATCTGACCAATGATAAAGAAGGCCTCTGCAGAGAGTTCTGAATCCTGGGGATATTTTTTTATGACCTCAAATAAAGTATTTCTGGCTGAAGTATTTTGCTTTTGTAATAGATACACCCGGGCTATCTGCAAATGCACCCGAGCGGCCTTCTGGGAATGAGGGTACTGCTTTATGATCCGGTGATACTGTTGCACTAAATGTTTGAACTTTTCATCGGGGACCACATTCGGATCACGGGCAACCTGATCAAACTGCTTTTGAATATACCAGAGCCGCTTGTGGATCATATAATCACTTTTATCTACCAAAGATAAAGTTAAGAAAATAAAAATTAATATCAATAATAAAATAAGACTAATTTTTTTCATCTTCGCGACTTTCTTTTATCATCAAATATTCGGTGGTTATGGCTGTATAAACAAATCCGTCAATGATCAACATCACCCCAATCCCTGCAATCACGATCCCTAACCACATATCGGGAATAAGAACATGTTCAAACAGTTTTCGATTATGAGTCAAAATGATGATAGGCACATAAAGTAAGTGAACCAAAAAAATTGTAAAAAAGAGACGCCAGAATGATCCCCAAAGATATCTAAAATTTAAAATAAAGGCTGAATAAAACTTCCTCTTCTCTAGAATAATGATGGGCAATACAAAGGCGAAGATGGTCGTTACCACAATGGAAAAGAATAAAAAGGCATAGGGAGTTCCCTCAAGAACCAACCGCTTTAAAATATAGTAAATCCCTTCTTCCGAACGGATCAATGCCGCTCGTTTGATCATAAGCCCATAGATAAATATCAATCCTCGGACACACGCTAAGATAATACTGGACATAAAAAAGATATGAACATAAGAAGCTAAGGTTTGACGGTAGACATTTGAGATTTTTAACTTTTTATCGCTGTTAATGACCTCAATGATATTGATCATGACCCCCAGAAAGAAACTGGTAAATATGACCCAAATGGGAATTTGTAATTTCTGAAACCATTTTGTTAAAAGGATAAAATGATAAGGATAGTCAAGATAATTTAGGCCTTCCAATTTAATAATAATGGGCCCGAAGAAAATTGATAAGGGATAACGAGGTGCAAAGTACAAGATCTCCAGTATAAAAAGATGGATGAACAAAACAAAAATTAAGGGGGATAAAAGATTGGGGTGCCGGCACAAAATGGCATAGGTGGTTTTAAATAGCGAAAAAAAATCTCTTAGAATCTTCTCAGCGGGCATGATGAAAGATTTAAGGTTGGAATTGCTCTCTTAACAAAATTATCCTTAGCATCTCTTAGAGAACTCTACCCTAGAAGTATTTTTAGGAAAACCGTAAATTAATTAACTAGTATAGAATTCAATAAGTTAGGGTCATATTAGCATAGTGTTTTTTCACTGTCTATCCCTATAGCATAAATTCCTTCCGATCTCAAGAGAGTTCCATAACTTCCAAAAAAAAAGGCAGATTTTATAAAACCCGCCTTTTTTATTGAAACGTATTTTCATTTTATAAAGATAAAAATTTTAAGTATTTGCCAATGGATTTTTAACCCTGCAATTGAAGTTAGGGTTTAATAACCTCGTCATTTACCTTAGAAGTATAAAACAATTCTAAGATTTAACGATTACCTTTATTCCTAGGCATGGTTCCTATGCCTCGCATAGGCCATGGCTGACATACCACCTCCTACCAAGAAAAGTGTTATCGGCTCAGGGGTTATGAAGTGTTGTCATCGTCTTTGTGCCAAATCCTCTTCCAGGGGGGAGAAGTCCGGAATACGGATCAGATCCTACAACTCCAGCTTCGCTTAAGAAGCCAGTACTATCTCCGCTAGTTTGAAATCCCAATAGCATGACAAGAACTCCCAGTACAACACCCTCTATCTTTTTTATAAATCGATTTGTGAATAAGGGACATATCCCCTTTCCATTCCACAAACCTATTATTAACCCAAAGCCTTTTCAACCTTTCTAGAGGGTGCTTGAGTCGAAATTTAGACTTTTCGTCGTCTAACTCCGGCCAGACCCAAAAAACCACTGCCTAAAAGAAACATACTCATTGGTTCAGGAACCGGGGTAATTCTGGTCACGAGAAAGATTGTGTCATTATAATCCCCGTCATAAGTTCCCGCGGTGACCTCCAAATCTTCCCAAGCCAAGACATAAGTATCCTTACTGAAAGTAATTTTGGAATCAGCGGTCCCGTTATCATCCAGATCAATCCAGGCTTCCTTCCCATCTAATTGAGGAAGATAAAAGGCCAGCATTTTATCCAACCCATCCAAATTTAAAGTCGGATCGGAATACCACTTCTTCTCTGGATTGAGTCCCTTTTTGGATTTCAAGGCAAATCCAAAATTATCCCCTGGAAAAGGATTGATTCCGCCAGGATAAGGATCCAAAAAGGTTCCGGTTCCTAAAAATGTTGCTCCGGTTTGAGGAGGAACAACAAAGGTAAGACTTCCTAGATCTCCAAATTTGAAGACTCCTAAGGTGTTAACCGCAGCGGCGGTAATACTAACCGCGGCAAAATCTCCTGATAACCCGGGGCCGGAAATCTCATGCCAATAGGCATTGGGACCGAGGACCTGAATGCTGTCCGTGTCTTTGTTTGACGTTAATCCTAATGCAGCTAACCCAGCGCTTGTCAGAACATGTTCAATCGTCTCATAGAGTTGAGGCAATTCCAGCGCACTGGTTTGATTAGGTGTGGGTACAGCATCTGGTGTGGTATCATAACCATCCACAGACATGGTCGCATCATAAGGACCCGGTTCTGCCCAAACACCACTCGTAAGTCCCAACAGGCAGAGTAACAACATTATTAAGATGATTGTTTTTTTCATAAATTATTCTCCCCATTTCCTTTCTCTAAAAAAAATATCCAGAGGTAATGCTGATTCAACTTAGATTTGCAATTGGGACTTAATTGCCTCTCTGCAAGTGAGCAGGTTAACCCTGGAATAGTAAGACAATTCCGGGGTTTAAAATCAACTGCAATTCTAAGGTTCAACATAATCTATATTAACATCTACCGATGTGAGTATTAGGTTATGTTAACGAGCACCTTCACCAGTAAAGATAACTCTAACTGTTCTGAATAGGATCCTAAGATCGGTCCATAAACAGAGTTTTCGAATATATAAAAGATCGTATTTTACTTTCTTACGCACATCTTCCATGGTTTCATCATATTTATGCCAGACCTGGGCCAATCCGGTGATCCCAGGTTTTACGGCCAAACGCTTCTCATAATCCCCAATCAGTGTACTAAATTTATCAACAAAGATTGGGCGTTCTGGTCTGGGACCAATAATACTCATCTCCCCTTTAATCACATTAATAAACTGCGGGATCTCATCTAAGTGGGCCTTTCTTAAAAATTCGCCAACAGGGATCAGCCGCTTATCATTGGCAGCAGCCCATACCGGCCCGGTCTCTTTTTCCGCGTCCACCTTCATAGTGCGAAATTTATACATATTAAAGATCCGGCCGTCTTTGCCCACGCGAACCTGGTTAAACAAGACAGTCCCCGGAGAGGTCAATTTGATCAAAATGGCCAACAGCACACAAATCGGGATAAGTACGATCAAGGCTAAAACAGCAACGACAAGATCAAAAATCCTCTTGGTAATCGCGTAAGTCCTACGAATAAAAGTCATCATCACGCCAATTAATCCACTTCCAAAAAGAGCTAGGGTTGAGGGCTCGGGGGCATGTGTCTTTACTTTGTTATTTTGATTTGATAAAGCTGAAAGGTTATTGCCTTCGGGTTGGAAGATATCTTGTTGAGATTGGCTGATTGGGAAAGTAGCCCAAGATTGAGTCCCGATCAAAACACCCATGATTAAAATCATTAAAATAGTAACTGTAAATATTTTTTTTCTTTGACTTTTTTTCATAACTGCGGATATTCTCATTTACCGAAAAATTCAGTCATATATTTAAAATAGCAAGTTCTATGCCAAAATTTTTTAATCCAATATCTTTTTAATCATTTCGTAAGGAACTATATTCCAACCCCAACTCCTAATCGGAGTTGGGGTTCCAATATCTTATCAACATCTTATCGATCAATAGTCTTGGAATAAGAAGGACAAACTAGGACAGTCTAAGATATGAATATACTCTTCTATGTTCATAATGATCGACACAATGTCAAAAGGAGTAGTCATATGATGATTAAATAACGAAAGTGTTAAGGAAGGTTACAGATTAAGGCAGATATTGTTGAAGTTCGGGAAGGATCGATTGGATAAATCCCTGAAGATCTTGTTCAAAAGTATCTTGATCTGAATCTTTTATTTGAATTGATAACCGGATTAAGGCACTGCTGGCTGTTTGACCGGTTAATGTTTTTAAGGCAATTAAGATTTGCTGACGCCAATAACTGGCTGTCCATTGGTCTCCCACCTTAAACCAATAATAAGACAATGAGCGCGTTAGTCCTTGTTTCAGCAGTAACCGATTGACCGGAACCATCTGATTTTTCTTATCGGTTAGAACCGGTTTTACTTCGCGGGATAAAATGCTCACTCCGCTTCCGGTCAAACAGACCTCCGGAGGATGAGATACCTTACGGTTATACTGCGAGTAAACCAGCAAAAGATAGACCTCTTTTCCGGAAGGATGCTGATAGCTCCGGGCTAAGGCGTTACGAGTCTCTAAGATGGCATACTCATCTTCCGTGATCGTTAATTCCTCCGAAGTCCATTCGTCAATTTGTTTAGGAAACAGATGGATGTTCACCGTTTCCTTCCTTAAAAACAATCGGAAATACTGACTCCAGGCAACAAAAGCGGAGAGTAAAAAAAGAATGATAATAAAAATCACTCCGGTAGAATACGTCTTTTTCCCCATTTTATTCAATGACCTTTCCTACCGCGTAAAGTAAAATAAACGCAAGTAAAAAAACCGATAAACCAGAGATATCATGGATGAATCCTGAGGTGAATTGGGAACCCCACACCTCCGCCACGAAGGCTAAAAAAATGATACGACAGATATTGGTTAAGACCGCAATGGGGATCGTAGAGAGGAACACGCAAACCCTTTTCCAAACCACCGGTTTCATCCAATAAGCGAAGATGGATCCCAAGGCTGAGAGAGAGATCAATGACCTTAGGCCGCTGCAAACATCATCCACCACAACATAGGCATGCCGCATCTTGATCAGACTCCCCTGCTGAACTGCTAAAATCCCCAAATCATTCAAGATCCCCGTGGCAATATGCGCGGCAAGAAGCTTCAGATTAAAACTCAATATCTCAATAACGTACGAAGGCAAAGGAATCATAAAAACCAAAAATAAAATCGGGAAGGATATCTTTTTATAAATCTCCCCCCCATAAAAATAAACAATCACCCCACTCAAGACAATGATCATGGAAAAACCCGCTGAAGAATTGATCAGAAAGAGTGAACTGACCATATGGAGCAAAAGACCAAAGACAATTAATGCCATACCCCAAAATGATCGCTGCGGCTTAAGCTTTTTGAGTTCCTCTGTTTTCTGCCAGATCAAATAAATCGTCACAAAGGGGATCAGGATCCCGTGAGTATAATAAGAATCTCTTTCAAACCAGCGGATCCACATCCAGTGAAAAGTAGGGAAATAGGTCAGCAGGAAGATAAGGCCAACCCCGAGAGGTTGAAAATGATTTTTGATTATTTCAGAAACGATTTTTTTCATAGTTCACGCCCGCAAAGTATAGCATATTATTGAAAACAGACTATATTTTGCTTCCGGGACAATGTCCCAGACGTGTGCCTCCCCAGGACCATTTCCCCGGGACACATGCAAGATCACCAACGGATTTTGAAATCATCGATCCATATTTCTTGTTCAACGGTTGCGTTACCCAAAGTTGAAAACTGAATTGCTTTCAATTGTTTAATTTTAGGTAAGATTGTTTTAACCGAACTTTCCACCTGAGCCTGACACTCATGCCACTTTCCGTCATCCATCAGGGTCAATTCCCCTTTGACCGGAGTTCCATCACACCGATATTGCGCGGTCCCTCCGAGACAAACCCAATCCCCGAAAGAAGTCTGCACGCGTAACCCAATCGGGGTTTGAGGGGGAATACGATAAGCAAAATTGACCCAGGGGTATTGTTCTATGTCCCATTCCTCAAGAACAATCCCGAATGTAAAATGAGAAGATAAAAAAAGCGATTGGGCATAGAGCACCTGGCCATTTAAATAAACATTTTGTCTGTCAATTTTTAACGCGGTTTCTCCAGAACTGGAAAACTTCCCTAAGGAATTTTCAAAGCCTTCGAAATACAAAATGTCCGAAAGAAGCGACTCTGGCTCCGGCTCTTGCAATAGCCCCTGCCCTGCCGCAGAATTGCGCGGGGCATCCTTAAGATACCCTAAAAAATGACCGCTCGACCGGAAATTCTGATTAAAATGTTTGCGTTTCTCCAAATATCCTTTATAAACCCCGCGCTCAAAAACCTTATTGCCTATCTCTAAATAATCTTTTCTTTGATATCCGCTGATTTTATAACCGTAGCTAAAAGCATGAGCCACAAGGAGGTTAAGATCTGATTCCCCCTCGGAATGGAGATATTTATCCGCGGTTAAATATTTAAATGAATCGCCGCCCTTGATTAATCCCTCCCGAATCAACCAATCCAAGGCCCGAAAGATCGAGTCAGCCGCCATATCGCTTCCCGTCAACCGATGGTATTCGATGATCGGCTCCAACAAGAGACCGGCCATGAAAGGCGAGCCCCCATACTCGTCCTCCCGCGCTCCTTCCTCGGGATCATGGGCATAAAGGTTATGAATAAACCCACCGCGCGACGGCCATTCCATCTGAGTCTTATAAAGATTCTTCATGTATTCTTCCGCGATCTTAAAATGTTCTTGGTCCTGACTGATGAGATAATAATTCAGATGTCCCAAGAAAGGGAAAGTCATATTGCGTTCGGTCCAAAATTTATTGGAATCCTTGGGATAAAAAGCCTTCCGCGGATCAAAACGATCTTTCAAGTAATCCGCCATCCAGCCGGCGACCTCCAATGACCGTGGATCCCCTGTGAGCAGATAATCATCCGCCAGGGCATCCACATAAATATAGCGAGGGTCCTGACCAACAGGTGTCGCTCCCCGCTCCGGCCCCTCATGAATGACCTGATTTTCCCGGTAATGCAGTAATTCCCGACGGGCTGCCAATAAATATTTCAACTCCCCTGAACGCGCGTAAAGTTGATAAAACACATGCGCAGTGGAATAAAACCCGTCTTCCCGGACATCACCCGTCCACCCTTTATCGCGGATAGCCGGAAAAAAAGTTTCGATATTCTGATCATATTGGGGGAACTCCATCTGCCCCATCGGAACCTGCTCCCCGATCACTTGGGAATCACACAGCCACCGGGCTGGCAGGAGGATCCACCCTTCCGGAAAATCCCAGACCGGTTCCTTCAACTTTAAGTCCGCGGCCTGCCGCTTAGTCCCCCATTTCATGACGACGTACTGATACAGCTTTTCAATCTTTAAATGAAACTGAACTAAAAGGGAACGGATCGTTTGATCTTGAGGCCAACGCGCCAGAACTTGAACGGCTATAGGGATCTCCTGATCATTCTGATCGAAAAACGCCACCAGCTTTTCATCCATCAACTGCCCCTGAGCAAAAGGAATGGCGGTTGAAATCAAAGGGGTATTGTCCGAAATCTCTTTTAACTTCACAACGGGAACCTTGAGCTCTCCTTCCCTGATGATCTTCTTGGGCGGCAACGGCACGGCCTTTCGGATCGGCAAGGGTGTCTGCGAAATCTGCGGGATGTCCTGATTCTCGGGAGAAGTATTTTCAATCCCCGAGATGAGCTTCGATTGATCAAAATTCTCCTGGGATTGAAGGACAGGCCCCGCAGGAGGACTATTCCCTCGATTCCATGTCACAATCTTCAGTCCAACCACAATAAAAATAATCACAAGAATATATTTATAAAACTTCGTCATGATTTTATTCGTCTCATTCAACAGAAAAGGGACAGTCCCTTTTTATGTTAACTTCACTTGGGAAAAAGGAAAAAGGGACTGTCCCTTTTTATGTTAAGTCGGCCATACTGGCCAAAACCTCTCTGAAGATTCAAAAGTTTTCTAAAGTCAGAGGGAGACATCACCTTTCGTTCACTCGCTTCAGCCAGGTGATGAATGCGTCTTAAGAGATCCGCGTTGGCAGCCAAAATAGTCTGGTCATGATCAAACCAGATATTATCCTCCAGGCCGACACGCACCCCGTATCCGGAAACCACGGCCACCGAGTTCATCATGAATTGCGCCTGACCGATCCCAGCCAGACTCCAATACGATTGATCCGGCAGATCACGGATCATGACTCCGACATGCAAGAGATCCGCCTGGGCGCAGGCGATGTTTCCAAAGAGGAGATTAAAATAATGCGGGGGTTCAAGAAGGCCTCTTTTCTTAAGATACTTGGCATAATTGATCATCCCAGCATCGAAGACTTCCAATTCGGGAAGAATCCCCCGTTCTTTCATGGCCTGGGCGAGTTTGAGAATCATATCCGGGGAATTGACACTAGCGACCTTATTGAAATTGAGGGAACTTAAGGTGAGACTCCCCATGTCTGGCTTGAGATTTCCTTTAAGAAGCAAGGGTTCCGAGCGATGCTCGAACTCGTTATAGGTGCGTCCACTCAAAGACACACAGATCACCAAATCGTTGGCAAAGGACCGGATCCCCTCTATCATCCTCCCGTATATCTCGGATTGATACGTCGGTTTACCCGTGACCTGATCCCGGGCGTGCAAATGCACCATCGTGATGCCGATCTGGTAAGCCTGATAAACATCATCAATGATTTCTTTAACTGTGACTGGGACGTAAGGAGTCATCTCCTTGGTAGGGATCATCCCCGTTGGTGTAAAATTGATGATAAGATCCATGGTTCATTCTCTCTTCCTCCCCCCATTGAAAATAAAAGAACTACCCTTTTTATATGATTTCCTTGATCACTTTTGCTGGAATACCTGCTGCCAGACTATGATCCGGCACATCATGATTGACAACGGCTCCAGCGGCAACAACCGCGTTTATTCCGATTGTGACGCCCATCGTGATGATCGCTCCGGCCTTGATGCCAGCGCCCTCTTTAATGATGACATCCTTCTTCCCACAGGTATGGGACAATCGGTCTTCCAGAAAAGCATTATAATTATAACGATTATGGGTCATGATAATGACCCCAGGGCCGACACTCACCCCTTTCTCCAAGATGATTTGGGCGGATAAATCTAAAAAATTATTTCCACCCAAGATACAGCCGTCTTCAATGGTTAAATTCTGATATCCCCTTTCTCCTTCATGGATCGTGATCGGGGCATGCAGACGAACCCCATCATATCCAACCCTGGCCCCAAAGATCCTCAGGATCTGCGCGTTGCGTTTTAAACTGGACCTCAAAATCCGCGGCGGCCCGGTCAACTTGTACCAAACAAAAATAGGCAGGAACTTCAATCGTTTGAAGAATTTTCTTATCATCTCATTGATTAATAATAGCATATCCTAAACTAAATCTATTTGTATCCGAATAGACGGCATGCCAAAATGGTTTCTCCAGGGTGATCTTAAACAAACGGAAATTCCATTCCTGATCCATGCACGTGACAATCTTTTTTGTGTCGGGATCGCGGTAGCGGAAAAACGACTTGCCGCTTTCTTCCGCGTAATTGATGTACATGCGCCAGCCTGGTTTGCGCAAGTTAGTATGCCAGCCCATAAACCCGCCGGGAGGATACCAAAAATGTCCGCTGACATTCACTTGAACCGGATGATCCCGGATCAATACTTTCCACAATTTTAGAAATAGGGATTCCGCGGGAAAACGAAAAATCTTAAATAACCTTTCCGTCACCGCCTGATCAGCCTTTTTTCTTAAACTCAGGATCTTCTGATCGATCACGGATCCTTGAAAGAGATCCGCGTGAAACACAAGGCAGTTGGAAATCTCAGTATTCGTCCGAATATCGCTGATCTCCTTGCCTCCTGCGAGGATTTGATTCAAGGCGTCTTCCGAAACCTCCCTCAAGGCGTTGGGATTGGATTTGAAATGGGATTTCAGTCTTTCCATCCCGATCTTCTTTTGTTCTTGAATACAAATCAAGATGAGCCTTTTCAGTTCCTCATCTTGATGAAGAAAATCCAACTCATAAAATAACTTCTCAGAATGAAAATCGATTTGAAACATGGCCTTGAGGGCTACCCTTCCCCGGGGTGTCCCTATTCCTCCTCATGATTTTTGATGATCACGTAATCTCTATAATCTTCTGGACTTCCCCGTTCGCCCGCCTCGGCGGCCTTGATGATGTTGTACATCTGCCGGGCGGTGACATAGT
>CAYJUK010000048.1:0-12788 GCA_964373335.1 uncultured Planctomycetales bacterium | reverse complement strand
TTTTGCCGCCTCCGCAGGGATCAGGGGGTAAGGATCAATGGTATCATTCCCAAAAGGGTTTAAGGAATCCCTTGACAATTCGAAGTATGTCTTTAGAATGCTAAACGAAACAAGGAGAGAATTTTCATGGCTTTTAAGATTCCCGATACACCCGATGAATTACTCAGGCAGGGCCGCAAAGGGTTTGAGCAGCTCAATCGTCTGATCCCGGTGATCTTTGGCATTATTATCATCCTGGGTGTCATTATAACCAGCTTTTATCAAGTGGAACCCGATGAGGTGGGAATTATCCGCCGCTTTGGAAAATATGATCGGACCACCCAGCCGGGTCTTCATTGGAAATTTCCCTTAAACATCGAAAGGCTCAATAAGGTTAAGATCAAGAATGTCTTTAAGGATGAGTTCGGGTTTCGGACAGTGCAGGCCGATGTCCACACCCAATTTTCTAATAAAAGTTTTTATGATGAGTCCCTGATGCTGACCGGTGATTTGAATGTCTTAGATGTCTCCTGGATTGTCCAATATCGGATCAAAGATCCGGTGAAGGTGTTGTTTAATATCCGTGATCCCCGTCAAACTGTCCGCGATGTCTCTGAGGCTGTCATGCGGCTTGTCATCGGGGACAGTTCCGTGGCCGAGGCCCTGACCACCCGGAGAATCGATATTAATATCGAGATGCAAGAGAAGCTTCAATTCGTCCTGGACAGTTATAACAGTGGTATTCATATCGATACGGTGAAGCTGCAGACGGTCTCTGCTCCTCCCGAGGTACAGCCTTCCTTTAATGAGGTCAATGAAGCTGAGCAGGAAAAGGAGAAGATGATCAACGAGGCCATGGAGGCTTATAATAAGGTGATCCCGGCAGCCAAGGGAGAGGCGGATAAGACTATAAAGGAATCGGAAGGGTATGGTTTGAGCCGTGTTAATGAAGCCCAAGGAGACGCCTCCAAATTCATGCAAACCTGGAACGCCTATAAAAATACCAAGGATGTGACTCGCCGGAGATTGTATTTGGAAACATTAGAAAAAGTCCTTCCTCAGGCCAAGGAGATTTATGTGGTGGAACCGGGCGGCGCGAGTATCATCCCTTTCCTGAATCTCAAAGAAGGAAATAAGCCATGATGAAAATCTTGTCTATCCTGCTGGGAATCGTTGCAGTCATTGGAGTTTTGATCTTCAGCGGCCTGTTTTTTGTGGTTGATGAAACCCAGCAGGTGGTGATCACCCGCTTTGGCGAACCCATGGGGCAGCCGGTTAAATCGGCAGGATTATATTTCAAGGTTCCCTTTATGGATAAGGCTAATTATTTCGATAAAAGAATTATGCCCTGGGAAGGGGACGCGGATGAGATCACAACATTAGATCTTCGGCATATCTGGGTCGATACCATCGCCCGATGGAAGATCGTTGACCCTTTAAAATTCATGCAATCTGTGGGCAATGAAACCGGCGCCCAGGCCCGTCTGGATGATATCATCGATGCTGCCACCCGGGATGCCATCTCCGGTCAAGCCTTGGTTGAGTCGATCCGTAATAGCAACCGATTGATTCATGATGTTGATAAGTCCAATGAGCTCGCTGGTAAAACCGGGGCGATTACGACGGACAACTTGGAAAAAATTAAAGTGGGCAGAGATCAAATCACCCGGGAGATATTAGAACGGTCTTTGGTGATCATTCCTAATTATGGCATTGAGCTGGTGGATGTCCGTATTAAAAGAATCAACTATGTCGAAAAGGTGCAAAGAAAGGTTTACGAGCGCATGATCTCTGAACGCAAACGGGCGGCCACCGAATTCCGTTCTGAGGGTCAGGGAAAGAAGGCGGAGATTGAAGGGCAGATGACCAAAGAACTGCGCGATATCCGTTCGCAAGCCTATAAGGCGGCCCAGGAGATCAAGGGTAAGGCCGATGCCGAGGCGATTAAGATCTATGCCGACGCTTATAACAAAGACCCGGAATTTTATTCATTTATCAAAACCCTGGAGACATATAAAGACACAATTAATCAGGGCAGCACCTTCATCTTGACGACGGACAATGAGTTTTATAAATATCTGAGAAGTGTTAAAGAACAGCCGGGATCAATTCCTTAACCGATCCCTGAATATTTCCTGATCTTGTTTAATTCACACAGAGTTCCTATAATAATGCCTGTCTTAAAAGACAGGCTATTTTTTTATTGGCTACGGTCATGTTGAAATTAGGACTTTTCCCGGGTAAAGAAAAAGAGTTAGCACTGCGCATGCAGCGGCTGCATGTCCTAGAAGAGGACATTGAGGAGACGTTTATCCGCTCTTCCGGTCCGGGAGGACAGAATGTCAATAAGGTTAGTAGTTGCGTCTGTCTTTATCATCGGCCGACTCACCTCTCGGTCAAATGCCAGCAAGAACGCTCTCAGTCTCTCAATCGTTATCGGGCCAGATGCCTTTTGTTGGAAAAGATTGAACAAAGACAAAAGGAGATTCGACAAAAGCAGATTCAGATCAAGGAAAAAGAGAGAAGAAAGAATCGTCAACGGTCACGGGCAGTGAAAGAGCGGATCTTAGAAAACAAGAAGAAACGATCAGAGAAAAAAGGCATCCGTTCTCAAATCCCTTCCTACAAATGGCAAGAATACGATTAGTTTTCCTTGCGTGTCATCTCATCCTCGGACTCTTCGGAGAGAATTTTCTCAGTGCCGATGATAACCAAGGTGACCGCGAGATTTATGTCTGTGCCGCGGCCAGTCTGACCGAGGCCCTTAGGGACATGGCCCAGCGATACGAACAAAAGTCGGGATTGAAGATCCATCTTAATCTGGGCAGTTCTCGTTTTTTGCGTCTTCAGATCGAGAAGGGATTACCCTGTGATCTCTTTATCCCGGCGCATTCAGAGGAAGCCTCGCAACTCGTTCATCAGGGATTCATTGATGAAAAGGATGTGAAGGATTTATTGAGCAATGAGCTGGTGATCATCTCAGCTCAGAAAAGCCGTCTGAAAATCTCCCGACTGGAAGATCTCAAGGGAGTGGTGAATGAGGGGATCGTCCTGGCTGATCCGGAAACAGTCCCCTGCGGGATCTATGCCAAAGAGGCCTTAATCAATGCCCAATTGTGGAATGGGATTCAGAAAAACATAATCCCAGCCTTTGACGTGAAGGCCGCCTTGCTGCAAGTGGAATATGGGAATGTCCCTTTGGGGATTGTCTACCGGACGGATGCCCAGACATCCCAGAAGGTCAAGATTCTACTGGCTATCCCTGCCGCTTTACATTCCCCGATTCATTATCCCGTTTGTCTTATCCCGCGGTCTTCCCCCTCAAGGGAAGCTCAGGGATTTCGGGAATTTTTATTTTCTCCGGAAGTCAAAGAGATATTGACCCAAAAAGGATTTTCGGTTTTATGACCGACATATATCCCCCAATAATCTTATCCATTCAATGCGCTTTTCTAGCCGCGTTAATCAATCTCCCTTGGGGTCTTTTCTGGGGATGGATCTTATCTCGCAAACGCTTTAAGGGGAAATTATTCCTGCAGACAATTCTTTATTCTCCGCTGGTCCTGCCGCCGGTTCTCACCGGATATTTTTTATTCGTGATATTCAGTAAAGATTCGATTCTGGGAGGATGCTTTAACCGTTTCCTTCATCTGGCTTTTGTCTTGGATTGGAAGGGTGTTGTCCTCGCCTCTGCGGTGGTGGCCTCTCCTTTTATGATTCAATTGATTAAGGAAGCCTTGGATAAGATTGACGTGCGCCTGGAATTTGTTGCCAGAAATCTTGGAGCGGGACCTTTTAAGGTTTTCCATACCATCACCCTGCCCTTGATTTGGTCAGGGATCATGTCGGGATTCTTTTTGTGTTTCGCCCGTGCCCTGGGAGAATTCGGAGCCACGATCATGTTAGCTGGAAATATCCCCGGAAAAACTCAGACACTTCCTCTGGCTATTTATACAAAGGTCTCTTTAGGATTAGAAGAACAATTGTGGCCTTTAGTGGCAGCCACCATCCTCCTGGCTTATGCGGGTCTGGGATTAAGTTATTGGGCAACTCGTTTCTCACGAATCTCCTAATGTCAATTCACTAGAAAATGATATGAAGCCGCTTATTTTTTCGATACAGAAACGAAAGGGAACGTTTCGCCTGCATGTCCAAGCGCAATGGCCCGAGGGGATCACCGGTGTCCTGGGACACTCCGGAGCCGGGAAGAGTACGCTTTTGCATTGTTTGATCGGGCTGGAGACTCCGGAGGAAGGTGAGATTCAGTTTCGTGACCAGGTTTTTTTTACCTCCCAATCAAGGATCAATCTGCCAGCGGAGAAAAGGAAGTTGGGGATGGTCTTTCAAGAGGCCTTATTATTTCCCCATTTGAGCGTCAGGGAAAATATCTTTTATAATCTCGATTCGCGTCATAATAATCCTTATGCCGTCCAGTTGATTGATCTTTTGCATTTGTCGGTTTTCCTGGATCGAAAACCGGTTTCGCTCTCGGTGGGAGAACGCCAGCGTGTCGCTTTGGCGAGAGCGTTAATCCGTAAACCAGAGATCCTTTTCATGGATGAGCCGGTTTCGGCCGTTGATTTATCGACTCGTTATGAAATCCTGAACTATCTTAAGGAATATTATCAGATCTTTAAGATCCCGATGGTTTATGTGAGTCATTCCATCTCTGAACTTCTCTATTTTGTGGAAAGGGTTTTTGTCCTCAAGGAAGGACAATGGATTGCTCAGGATGTCCCGATTGATCGAGTCTTAACCTCAAACTATCTCGATAAATTCCCAATGGAAGAGGTGAATAATGTCTATGATCTTCCGGTCAAGGAGATTGATCAGAAGGAGCAATTGGCTGTCCTGGATTTTTCCGGTTTTCCCTTATCGGTCGCTTATCCTTATCCGGAGATCAAACCGCGCGTCCGGATCTTGATTCGTGCGAATGATATTCTTTTAGCTACCCATGATCTAGAAGGGATCAGTGCCAGAAATATCATCCCAGCCGAGATTGAACGGATCGTATTATGTCATCCGCGGGTTATGCTTTGTGTTAAGATACATGGCCTTAAATGTTTTGTCGAGATTACTGCTGCCGCTTTGCAAGATTTGCGTTTGCGCGAAAAACAAAAAGTCTTTCTTATTATTAAGGCCCGTTCGGTTGGGGTTTTAAATTAGTCTCCTACGTAAAAGAAAAAGGAGTGGGTTAATAGTAAGAGAACAGGAGGAATGTGTGAGATCAAAGAATAGAAAGTCTTCGGGCGGGATGGTAGATGTCAGTGAAAAGGAGATCAGCAAACGTCTGGCAAAGGCAACCGCTCAAATCAAGATGAGTCCGTCAGCTTTTCAACAATTAATCACCTATGGATCCCCTAAAGGAGATGTCTTTGAGACCGCCAAGGTTGCCGGAATCATGGCGGCTAAGGCCACTTCTACCTTGATCCCCTTGTGTCATCCTTTGGCAATCAATAAGGTGAATATAAAGTTTGAAAAGGATCCCGCAAAATATTCTATTAAGATTCAATCGGAAGTGGTTTGCCAAGGACGAACCGGGGTAGAAATGGAGGCCTTGGTCGCGGCCTCTGCGGCGGCCTTAACCATTTATGATATGATGAAATTCCTGGATCCCGCGATGGTGATTTCAGAGGTGAAATTGTTATATAAGTCGGGAGGGAAATCCGGAGAATACATAAGGAAATCCTCGGGTTAATCGGGACACAATCGGGACACAATCGGGACACATCCCAAAATAGGATGTGTCCCGATTGTGTCCCGATTACGGTTCGATTACGGTTATTTTGCTGATTGCGTTTATAAATGATTTTTAGTAGAATAACCCTGCCTTTTAGCTTTGGGACACATCCCTTTTTTGGATGTGTCCTTCTCACTCTCTAAACGATCCTTCAACTTATAGGGAAGTCACTGCTGATTTATGTCCGTTGTTACTCAACGACTGCGAGAGGTTTCCGTTCCCGTAGATACCGATTATTTCGGAGTCTTTCTCACCAATCGCTGCTTTTTATCCTGTTTCTATTGCATTACCAATTTCAATCATCCCTTTATTAATAAAAAGATTTTTAAGGAATTAGAACCGGAAGAATGGATTGAGGGGCTCAATCGTTTGAGTCTGCCGGAGGGAATTCCATTGACCTTGCAGGGAGGCGAGCCATTTGTTTACAAAGGCATCTGGGAAATTCTGGACAATATCCGGCATAAGGTTGATATCTTGACTGCCTTACCACCTCAAGTAACCTTAGATCGCTTTAAAGAATTGAAAAATTTAGCCTGGAATCATCGCGGAGCACCCTACCCGACCATCCGTGTCAGTTTTCATTCTGGCCAGAATGATTATCAAGATCTGATTTTAAGGATTAAGGAATTGCAAGGTATTGTCAGTATTGGTTTATACCATATTGAACATCCCGCTTACCCGGAATTAACCAATCAGATCCGTTCCTTTGCTTCGCAACAGGGAGTGGAATTCAGGACAAAACCTTTCCTGGGGTATTGGAACAAACGTTTTTACGGGGATTATAAATATCCGGATGCCTGTGCCGGCAGGGTCAACGGCAAGCCGGTCTTATGCCGGAATACAGTTTTTCCGATTGCTCCGGATGGCACAATCTATCGCTGTCATTCTGATCTTTACACCCAGAGAGAACAAGGCGTTGTCGGTCATCTGCTCGATGAGGAATTAATCCTTCGCCTCAAATACCGCTATTGCAGTTATTATGGCACCTGTATTCCTTGCGATATCAAGGTTAAGACCAACCATCTTGAGCAGTCCGGATATACATCGGTGGATATCCTCTTTCGGGAATAATCCAGCCGCTCCACCATCAATCTATTAGATGCGCAATTTTAATCTACATCTTCCATGAAGAAAGCCAGAAAAGTTTTAATCGTTAAGACAGGGTACTCGGAATTTTTAGAAAAGGGGATCTCAACCCAGGTGAGCCTTGGCGATGTCCTTTTATGCACGGTCTTGCTCAATCTTTACAAACAGGACAAGGTTACCTGGGTGACCTCATCGAAAGCCGCTCCTCTATTAAAGGATAATCCTTATATCAGCCGTTTGATAATGATGGGTCCGGATTTATTCACCCAATTGGCACAGGAATCCTTTGATCTCATGATCAATCTGGAGAAGGATATCGAATTGAGCGCATTTTTGGTCCAGGTCAAGGTGAAGAAAAAATATGGTTTTTATTTTAATCGATTGACCCAGGATATGGATGCCTACAAAAGATCCGCCCGATATCTGCTGGCTGGCCAAGAAAATCATCAGGATATTGATAAGTCATTTTTTGAAATTTTATACGAGACTGTTGGAGCCAGATGGGAGGGACAGGGGGCTCTCCTGCCATCATCTCATCCTCAGAAGGAAAAATGGGATATTGGTTTTAATTACGCTGTCGGTCCCAAATGGCCTACGAAGGCCTGGCCCCGGAGACACTGGGAGAGATTAGAACAATTGTTAAAAGATAAATATTCCCTAAGCTGGCAGCGCGGGCACCGAGATTTGGATCAATATATCAATTGGATCGCGGGCTGCCGTTTGATTGTCACTTCGGATTCTTTAGCTCAGGCCGTCGGTCTTGCCTTGAATAAGCAAGTGATGACCTTATTTGGGCCAACGAACCCTCAACGGATGCAAGGGATCCCGCGGGTGACGCTGTTAAGATCTCCTTTGCGCTGTCCTTATATGCCTTGTTTTCATTCGGTGTGCCGGAATGACCGTTTTTGCATGGACGATATCTCCCCGGAGATTGTCGCCCAGAATTGTGAAAGGATCCTTTCATGAAGAATGTCTTGGTGACCGGAGGAGCGGGATATGTCGGCTCGATCTTGGTACCCAAATTGCTGCAGGCGGGTTTTACCGTGAAGGTCATTGACTGGTATCTCTTTGGAGAACAGGCCTTAGATCGTGTCGCTGATCATCCCCAATTAATTCAAGTGAAGGGAGATATTCGGGATCAAGAACTATTGAGCCGAGAGATTCCCGGTACCGATGCGATTATCCATTTGGCTTGTATCTCGAATGACCCTAGCTTTGAGCTCAATCCCGAATTGGGTAAATCAATCAATTATGATGCATTTCTTAAACTGGTGGATATGGCTAAGAGATGCGAAGTAAAGCGTTTCATTTATATTTCCAGTTCCAGCGTTTATGGAATAAAAAGTGAGCCAGAGGTGACCGAAGGATTGACCCTCAAACCGTTGACGGATTACTCTCGCTATAAAGCTTATGGTGAAGAATACCTCCTCAGACAACAAGCCGGGGATTTTGGTGTCCTAGTCCTGCGGCCGGCGACCGTCTGCGGATGGTCCCCGAGGCTGCGGTTAGATTTAACCATCAACCTTCTAACCTTTCAGTCCTTGCAGAACAAGGTCATGACGATCTTCGGCGGACAACAAAGACGCCCGCATATCCATATTGAGGATCTCACCGATTTGCTGGTTCAGGTCTTAGGGTATGCTCAAGAAGTGATTCAGGGAAAGATTTACAATGTGGGCGGTCAAAATCTGACGCTGACGCAGACAGCCGGTTTGATCCGAGAGACCTTGAACGACCCGGAGATTGAGATTGTCTATCTGCCGACGCAGGATGAGCGCTCGTATCATATCTCCTCGCGAAAGATTCATCAAGAGCTGGGATTTCTTCCCCGGCATCCTTTGCCGGATGCGATCCGGTCATTAAAACAAGCCTATGAGGAGGGTGGTATCCTCAGGGATGAGCCAGAGGCGAAGTACTATAATATTAAAACCATGCAGGCTATGAACTTGGTATGAGCGGCAAACGGATAACAGAACCATTGCTTAAAAAAATGTGGGTCGAGATGCTGCGTATCCGTATGGCCGAGGAGAAGATCATTAAGGTCTATCCTGACAAAACGATTCGAACACCCACGCATTTATCCATTGGACAAGAGGCGGTCTCGGTTGGTCTCTGTCAGGCGTTGAAGGACGAAGACCAGGTCTTTGCCTCGCATCGCTGTCATGCCGCTTTTCTCGCTAAGGGGGGAGATCTTAAAAGTTTCTTTGCTGAGCTATGCGGACGTTGGGACGGCCCTTCTCAAGGCCGGGCAGGGTCAGCTCATTTAACGGACACACGGAAAGGTATGTTTGCTTCTCCTATCTTAGCTTCTTTAATTCCGGTTGCCGTGGGCGCGGCTTTATCCTATCAGATGGACCGGAAAAAAAATGTGGGCGTGGGCTTGTTTGGGGACGCGGCTATTGAGGAAGGTGTTTTTCATGAGAGCCTGAATTTTGCTGTTCTCAAACATCTGCCAGTCATCTTTGTTTGTGAAAATAATCTTTATTCCACCCATTCTCCCTTATCGTGCCGGCAGCCGCCTTCTTCTATTTATCAGCGAGTCCGGATTCCGGAATTGCCAACGCGCTTAATTGATGGCAATGATGTGATTAAGGTTTATCAGACGATGCAAACAGCCGCGCGTTTATGCCGGCAGGGGAAGGGCCCGGTCTTTATCGAATGTCTTACTTATCGCGTCCGTGAACACGTCGGCCCATTGAGGGATGACGATAAAGGTTATCGGACCAAGGCTGAGGTTGAGCGATGGAGGAAACGATGCCCGATTAAACGTCTGGAAAGTCACTTGATCTTAAAAGGTATCTTATCGGAAGAAGAAAAACTAAAGGCTTTGGAAGAAATCCGTCAGGACGTGGATGCCGCTTACAAGGCAGCCCTCCAATCTCCCTGGCCACCTGAAGGATCATTGTTAGAGTTGGTTTGATCATCCGCCTTCGCCGCCTAGCTGAAGTCTCGTGAAGTTAACATAAAAAGGGACAGTTCCTTTTCTCCCAATTCATGCTGATCAGCATGAATTGAGATCACACAGAGGACTTGTCTTCTATAAGACAAAACGCGAGGAGATTTAAGATATGCGTCTTATCACTTATGCTGAGGCTATCTCTGAAGCCCTGGTCCAGGGGATGGAAAGGGACCCGCGAATCTTTATCATGGGGTTAGGCGTGGATGACTGGAAAGGGATTTTCGGGACCACCCTGGCCGCGGCGAAACGCTTTGGGCCGAAGAGGGTTTTTGATGTCCCTGCCAGTGAAGGGGCATTGACGGGGATCGCAATCGGCTGCTGCTTAAATGGAAAAAGGCCGATTGTCATTCACGCCCGAAACGATTTTATGTTTTTAACCTTGGATCAGCTGATCAACAATGCCGCTAAATGGAAATATGTCTGCGCCGGGAAAAGTTCTATCCCGATCGTTGTGCGAGGGATTATCGGCCGTGGGTGGGGGCAGGGGCCGACGCATTCCCAAAGCATTCAGTCGCTCTTAGTTCATTTTCCGGGATTATCAGTCGCGATGCCCAGCAGCCCTTTTGATGTGTGGGGGATTCTTGTGAAGAGTTTTTCAGTTGATCATCCGGTGATTATTTTAGAACATCGTCAATTATACGATCTGAAGGGAGATGTCCCGGAGGATCCTTACCTGATTGCCTTTGGCCAGGCGAAGATTGTCCGTCAAGGCAGGGATTGCACCGTTGTCGCGACCTCAATCATGGTCCAACAGGCTCTGGAAGCGGCGGATTATCTTTCCCGAGAAGGAATTGAACTTGAGATTGTTGACCCCATCACCCTCAAACCTTTGGACGAAGAGACGATCCTCCAATCTGTCAAGAAAACCGGCCGATTGATTTGCGCTGATACCAGCTGGCGGTCCTGCGGATTTGCCGCGGAGATCTTAGCTCTTGCCGCTGAGAAGGCTTACGATTATTTGAAGAGTCCCTTGCGGCGCGTGACGCTGCCTGAGTGTCCTTGTCCAGTGAGCCAGGTTTTAGAAGAGGCTTTTTATCCAACGGCTAAGGATATTGTTCGGCAAGTCGAAGAGTTGCTGGGTCGAAAATCTGACGAAGAACTTGCGCGCAAGGAAGATTCCTTCGCTGGACCGTATTGAGTGTTTCAAGTCATCAGGTGTTGTTTATGAATTCGAGAGAAGTGAGTTTCTGATGTTTTAGGAAGTGTGGATGACGCAAAGCTTACTTGAAAAAAAACGTAAAGAAATTTTTCACCTCAAGCACGAGGCCTGGACGAAATTGATCTATCGTCTGCCCTGGCTTTTACCGGACCGGTATACCTTTGTCTTGACCAACTTGTGTAATCTCGATTGTCCTTTTTGTTTTCAAAAACGGGATTTTCGATCAGATCATATGACCTATCAGGATTGGTTAAAGGTTGTTGATCAGCTTCCTTCGTATGCCCGGGTCACCTTAACCGGTGGAGAGCCGCTCATGTTCCCTAAATTTAATGAGCTATTGACACAAGTCGCCGAACGGTTTGATTGCAATCTGATCACGAACGGGTTGTTATTGACGGAAGAAAAGATTGCCCTCTTACTTTCTTATAAGCACTTCCGGGTCCTGTCGATTTCCATCGATAACGTCGGCAACACCCTGCGCGGGTTTAACGAACGGCAATGGGAGAGGGTCAAACACCTGACGCGGATCTTTGATGCTGAGAGAAGAAAGCGAAAGTCTGCCTGTGTCCTGGAAGCGAAAACGGTCGTTCTGGATGAAAACGCGGATCAACTTTATTCGATTCATAAAACCTGTATGGAAGAGTTAGGCTGTGATCACCATAGTTTTCAATTCTTAAAAGGTTCTCCGTTGCAGCATGCTGATTCTATGTTTCATTTGGAAGAGATCCTGAAGCCCGCACAGGCAAAAATTTATAAGAATTTTTCCCTGATCGCCGCGCAATTGGAACAGGTTCGACAATACAATATTGAAACGGGTTCGGCAGCTTTTTTGCATCCTAAAATTGGAAGGCTGGATTCAGAGCAAGGCCTGCCGGATTTGAATCTGCTTAATCACCTTGATCATGACGCTGATCGTTTTAAGACTTGCCAATTTCCCTCCTCAAGTGTCCATATCAATGTGGATGGAGACCTTTTCCCTTGTTTGGCGGTTTCTATGGGGAATGTCAAAACAACTCCTTTAGTGGAGATTATTCAGGGGAATGATTTCAAGACGTTTAAAGACATGATCCGAAAAAAGGGGACTGTCCCCGCGTGCAATCGCTGCGGCTGGTTAAGACCGAAAAGACAATGTCATTCAACTCATTCTATTAATCTTCCTCAATTTAAGGAAGAGGAGGTCAAGGCTTATGCATAAGAAGCGCATTATTCTTTTAGGAGCCACCGGGCTCATTGGCCAAAGATTGTATGATCTTTTTGCCGCGTCCTCAGATTATGAAGTTCTAGGGTTCTCCTCTGCAACCTGTCATTTGCTGTCTTTTGATCTAGCTTCCCGATCGCTTTCATTTCTGCAGCCTGAGGATGTGATCATCATGGCCGCCGGAATCTCTCGCTTGAAAGACAACAGCTTTTCAGCGATGCAGCAGAATATCCGCATGGCTGAAACCCTGGGAGAGGTTTGTCAGCGTTTTCAGGCGGCTCAATATATATTCATAAGCAGTGTGGATGTCTATGGCAGTCTAGAAGAAAATTGGGTCTGGAAGGGCAAAAAGATTCACGAAGACTTTCCCTTGAAGCCGGATGATTATTATTCCATCGGCAAGGTCTCGAGTGAGTTACTGCTGGCTAGAAAGTTCCGGCATACGGATATTATCTTTTCGATTCTCCGTCTGCCGGGGGTCTACGGCCCCTCCGATCAGGGCCGCAGCACCGTCGGGCATTTCATTCAGACCGCAATCCAACATGGCAGGATTGAGATTGAGGGAGAGGGGACCGACATCCGGGATTATCTTTATATTGATGATCTTTATCCGGTCATCGACGCAGCGATCCGAGAGCGGTTGAATGATTGTGTGAATGTCGTCAGT